>DASTWM010000293.1:0-5083 GCA_035765855.1 Roseiflexaceae bacterium
GCGCCTGACGGTCGATGCGGACCTGCCTGAAACATTGGGCGTGGGCCGCTCTGTCCTGGCCCGGTTCGTCATTTCGTTTCCGTCGGCGGCGCCGCCGTCCTTGGAGGTGGAATTGGAAGGGAATGGACGGCTGTCAATCGCGCCGCGCCGACAGATGCTGCCGGTAGAAGGACCGGTTGCAAGCGCGCGATTTCAGCTCGATCCCTTGCGGCGTGGCGAAGGCCTGCTGGAAAATGTCTGGCTGCGCTGGACCGGTCCGCTGGGCCTGGCACACATCCAGCACAAGCACCGGATGGGGCGGAAATTATCCATCATTCCAGATATCGAGTCGGTGCGTGCCGAGGCGCTTCGCCTGTTCCAGCGTGACACCGAAGCAGGTCTTCAGCCACAGCTCGACCGGGGACAGGGCGCCGAGTTCCATGCTTTGCGCGATTTCCAGTCCGGGCATGATCCCCGCCAGATCGACTGGAAGCAGTCCGCCCGTCACAATGGTTTGCTGGTCAAGGAGTTCCGTCTGGAGCAGAACCAGCATATCGTCGCCGCACTGGATACTGGAAGGCTCATGGGCGACGAGCTTCTGGGGCAGCCGCGGCTCGATCGCGCACTGCACGCAATCCTGCTTCTGGCGTATGTCGCACTGAAGCTGGGAGACAAGATGGGTCTCTACGCCTTCGATGCGGGGCCGCGCCTGCGCAGCGGAAGCGTCTCCGGGGTGCGGGCCTTTCCGGCACTGCAGCGGCTGGCGGCAAGCCTGGACTATTCCACCGCGGAAACGAATTTCACCCTGGGGCTGACGCAGCTATTTCGGGACCTGGAGCGCCGATCCATCGTCATCCTGTTCAGCGATTTTGCGGACACTACAAGCGCCGAACTCATGCTTGAGAATATTGCCCGTCTGGTGAAGCGGCACATGGTTCTGTTCGTCCTGTTCCGCGACGAAGAGCTCGAAGCGATGGAGCGGGAGCCGCCGCTGCGGGCGCAGGATGCGACCTGCGCGGTCGTTGCGCACCAGCTCTTGCGCGAGCGGGAGATTGTTCTCGGTCGGCTGCGTCAGATGGGCGTCAATGTGATTGACGTACCAGTGGACAGGATCGCGTCCGGAGTTCTCTCCGAGTATATGGCTGTGAAGCAGCGTTCCCGGTGGCAGGCATGAGTGACGTTCTGGTTCTCAAAAGCCAGCGCTTCCGAAGCGAACGCGAGGCCGACTGGAAACGACTTGAAAGCCTTTTGGAACTGCTGGAGACTGGACGCATGTCGCGGCTGAGCGACGACGATGTTATCGCGCTGCCGGTGCTCTACCGTGCCACGCTGTCGTCGCTGTCGGTGGCGCGCAGCATCTCGCTGGATCACAATCTGGTGGTTTATCTCGAAAGCCTGGCCACCCGCGCCTATTTTTTCGTTTATGGGTCTCGCACCACGTTGGGTGAGCGGCTGCTGGCCTTTTTCCTGCGCGACTGGCCGGCTGCCGTTCGCCGATTGTGGCGCGAGACGCTGGTTTCCACCGGTTTCTGCATGTTGGGCGCCGCGGTGGCTGCCGTGCTGGTGAATCGTTCGCCGGACTGGTTTTTTGCATTCGTGCCATCGGCTCTTGCGGCCGGCCGAGAGCCGTCGGCCAGTTCCGCCATGCTGAAAGCAAGCCTGTTCAATCACGACAGCCGCGGCGGGCTGGCCATATTCGCTAGCTTCCTATTCGCGCACAATTCCCAGATTGCGCTGTTCGCCTTTGCGCTGGGTTTCGCGTGCTGCCTGCCGACGGCATTGCTGATGCTCTATAACGGCTTCTCGCTCGGAGCCTTTGTCATGGTTTTTGCCAGCCATGGTCTGCTCCTGGACTTCCTGGGTTGGACGCTCGTTCATGGCGTGACCGAGCTTTTTGCCGTGATCCTGGCTGGTGCGGCCGGGTTTCACATCGGGTGGTCAATTGCCTTTCCGCGCCACCTGTCGCGGCTGGATGCGGCGGCGGCCGCCGGGCGCACTGCCGCCACTGTCATGGCAGGCGTGGTCCTGATGCTGGCGATGGCGGGCATGCTGGAAGGGTTCGGCCGCCAGCTGATCCAGTCGACGGCAGCGCGATATGGCGTGGCGACCGTGACGGCCATCGGTTGGGGCCTATACTTCTACCGACCGGGACGCGGGCGATGACGGCTGTAGCCCTGAACCGTGAACTCGTCACACCGGAAGGCGTCGACCTCGATATCCGGCTGGCTGATGCCGGGGAGCGCATTTCGGCCTTTCTGCTTGACGTTACCATCATGGTGGCGGCACTCGTTGGGCTGACAGTGGCGGTGATTGTGTTGGCTAGGGTGCTGCCTCTGGCGACAGGAGAGATCCTGAACATCATCTGGTTGCTCGGCTTTTTCCTGCTCCGCAATTTCTATTTCACGGGTTTTGAATTGACTTCGCGCGCTGCCACGCCCGGCAAGCGGATTGTTGGCCTTCGGGTCGCCATGCGCGAAGGCAGTCCCCTGACTGCCACCGCGATATTCGCCCGCAATGCGATGCGGGAGCTGGAAATTTTCCTTCCTCTTTCCTTCATGATCGTGCGCCCGGGCCAGGTGGATGCCTGGATCGGTATCACGGGGATGATCTGGTGCGTAGTCTTCGTGTTTTTCCCTCTTTTCAATCGCGACAGGCTGCGCGTGGGAGATCTGGTTGGCGGCACGTGGGTCGTGGTCGCCCCCAAACGGATACTGGACCGGGATCTCAGCACCGACGGTGCAAGCGGCCGTGTTATATTCAGCGAAGCAGCACTAGATGCCTATGGCATCAAGGAGCTCAAAATCCTCGAGTCAGTGCTGCGCCGCCGAGATGAGGCGACTATGTATGCCGTTGCCGCGCGCATCCGGACCAAGATCAAATTTGATCAGCCTTTGCCGGATCAAGAATTCCTGTCCACATATTACACCGCGTTGCGCGGACGGCTGGAATCGCGGCTGCTGTTCGGCAAGCGCCGCCGCGACAAGCACGATAAGGCCTGAGCGTCTAATCGAACGCCGCGGCCATCTGCTGGGTGCCGACGCCTTCCTTCACAAGTCGCAGTTCGTAATAGATGCTGGATACGCCGACAGCGGCGATGGCGACAAGAATCGTATTTTCTATCCACTGGACGACAAGGAGAGGAACGGTCATGCCGCCAGCGCTCTGGGAAAATATTGGCAATCCAAAAAGAGGACGGGTTGCCAAGCTGACGGCGATCGCAAGCACAAAATAGAAAATCGCCAGAAGAAAAATTGCGCCGCGATGTCCTTTCGTCAACGCGCGGCTTCGGCCGAAGGCTGTCCGAATGGTTGTGGCTTCCATTACTTTCACGGGCACGACGACCATCCACATCAGTGCCAGGATTACTCCGGGGATTACCAGCAGAACAAAACCCAGCATCATGCCCAGCGAGCTCAGTATGGCGATGACGACAAGAGGAACGAAATAACGAAGACCCGCTACCAAGCATTCACCAAAACTGGGCTGCGCATCGTTCATGTAGCTGATGCTTCCCTGGACTAAGGCGGCTTGCAGGATGTAGGTGCACGATGCGTAGACAATGAATACCGCAAAGGCGACCAGAAAGAATAGCCCCAGGGTCGCCGGATTGATGCCACCGGCCGCCGTCTTGCCGAACAGTTCGGGCTGGAACGCGCCCAGCAGGCTCAGGGCAAGAACAGGCAATTGAAGGATCAATGCGATCGGCAGAAAGACAGCCGCGTTCTTGATCAGAACATCGAAAAGTCGGCTAACAACACGACCAATCTGAAACTCATCTGAAATTTCGACCGTCGTCATTTTTGGCCCCCGCCGCGAATGGTTTCTCGACCGCAATTTGGCTTAATTACGGCCGTGTGCCAATTGGGCTAAACTGGCCGTTATGGCTTTCGCGGTGCAGCATGGCGCGCCGCGTGACGGTCCGCTGGGTGTTCTTGAATTCGAAGAGATTGCTGCATCGATACTGTTGGCCATGGCATTTCATGCCCTCGATATCATGCCCTCGACATGGTGGGGTCGACCGGGCCCGCCGGTGACTTTTATCGGGTGGGGTTCGCTGGTGATCCTCGCCGGGCCAACTGTTTCATCAAGGCGCGGACGTCCAATCCCACCTCATAAAATCTATGAGCCGACAGGGGTACAAGCATGGGCGCCAGGGCACTGAACTGCCTCTCACCAACGACATTTGAAGGCCGCCTTTTCGGTCATCGAGGAGGCCCTCCTGGCACAACGCAGAGCTTGCCGCCCAGGGGAAAGCGACCTTGGGGGACTATGGTTTTGAAAGATTGGCGGTGCCGGAGGAAGTGCACCAATTAAGTGAAATCAACGGGTTAAAATGGCTAACCTGAAAAATCGATCCCAATATATTCCAATAGGTTCGGAGTTGGCTAACGAAACAGCGATGCAGCCGAACGAGCGCTTTGTGACCCAAAGCGGACGTTCAATTGCTCTCTAAAACCGCGCCCAATGCTGGCAAAATCGTCCCCTATCTGTAGGATGGCGCCTTTCCGAGGGCTGTGCGTAATCGGGGGATTCTCAGATGGCTCGTTTTGTCCTTGTGCACGGCGCTTTTACGGGTGCCTGGATCTGGGGGCCGCTGGCGGAACGGCTCCGCTCCGCCGGCCACGCTGTAGAAGTATTCGACCTTCCCGGGCTCGGCGATGACGCAACGCTCCCGGAGGATGTAACTCTCGATTCATGTGCTGCTCGTCTCGGGGAGGTGCTAACCGCCAGTGCTGAACCCGCCATCCTGGTTGGCAACAGCATGGGCGGCGTCATAGCCACTCAAGCCGCTGCCCGCCACCCCGACAGTGTTGCCGCACTGGTCTATGCCACGGCGTTTGTTCCGCGCGACGGACAGTGTCTGCTCGACCTGACGCGCCTTCCGGAGGGTGCAGAAGACCAGGTGCAGGCCAACATCGTTATCGAGCCGCCAGTGGCCACGATGCCGGCAGCCGCGTCGCGGAGTGCGCTGTATGGTTCCTGTTCCGAAATCGATGCAGCCTGGGCGATTTCCAGGCAGCGGCCGCAACCGCTTGGGCCGTTTGCCATGCCAGTGTCGATCCCAAGCGGAGCGCTGGATGGCATCAACCGCTACTTCGTCCTT
>DASTWM010000294.1:0-6703 GCA_035765855.1 Roseiflexaceae bacterium
GGTGTCCTTGATGCGGTCGTCAAGGCCGCGCTGGATCGCCTCCCACAGCGCGTAGCCGGTCGGCTTGAACACAATGCAGCCGCGCACCACCTCGGCGTAGTCGGCCAGGTCGGCGTTGCGAACAATATCCAGATACCACTGCGAATAGTCTTCGGCGCGTGGCGTGATTCCTTCTTTGGGCATGGTTAACCTCATTGATATGTACAAAAGGACCAGAGAACGCTCTGTTCTTTGTTCTGTGTTCTTTACACGTATGGTAACATAGCTTGAACAGAGAGTTGGGCCATTTCGAGCCGTTGCGCCCAGTTGCGCGGGTCGGCATCCATGCGCGCGATCCACTGCGCCATGCCACCCGCCGCAGCCACTTCGTCCCCGAAGCGGTCGGCGGTTTCGAACTCCAGCCCTTCGGTGGCAAGGTAGCCCATGCTGAAGCCGCCCGCCTGTTGCACAAACAGCGGCCATGACGCATCGGTGCCGATGCTTTCATCCGGGCAGCCAGCTAGAATCGCCTTGGCGGCGCGGCGCGACAGCCCACGCGCGGCGGCGGTAATATCCCATGGCTTGCCGCGCGTCATGGCGAACACATGGTTGACAATCGATTCCGTGTCACGCTGCACGCGCGGGTGCGACGCGAAGGCGCGCGGGGTGCGGCCCATCACGGTGAAGTCCTGCTCCGGCAGCCGCGCGGCGGTCGCGGCAAGTTCATCTGGATAAACGTCGGCCCAGTGAATTACGCGGTCGAAGTCGCAGAACATGATCAACAGTTGCTCGCATTGTAAGGCCAGTTCAACCGACTCGCGGCGTGGCCGTCCAAGCTTCATGTAGCCCGCGAAGCGTTCCGCCGGGTCCTGCCGGATGAGCGCGCCGGCTTCATGAAGCAGCGCAAGCGTTGTATCACTGCTGGCATGCGTGACCTGCGCGGCGATGCTGGCGAATATTTCGCGCAGTATCGGCAGCGCGCGGGCCGTCTGTTCTAGCATGCGCCCGCCGGGATCATGCACGGTGGTAGCAAGCACAACGCTCATTGGAACGCCTCGCGCATCTGCTGAATGGACGCGGCCACGCTGTATTTGTCGTTAAAAATTGCGGAGCCAGCGACAACATTGGTTACACCCGCTTCGACCACTGCGCGCACGTTGTCGGCCTTGATGCCGCCGTCCACCTGAATGCCGACATGACCGTAGCCGCGCTCGTTGAGCAGGCGTCGCAGGCGCGCGATCTTGTCGGTTGTGGTCGGAATGTATTCCTGCCCGCCGAAGCCCGGATTGACGCTCATGAGCAGAATCAGATCAACGTAGGGAATAATTTCATCCAGCATGCTCAGCGGCGTGCCGGGATTGAGCGCCACGCCAGCCGTCGCGCCCTTTTCTTTGATCTGCTGCACCGCGCGGTGGATGTGCGGCGTCGCTTCGACATGCACCGTGACGTTGTTCGCGCCCGCGTCAATGAATGCCTCGACATAGCGCTCGGGCTGCGTGATCATGAGGTGACAGTCAAGCGTCAGCCCGACAGCCTTGCGCAACGACGCGACCACCGGCAGGCCGACGCTGATATTTGGCACAAATACGCCGTCCATCACATCGATCTGGAGCCAATCCGCGCCCGCGTCTTCGGCGGCGCGGGCCTGCTCGCCCAGCCGCGCGAAGTCGGCAGACAAGATCGACGGCGCAAGTAAAATCGGACGATTGTTCATGGTTGCTAATGGCATTATTTCCCTTTCAAAACGCTGCCATTATAGCATGAGCGGGCGAGGACAGGCGGCGGCCCGTGCTACAGGCCAAGCACGCCAAGCTGGGTTTCGGCCCGCTCGCGCCATGCGGAGTCAGGCGCGAGGTCGGCGGCGCTGACCAGCGCGTTGCGCGCGCCCGGACGATCGCCGAGCGCCGCCAGCGCGCGGCCAAGATAGTACGATGCTTCGGCGCTCGTGGGATCGAGCTTGAGCGCCTGCCGGGCAGCTTCGCGCGCGCCTGCCGGATTGCTGCACCGGAAGCGCGCGGCGGCCAGTGTTGTCCATGCGGCAACGTTGTTCGGGAGCAATCGGGCGGCTTCCTCGGCAACTGGTTGGCCCGTTTCGCACACCTGCACTTCGGTTTCGACATGGAACTGGGCCTGCGCGAGCGCGTAGACGCCGCGCTCCGCGAGTGGCGCTTCACGCACCGCGCGTTCGTATTCGTTCGTCGCCGCAATGTAATCCGATGTGGCGGCGTACCACTGCGCCCATGCCAGATGTGTATCTGGCGCTTGTGGGGCCAGCTTCTGCATGGTGGCAAGTTGCGCTTGAGCGGGCTGTGCTTTCGCGTCAGCCAGCAGCGTCAAAGCCAGCAGCGCGCGGGCGCTTGGCTCGTCGGGGTGGGCGGCGACCAGCGCTTCCAACTGCTGCCGCCCGGTCGCGCGGTCGCCAGCCAGCCAGCGGGTGTAGGCCGCGTAGGCCGCCGCTGATCGGGCGTAAGCATTGTCGGCAGCAGCGGCACTGAACTGTGCCTCGGCCAGCGCATACAGTTTGCCTTCCAAATAGACTTGTCCGAGCAGCGCAGGTCGGTGCCCGGGGTCGGCGCGCAGGGCAGCGGCGAGCGCCTCCGTGTTGGGGCCGCCAGACGGCAGGAGCGGCGCGACGAACACCGCGCTGCTGGGCGCAAGCGTTCCCGACATGTTGCCGCCCGGCTGCTGAAGCAGCGCCAACGCGCTCTGCGGATCGCTGGCCGCGCGCAGAGCCGCCAGCCGATTGCGCACAATCGCCTGCCATGCTGGTGGCACCTCGTCAAGATTCACGCTGCGAAATGTCGCTTCGGCGGTCGCATAATCGCCCGCGTGCAGCAGGCGCTCGCCTTCGAGTACGCGCCGTACGGGCAGCAGCGTTGAGCGTGGATCGACGGCTTGCCACGTCGCGACGGCTTCATCAGCATGGCCAAGTTGCAGCGCCACGTAGCCCTGATACAGGCGCGCAAGATCGCGATCTTCCCCTTGGAGTCCCATGCCAACCGCCCGCGCGAGCGAACGACTGGCGACCTCAAATTCGCCACGAATGGCTGCGACCATGCCTTGACGGAGGTACCCGCGCGCCAGCCTGGAATCTTGAGCAACAAGCTGGCTGTAGGTTGCGCGAGCGTCGTGGTAGCGGCCCGCAATGAACAGCGCATCGCCACGCCGCAACGTATCGAGCGGATCGGGGCGCGCGGTGAACTGCAATGCCTGCCATAGGCAGGCTAGCGCGAGGATACCCTGCGCGAGAGTCAGCAGCGCGCGCAGCACCAGCGAAAAGAACCGGCGATAGAAACGAGATGTATGTTGTTGGTCTGGCATGGTCGGTATCATCAGATCATATCAGCTATGATCATACGTAGCACGCGGGCATTCGTCAACCCTAAGGCGTAGCAGTTTAGCAGTTTGTCCCGATATGGCACATAAATTGCAACCACAGCGCATATGCTCAGTATGTATTGTGGCGCTGAGTCATAGTGTACCAAGCAATACTCCCAAGGTTTGTAGTCACCGTGTATACCGTTTTTACGAGACGTGCGCAACCCATCAGTGGCGGAGCACCTTTTGCCATGGAATCATATACCATTCTTGTTGTCGACGACGATCCCGACATTCGTGACGTTATCGCTGAAACACTGGCCGACGAAGGGTTTAACGTTGTCACATCAGGAGATGGACAAACGGCAGTTGAAATGGCGCTCCAAAGTCCTCCAAGCCTCATCGTTCTGGATCTGATGATGCCGAAGATGAGCGGCTGGCAAGTTATCGATGCGTTGCAAGCCACGCCGCTGGGAGCCTCAATTCCCATTGTGCTTGTGTCTGCGAGCCGCGACCTTGAGCGAACGGCCAAACAGACCAAAGTGGCAGCCTGTCTTGCAAAGCCGTTCGATCTTGAATCGCTGGTGCGCGTGGTTGAAAAGCACGTCGGCCCATAAATCGGCGCATGGCGTGCGATAGCGCGTCCTGAACGCTTCCATCATATGTTCGTCTGTGACCTCCCCGCGCATGCGGCGGAGGCATGACTCTATTGCTCCAGGCAGCGTACATGATAGCCCTTGTCCTCACATCATCCAAAGCTCATCTCCATATGGTATATTTAATAGATAATGCAGTGCGTTATAGTGCGTACTAAGAAAGTGGAGCATGAATATGACAGTGCGGTCTGCGGAGCATGGCGTTGATTTTTATCGCCTTGATGACTTGCTCACCGACGACGAGCGCGAAATACGCGATCGGGTGCGCGCGTTCTGCGATGTGGAAATCACGCCGATCATCAACCACTATTGGGAGCGGGCGGAATTTCCTTTCGAACTGATTCCGAAAATGGCTGAATTGCATATTGCCGGTGGCACCATTCCCGGCTACGGCTGCCCCGGTTTGTCGAGCGTCGCGAATGGCCTGGTCGCCATGGAATTGGCCCACTGCGACGGCAGCATCGACACGTTTTTCGGCGTGACGAGCGGCCTTGCCATGGGTTCGATTTACTTGTGCGGCTCGGAGGAGCAGCGCCAGACATGGCTGCCGCCCATGGCGCGGCTGGAGAAGATCGGCGCATTTGGCCTGACCGAGCCGGAAGTTGGCTCGGATGCATCGCACCCAAAGACAACCGCCAGGCGCGTCGGCGACGGCTATGTGCTCAACGGCGCGAAACGCTGGATCGGCAACGCCACCTTTGCCGACGTGGTCGTGATCTGGGCGCGCAATGAGGAAACCAACCAGGTGAATGGCTTTCTGGTTGAAAAAGGCACGCCCGGCTTCGAGGCGAAGGTGATCGAGGGCAAGATCGCCAAGCGCGCCGTGCTGAATGCCGACATCACGCTTACCAACTGCGAAATCCCTGAATCGAATCGCCTGGCACATGCAAATTCGTTCCGCGATACCGCGAAGGTACTCATGAACACGCGCTACGGCGTGGCATGGGAAGCGGTTGGGCATGCCGCCGCCGTGTACGAGTACGCCCGCGCCTACGCGCTGGAGCGCCAGCAGTTTGGCCGCCCGATCGGCGGCTACCAACTTATTCAGCAAAAGCTGGTGCAGATGCTTTCCGAAGTGACCATGATGCAGTTGCTGGTGTGGCGGCTGTCCCGACTGCGCGACGAAGGCGCGATGACGGAAGGCATGGCCTCGCTGGCAAAGCAAACCTGCGCCGCCCGCGCCCGGCAGGTCGTGGCCATTGCGCGCGAGATCATGGGTGGTAACGGCATTCTGCTGGAGAATCATGTCGCGCGGCACTTCGCCGACATGGAGGCGGTCTATACCTACGAAGGCACGAATGAGATTAATACGCTGGTCGTCGGGCGCGAGATTACTGGCCTTTCGGCGTTTGTGTAGCTGAACGAGTGCTGCACCGCCAGGTAGCGCGAAAAGTTGATATTGGTACCCCGGCCTTGCGCAAGGTCGGGGTATTTTCATGCTGTAAACTCATCGTACGCTCATACAGTTTTAACATGCTCTACACATTTCATGCGTACGATTGCGTTGATCATAGCTGCCGATGGTGGTCCGAAACAACAAGGAGGGTTGCACCATGAGCCAGGCACAGGCACAGCGTTTACAGCGAACGATTGGGGTTTTGCGGATCGCGATCCTTGCGCTCATCGTCATCACGGCGCTTGTCCACCTGCAACGCGGCATTGGCATGAGCATGGGCGGCTTCAATGGTCCGCCGCCGCGTGCTGGAGGAATACGGCCCGGCGGCCCGCCCGGTGGCGGCTTTAACATCCTCCGTTACCTTCCTTTGCCGCTCTCGTATTTGTTCCTGCTCAACGGCATCGGCTACCTGACGCTCGGCGTTGCGCTGTACCTGCCTGCATTGGCGCGTTTCCGCCATGTTGTGCGCTGGCTCCTGATTATCTTCGCGACGGTGACATTCTTCATGTATTTTCTCGTGAACGGGTTTCGTCTGAACCCGACCGCCCTGATCGATAAGCTGGCGGAACTTACGCTGATTGCACTGCTCTTGATCGATCAGCGCCGGTCGAGCCGTCGTGCAGTTGTTGCGGCTGTTCCGACATGACGACGTTTATGAAGTTGGCGAGAAAGTAAAGCGCATGCAAACAGCCGCCGGAACGAAGTACATGTTCAATCCGGCGGCTGTCCATGCAAGTGCAAGCATGGGATTAGCTTTTAATCAGCATTGACCGCATTGGCCTGCTTGCCAGCACCCTTCGCAAATTGCTCGATGATGGTCTTGTTGAAGGCGGGCAGATCGTGCGGGTTGCGGCTGGTGGTCAGGTTGCCATCGACCACGACCTCTTTATCGACCACGTTGGCACCCGCATTTTTCAGATCGGTGCGGATGGACTTGTAGCTGGTGAGCGTGCGGCCCTTGATCACATCGGCCTCGGCCAGCAGCCACGGCGCATGGCAGATTGCCGCAACTGGCTTGTTGCTGGTGAAGAATGACTTTGCAAACTGCACCGCCTCTGGCATGGCGCGCAGATGATCGGGATTCATCGCGCCGCCGGGCAGCAGCAGCGCGTCGTAATCGGATGGCCGCGCATCGCTCAGCTTCACATCGACCGGGACTTCCTTGCCCCAGTCGGTCTCGTCCCATGCTTTGACTTTGCCATCCTTGGGCGACACAACATCGACGGTCGCGCCGGCTTGCTCCAGCGCCTGTTTGGGCGATAGCAGTTCAGCCTGCTCGAAGCCGTCGGTCACGAGCGCGGCAACTTTCAATCCTTTCAGATCCATGGTATACCCCTTTCTCTCTTATTGCCGG
>DASTWM010000295.1:0-14764 GCA_035765855.1 Roseiflexaceae bacterium
GGAAGGCCGCGCACCGCCTCAACGTAGCGCGCGGTCATGGTAGCGATGCCGCACAGCCGCTGCAAGAGATTCAGCGCCACGCGCTCGCCGGTCAAGATGCTCTGCGTGCGGCCCCGCACGGTGGCGATCAGCGCGCCGCGCTCCACCCGGTCACCATCGGCGGCATGGAATGTCACCTGCACCGCCGGATCGACAGCGGCCCACACGGCGGTAAGCACTTGAAGGCCAGCAACGACGCCGCCCTCGCGCATGGCGACGTGCGCCTCGGCCTGAGCGTCGGCGGGAATCAGCGCCAGCGTCGTTATGTCGCCGTGGCCGATGTCCTCGCGGAGCGCGCGGGCCACCACGTCGTCAATCTGCATACTTAAAAGCCTCATTCTATAACTCCTTATTTAGCCACAGAGGACACAGAGGACACAGAGAGAAATTGGGTTTGTTGCAATGGTAATTCGACGGTAATCCACAATTCTTACACTTCATCCAGACTCTTTTCAGGATAGAGAAGGACATGCCCATGGGCGATGCCTTGACAGAGCAGATTATCGGCGCAGCAATCGAAGTACACCGCATTCTTGGTCCCGGATTGCTCGAGTCCATTTACGAAGAAGCGCTTTGTATCGAACTACAATTGCGTGGCATCGCCGTAGAGCGCCAAGTCGCAATTGATGTGCATTATAAAGGTCAGGTCATAAAAGGGCAGCGGGTCGATCTCCTTGTTGCAGGCGCGGTGATTGTAGAACTGAAGTCGGTCGCAAAGCTGCCTGATGTTGCTACTGCCCAAGTTATGTCCTACCTCAAAGCGACAGGTCTCAAGCGTGCTTTGCTCATGAATTTTGGATCACCGCGCTTGTAGACGGTATCAAACGTATCTCGCTCTAACCTCTGTGTTCTCTGTGCTCTCTGTGGCGCTTATGCCGCATGGCTTACTACGTCCCCAACGCTGCTCGCTGTGTGTGGCGCTGCGTCCCGCTGTTGCACGATGTGCACGCGCCACGCTTCATCGCTCTGCGGAAAATCGGTGCGGAAGTGCGCGCCGCGACTCTCCTCGCGCAACAGTGCGCCAGTGACAATCAGCCGGGCTGCCAGTGCGGCATTGGCGGCAGTGATTGCCTCGGCATCCGTAGCGCTCGCTTGCAACGGCCATGCAGCTAACATTTGAAGCGCCGCCTCCAGGCTTGCCGCCGAGCGTTGCAGGCCGGCATGCCCGCGCATGATCTGCGCCATTGTTGCGCGCCAATCCAATTGCAGATTGCAGATTGTAGATTGTAGATTGGGCTGGTGCTGTTTATCAATCTGCAATGTGCAATGTGCAATCTGCAATTCCACTGCCGCCGCCCCCGCCCGCCGACCGAACACCAGGCATTCAAGCAATGAGTTGCTGGCCAGCCGGTTCGCGCCATGGACGCCTGTGCAGGCGCACTCACCGACCGCGTACAGCCCGGCGATATTGGTCGCGCCGCGCGTGTCGGTGCGGATGCCACCCATGAGGTAATGTGCGGCCGGCGCGACAGGAATCGGCTCCCGCGCCGGATCGATACCTTCCGCACGGCAGCGCGCCATGATCGTCGGGAAACGCCCTTCCAGCAGCGCCAGCGGCAGATGCGTCAGGTCAAGCAGCACATAATCGCTGCTGGTGCGGCGCATGGCGGCGAAGATGCCGCGCGCCACGATGTCACGCGGCGCGAGCTCTGCGCGTGGATCTTCCGCCAGCATGAAGCGCTCGCCGTCAACCGACAGCAGCCGCCCGCCCTCGCCACGCGCTGCCTCGCTGATCAGGAAGCCCTGACCGGCGCGGGTGCGGAACACGGTCGGGTGAAACTGGACAAACTCCATGTCGGCCACTTCTGCGCCCGCCCGATACGCCAGCGCAATGCCTTCGCCCAGCGCGAATGATTGATTACTGGTCAGGCCGTACAACGCGCCCGCGCCGCCGGTCGCCAGAATCGTCGCGCGCGCATGAAAGCAATGCCATGCGCCCGCTTCATCACGCGCCAGCACACCGGCGCACTGGCCCGTCGCGCCCAGCAGATCAACCGCCTGGAAGCCTTCCATGATGTGGATGCGCGGATGATTGCGCGCCTGCTCAATCAGCGCAGACGTAATCGCCCAGCCGGTCGCATCGCCGGTGTGCAAGATGCGACGATGCGAATGGCCGCCCTCCAGACCCAGCACAAAGCCATGATCATCGCGCTCGAACGGCACGCCGCTGCCCGCCAGCAGGCGCATCAGCGCGGGAGCCTCGCCCGCCAGCGCCGCCACTGGTTCACGGTCGGACAGGCCCGCTCCGGCGATCAAGGTATCTTCGATGTGCAGCGCAGGCGAGTCGTCCGCATCAATCGCTGCCGCCACGCCGCCCTGCGCCCATGCCGAGTTGCTCACTGGCAGCGGGCCGCGCGTCAGCAGGGTGACATTGGCATGCCCGGCCGCTTCGAGCGCCGCCGCGAGCCCAGCCGCGCCACCGCCGATAATCAGCACGTCAGCCACATGATCATGTACATTTTCTGGCTGCTTGGTTAGCACAAAACGTGGTGCGGCGACTTGAATGTTATGCAGAAGCATGTCTTTCTCCTGACAAGATGACACGGTGACACGATGACACGGTGAGAGCGTGACAAATATATGTCCTCAATTACGTCATCATCTTGCCATTTTGTCATCGTGTCATCGTGTCACAAATTAGAGCGCAATCATCCGCTCAATGGCCAGGCGGGCGCGGTCGGCAATTTCGGGCGGCACGGTGATCGGATGCACCATGTCGCGCAGCGAGCGCTCGATCTTGTCGAGCGTGGTCATCTTCATGTAGCGGCAGGCGATCCGCTCGTCCACCGGCAAAAATGTTTTGTCGGGGTTGGCCTTGCGCATGCGGTGCAGCACGCCGACCTCGGTCGCGACGATGAACTGGGTCTGCGGGCTTTTTTCGACATGCTGGATCATGCCCTCAGTCGAAAGAATGTGGGTGTTCTCGGCGCTGATCGAGCCGCGCGCCAGGTAGTGCATGGTTGAAGAAACGCAGCCGCACTCCGGGTGAATCAGGAATTCGGCATCGGGATGCTGCGCGCGCTGAAGCGCGATCATGGACGGGCGGATGCCGGAATGCACGTGGCACTCACCGGCCCACACATGAATGTTGCGCCCGGTCTGCTGGCGCAGGTAGCTGCCCAGAAACATGTCAGGCAGGAACAGGATTTCGCGATCTTCTGGAATGGCCTGAATAACCCGCAGCGCGTTGCCGGAGGTGCAGCAATAATCCGTCTCGGCCTTCACCTCAGCAGTGGTGTTGACGTAGGAAACGACGACCGCGCCGGGGTGCTCGGCCTTCCATGCGCGCAGTTGCTCGGCGGTGATTGCGTCGGCCAGCGAGCAGCCCGCGTTCAGGTCGGGCAGCAGCACGGTTTTATCAGGCGACAGGATCGCGGCGGTCTCGGCCATGAAATGGACGCCGCAGAACACAATCACATCGGCGTCGGTGCGAGCAGCGACCTGTGACAGGCCAAGCGAGTCACCGACGTAATCGGCAATATCCTGAATCTCACCATACTGGTAGTTGTGCGCCAGAATAACGGCGTTGCGTTCATGCTTGAGCTGGTTGATACGCTCAATAGTTGCTTGATCCGGCACGTTCTCGATCGCCATGGCTTCTAACATGCTGGTGTCCCTCACAGTGTTACGTAAAGTGTACCTTTAACACTAACGTGTGGCAAAAAAAGGAGCCACTGTGGCTCAGTGTTAGTGTAACACTTACAATATAGATCGAAAATGCTTAAGTGTCAAGATGATAAAAAGGGGATGAAAAAAACCTGCCAGGTGGTGCAGCCCCGAAGAAAGGGAATGATAATCACGGCACCTGACAGGTTTAATCGCTACCGCGCCGGCTGCGCCGTTTCGCGCTCGGCCCGCCGCCCGACGCGCGCGCCCGGCACCGACACCGCGCTGAGGATGTCGTTCATGATATTGGGCGCGGAGATATTGCGGATGCGCGCCGCCGGGCTGATGATCAGCCGGTGGCCCAGCACTGGCTCGGCCAGCGCCTTGACATCGTCGGGGATCACGTAATCGCGGCCATACAGCGCCGCACGGGCCTGCGCCGTGCGATACAGCGCCAGCGAGCCGCGCGTGCTCGCGCCGAGATACACGTCTTCATGGTGGCGCGTGGCTGTGACCAGCGACACAATGTAATCTTCGATCAGCTCGTCAAGGTAGATATCCTTGATTTGCTCCTGCAACTGCAACAGCGTCGCGGCGGAAACCACCTGCTCAACCGCATCAATCGGATGCATCTGGCGCTGCCGCCGCAAGATCTGAATTTCATCCAGCCGCTCGGCGTAGCCAAGATGGACGCGCAGCAGAAAACGGTCAAGCTGCGCTTCCGGCAGCGGGAACGTGCCTTCGTACTCGATTGGGTTCTGCGTCGCCAGCACGATAAACGGCTGCGGCATCTCGTAGGTCGTGCCATCAACCGTGATCTGGCGCTCCTCCATGGCCTCCAGCAGCGCCGATTGGGTTTTCGGCGTGGCGCGGTTGATCTCGTCGGCCAGCACGATCTGCGCGATCACCGGACCAGGCCGGAACTCAAATTCGCGCGATTGCTGGTTAAAAATAGAAACGCCGGTGACATCCGAAGGCAGCAGGTCGGGCGTGAACTGGATGCGCTTGAACGAGCAGCCGAGCGAGCGGGCAATGGCTTTCGCAAGCGTGGTTTTCCCGGTGCCCGGCACGTCTTCGAGCAGCACATGGCCTTTGCACAGCAGCGCGATCAGCAGCAACTCGACCGCGCTACGCTTGCCGATAATCACCTTCTCGACATTATCGATGACCGACTCAGCTATGGTTTGTACACTCTCCATGCAATAAATCCTCAATAAGCACTGTTCGCCACAATTGTTGTTTGGAGCGAGGTAAGTATACCATGCGGCGGTGCGGTGCGCCCGAGCAATCTCATCTTACAAGATCATAACGCAGCACGCGCTGCCGCTCGCCGGTGCGCCGGAACCCGAACCATTCGTACAAACGTTGCGCCTGCGTGTTCTCCAGTTGCGTGTTGAGCGTCAGGCTTTCCGCGCCTGAGGTTCGCGCGTAGGCGACAACCTGGGCCAGCAGCCGGATGCCGATCCCATGGCCATGCTGCGCCGGATGCACGGCGATCCGCACCAGATGCACCAGCCGCCCGTTGAAGTGCGCCGTAGCAAATGCATACCCAACAATTGCGCCATGAAGCTCCGCGACGATGAAGAACGACATGTCGGCGATGGCCGGGCTGAGTACGCCCTCGTCCTTGACCCACTGCGGCGCAAAGGCGGCCTGATCGACCGCCATGATCGCTAGCAGATCGACCGGCTCGGCATGGCGAATGGTGACATCCTGCTTGCCGGTTGAGGGAATGTCGAGCCGCCGATTTTCATACACAATGACATCAGTCTCACGCGCATAGCCGCGCCGCAGCAAACCCGGCTGCGCCCACGAGTCGGCGCTCATGTCGCCCGCGTAGAAAATCTGGCGCAATCCACGCTCACGGAGCATGTCATGAAACGCTGGCAGCAGCGCGTCAAGCCCGTCGCTCAGCGCAATGCCCTGCGCGAACATGAGGCCGCGCAGCCAGCACACCTGCTCGATCGGCCAATCGGCAACTGCGGCGGCGACAACCTGCGCGCCAATCGTCAGCACCACGGCCTGATGGCTGGCGAGCAGTGCGGGCAAATCACTGCCGGGCGCGTTGAAGAAGCGATAGGAGCCATCGCGCAGCACGCGCGACACCTCGGTGATATCGCGCTCACTCGCCGCCCGCACCGTGGCGTTCGTAATGTCCAATGGCCGACGAAAGAAAGACATAACGTATTAACCTCTTGCCGCGCTGCACCGGTTGCTTATGGTAATATATACTACGATAGAATGATACATCATGGTGCAGAATGCTCGCTTTGCTTGTGGTGCTGATCGGCGGAACCATTGTCGCGTTGTGCGCGCAGGATGTGCGGCGCGAACGACGCACGCCGCACCTCACAGCCGCCCGCGAGCCATCAACACAGCCGCTGGTTTCCGTCATTATCCCCGCCCGCGACGAAGCAGCGCGGATCGGCGCATGCCTGTCCGGGCTGGCCTCCCAAACCTATCGCGCCTTCGAAGTCATTGTGGTCGACGACGATTCATCGGATGGAACGGCAGCAGTTGCGCAAAACTATGCTGCTGCACTGCCTGACTTTCATCTGCTCGCAAGCGCGCCGCTGCCGCCCGGCTGGGCGGGCAAGTGCTGGGCATGCTGGCAGGCCGCCGGGCGCGCACGCGGCGAGTGGCTGCTGTTCCTCGATGCGGATGTTGCGCCGCAGCCAGAACTCATAAATGCGCTGGTCGCGCACGCCACGCAGCGCCGCCTCGCCATGATCACGCTGATGCCGTGGCTCCAGCTTGGCTCGCTGGCCGAGCGGCTGGCGCTAACGGCGTTTCAATCGGTCATGTACGCGCTGTACCCGCTCGATCTGGTCAGCGATCCGCGCTCGCCGGTCGCCTTCGCCAACGGGCAGTGTATCTTCATCCGCCGCGACACGTACGACGCGGTTGGCGGACATCGCACTGTGCGGGGCGAAGTGCTGGAGGATGCCATCTTCGGCCAGCGCGTGAAAGCCAGCGGCGCGCCCATGGAAGCGCTGGCGGCACGTTCGCTGCTCCACGTCCGCATGTACGACGGCTGGGCGTCGCTGGCTGAAGGCTTGAGCAAGCATGCCACGGCGGGCCTGCGTAACGGCGGCCTTCGAGCAGGAGGGGCTGGCGCGCGGCAGGCGCTGCTTGCGTTTGGGCCGTGGTACATGCTGGCAGCAGGCATGGCGCTGCGACGCGCACGACCACGCGAGGCGCGGGCGCTCACATGGGGCGGCGGGCTGTTACTGGCGCTGGTCGGCGGCACGTATGGCTGGCTGTTCCGGCGGCGCTATCGCGTTGCGCCGTGGTGGGGCTTCCTGTACCCGCCTGGCCTGATGATCTATTTCGGGCTGGCGGCCCGGGCCGGGCTGCGGGTGATCAGCGGGCGCGGCGTGGCATGGAAAGGGCGGCGGATGCGTGGGTAGCAAGCTGCATGGCACCAGTCTTGCTTACTCTTGGCGTAGATAGCGACAGGAGAACATGATGACACACGAACATACACCAGAAGTTATCATTGCGCTCTACGATCAGCTTGCGGATGCCGAAGCGGCGTTGAACGACCTGCAGGCGGCTGGCCTGGATTACGCGGTTATTCAGATGGGGACGCATGACGCCCGCGACTACGCTGGCACGCTTCAGCCCGGGGCGCTCGCGTCGGGCAATGTCTGGTCGCTCACGATTCCTGCCGATGCGGGCGCAACCCGTGATGCGCAGGCCGCGCTCACCAACCACAATCCGCTGGCGGTCGGGCGGGCACCTGCGCCGAACAAGGGCCGTGGCGAGGTGACACAGGGCGCGATTGCATGGCAACATTACCGCTTGAATGGCCCACCTGGCACGGACGAAGTGACCGATGCAGCCGGGACGAGCGGCACAACCGGCATTATCAACAGCGGCGCGTTCGCCGACAGCGACCCAAATAAGACCAAACAGTAAGATCATTGTGAACAATACCTGATACTGCGCTGATGCAACACCGCGCTGACGCTTTGCGTTGCGCGGTGTTGGCATGTATCGCGTACAATACAGGTACACTTTACAGGTACACTTTCGTACAGTCATGCCGGTGCCATGGCATCGCACTTCGCTCAGAAGGACGTGGGGTAGATTTCGTATGACAACCTGGCCGGGTAAACCATATCCACTTGGCGCAACATGGGACGGGAACGGCGTGAACTTCGCGCTATTTGCCGAGCATGCCACCAGCGTTGAGCTGTGTTTGTTCGACGGACCAGCTGATGGCATAGAAAGCCAGCGCATTCTGCTTGACGAGCAGACCGACCGCGTGTGGCATGTCTACATTCCCGGCTTGCAGCCGGGCCAATGTTACGGCTACCGCGTGCATGGGCCGTACGAACCGGAAAGCGGCCATCGTTTCAACCCGCATAAATTACTCGTCGATCCGTACGCCAAGGCGATTGACGGGCTTATTGCGTGGGATGATAGCGTGTATGGCTATATTGTCGGCGGCGAGTATGATGATCTGACGCCTGACGAGCGCGACAGCGCGCCGTTCATGCCGCGTAGCATTGTGGTCGATCCGGCGTTCGATTGGGGTGCCGACCAGCGGCTCCGCACGCCGCTGCACCGATCGGTGATTTACGAGATTCATGTCAAAGGCTTCACACAGCAGCACCCGGACGTGCCGGAGCACCTGCGCGGCACCTATGCTGGGCTGGCGACGCCGCCGGTGATTGAGTACCTTCAATCGCTCGGCGTGACGGCGGTCGAGTTGCTGCCGGTCCACCAGCATGTCGACGACCACCAACTTGTCAAGCGCGGCCTCGTGAATTACTGGGGCTACAACACGCTCGGCTTCTTTGCGCCCCACGTCAGCTACAGTAGCTCGGGCGGCACGGGCCAGCAGGTGCGCGAGTTCAAGGCCATGGTCAAGACGCTGCATGCCGCCGGAATCGAAGTTATCCTCGACGTGGTGTACAACCATACGGGCGAAGGCAACCACCTCGGGCCGACGCTGTCGCTGCGCGGGATTGACAACAAAGCGTACTACCGCCTCATGCCGGGCGATGAGCGCTACTACATGGACTTTACGGGCTGCGGCAACACGCTAAATGTGCTCAATTTACACACCATGCAGCTGGTGATGGACAGCCTGCGCTACTGGGTGCAGGAAATGCACGTTGATGGATTCCGCTTCGACCTGGCGTCGGCACTGGCGCGTGGCTTGCACGAGGCCGACCGTCTGTCATCCTTCTTCGACATCATTCACCAGGATCCGGTGCTCTCGCAGGTGAAGCTGATTGCCGAACCATGGGATGTCGGCCCCGGCGGCTACCAGGTCGGCAACTTCCCGGTGCTGTGGTCGGAATGGAACGGCAAATACCGCGATATCATGCGCAGCTTCTGGCGCGGAAACGCAACGCCGGTGGCCGAACTTGCTTACCGGCTGACCGGCTCAAGCGACCTGTACCGGCGCAACGGGCGGCGACCGTACGCATCGATCAACTTTATCACTTCCCATGATGGCTTTACGCTGCGCGATCTGGTCAGTTACAATAACAAACATAATCTGGCGAACGGCGAGGACAACCGCGACGGCGACAATCACAACCAGTCGTACAATTACGGCGTGGAAGGCCCAACCGACGATCCGGCGATCAACGCTATTCGCGCCCGGCAGCAGCGCAATTTTCTGGCAACGCTGTTCCTGTCGCAGGGCGTGCCCATGCTGCTCGGCGGCGACGAGCGCGGGCGCACGCAGAACGGCAACAACAACGCCTATTGCCAGGATAACGAGATCAGCTGGCTCGATTGGAGCCTGAACGATGAACAGCGGGCGCTGCTGGAGTTCACGCGCAAGCTGACCCAGCTACGTAAACAACATCCTGTGTTTCATCGGCGCAAATTCTTTCAGGGCCGCAGCATTCATGGCAGCACAATCCGCGACATCGAATGGTTCGATCCAGACGGCAGGGAGTTCTCCAACGATGAATGGGAAACCGGGCAGACACAGTGCATGGGCATGCTGATCGATGGACAGCGGCTGGACGAGCGCGACGAGCGCGGCCAGCAGATCAGCGACGATGTGCTGCTGCTGCTGCTGAACGCTGGCGAGCAAACCGTGTCGTTCAGGCTGCCGGGCGCTGCGACATGGGAGGTTGTGCTGGATACTGCCCAGCCTGATGCTCAAGCGCAGGCGTTACGACAGAGCGGCGTGGTGTACCCGCTCCTCGATCGCTCGCTGGTGCTGCTGCAACACCGCGCGACGGCAGAAACCGCTGAAAGCGATTAACTGGACCATAACGCTGGTGTTATCCTTGCTATTTCATAGACAGGGTAAACTCGAAAGATACCATGAGGTTTATCGTGACACATACACTTCCTATTGGTGCGCAACCTGACCGCTTTGGGACGCGGTTTCGTGTCTGGGCGGCGAACGCGTCCCGTGTCGACCTGCTGATTTACAAGGATGGCAAGCCAGCCGAAACGCACGCCATGACACCGAAGGATGATGGCTACTTCGAGGAATACATGGCCGGCGCTGGCGCAGGCACGCGCTACGCGTACAGCCTGGATGGCGGCGACCCACGCCCGGACCCGGCCTCGCGCTTCCAGCCAGCGGGCGTCCACGGCCCATCGCAGGTGGTGGACCCGACGGCATTCCGCTGGACTGATGGGGAATGGCGCGGCATTCCGTTGGAAGAGGCGATTTTTTACGAAGTGCATGTTGGCACCGCCACGCCCGAAGGCACGTTCGACAGCCTGATCGGGCGACTCGACGACATTCACAGCCTGGGCGTCACGGCGATTGAGATCATGCCGATTGCCGACTTTCCCGGCAACCGCAACTGGGGCTACGATGGCGTCAGCCTGTTCGCGCCAGCCAACGCCTATGGCGGCCCGGAAGCGCTGCGGCGGCTGGTGAACGCGGCGCACCAGCGCGGGCTGGCGGTTGTGCTCGACGTGGTGTACAACCATCTGGGACCAGATGGCAACTATCTGCAACAGTTCAGCACGACGTACTTCACCAGCCACCACAAAACGCCGTGGGGCGACGCGCTGAACTTCGACACGGAAGGCTCCCGGCAGGTGCGCGACTTTTTCATCGCCAATGCCTGCCACTGGGCCAATGAGTACCACCTCGACGGCTTCCGCATGGACGCGACTCACGCGATTAAAGACGACAGCACGCCGCATATTCTGGCCGAAATCGTGTCGCAGGTGCGTGACGCCCTGCCCAAAGACCGTCACTTCCTGTTTATTGCGGAGGACGAGCGCAACGAGCCGACGCTGGTGCGCAGTCTGGCGAACAATGGCTATGGCCTCGACGCGGTATGGGCCGACGATTTTCATCATGAGGTGCGGGTCGCGCTGACCGGCGAGCATGAAGGCTATTACGCGGATTTTTCCGGCGCGATGGATGACCTCGCCACAACGTTGCAGCATGGCTGGTTCTTCACCGGCCAGCAGTCGCAGGTGCTTGAGCACCCGCGCGGCGCTCCCGCCGACGACGTGCCGCCGATGCGCTTTGTCCATTGTATTCAGAATCACGATCAGATCGGCAACCGCGCACTGGGCGAGCGCCTGAGCGCCGACATTGCGCCGGATGCCTACCGCGCTGCCTCCCTGTTGCTGCTGCTGAGCCCGTACACGCCGCTGCTGTTTCAAGGGCAGGAGTGGGCGGCCTCGACGCCATTTTTGTACTTCACCGATCATCATGCAGAGCTTGGCAGGCTGGTCACTGAAGGCCGCCGCGCGGAGTTCGCCAGGTTCAGCGCCTTTTCGGGCGAGCAAGTTCCCGATCCGCAAGCGGCAGAAACATTCCAAAGCTCCAAACTCAACTGGAGCGAACGCAGCGAGCCAGCACACAACTGCATGCTGCTGTTGTATCGCGACCTGCTGGCGCTGCGCCGCTCCGAGCCAGCGCTGCAAGAGCGCCGCCGCGGCTCATTCGCCGCCGAGCCGCTCGGCAAAACGGCGCTGGCGCTGCGGCGCACAGGCGACGGCCAGACATTGCTGCTGGTGGTAAATGTGCGCGATTCGCTGCGGCTGGACCTGGCGGCACAAAATGTTACCACGCCGCCCGCTGGCATGATGTGGGTCGCGCTGCTCGACAGCGAAGACGCCTACTACGGCGGGCGTGGCGCAGCCGAGCTTGATGGCACAACGCTTGAGATCGATGGGCCGGGCGCGGTGCTGCTGCGCGCGGTTGGACGTTAAGCGCTGAACATGTGCCGTTGTGCTTCCCGTTAACTTCATAAAGGTTGCCAATGGCACCAAATTTTACAACTCGTGCTGCAACCGAGCAGGAATTTCCCGGCACGCCGCGCCCGCACATCATTTTCATGACCGACCTGGGCGGCGCGGCAGTGCTGGCGCTACTCCAGCGGCCCGGCGTCCTCGCCACGCTGGCGGCGGGCCGCTACGGCGTCGCAATGGGCCTGATGCGGCTGACGGACGAACATGCCGAGGCTGCGCGCCTGCTCCATGAACATGGCATTCCCGCGGTGGCGTGGCTCATTTTACCGCCCGAGCAAGGGTTTACCTTTAACTCGCAGAACTACCCGCAAGCAGCCGCCTGCTATGATATTTTCCGCGCGTGGGTGCTGCGCCATGATCTGCATTTCGATGCGATCGGGATGGAAGTCGCGCCGCCGGAAGAAGTGGTCCGCTTTGAGGATATCAGCGCCCGGCATATCGCGCACCGCTTCTGGATCGCAGGCGAAAATATGCTGTTTACAGCGGCGGGCGCGGCCTACACCGAACTGATGGCGCTCATGCATCACGACGGCTACGAGGTGCATGCCTACCAGTTGCCATTTATTGCCGACGATCGGCGCGCAGGCACGACGCTTATTCAACGCGCGCTCGAAATCGTGGACATGCCTGCCGATCTTGATGTGCTGATGTGCCCCAGCAGCGTGCCACTGGCACGGATTGGCGGCGACCTGGGCGGCGCGCTGATCGCAAGCTACGGTCCGGATGCCGATTCGATTGGCCTGAGCGTGAGCGAACAGACCGCCGAAGCGGTTGCGACCCTGTCGTGGGCGGCGATTCAGCGCGACCTGCTGCTGGCAGCCAGCTTCACCGATATTATTTATGTCGATACATTAGAAATGTGTATCGAACACGGGCTGCTGGAACAGATCACGGCTATGCAGTGGGGCGACCAGGCTCGTCCAAAGCCCGGACGGCGTGCCGTTGTAGGAGTGTTGCGGACGATTGTATTAGCGGTGCTGGTCACGGCACGCTTTGGCCCGACGGCGCTGGCATGGTCGGGCTGGGTGCTGGCAGCGCTGCTGTGGGTGCAAGGCCGTCGGAAGAGAGGAACTCAGGGAACGAAGGAGCCGAGGAACTGAAGAAGCCGCAAAGCAGCGGAACCAGAGAACCAAAGAACCGAGACCAGGAGACAGGGAAAATTCAGTTTCCAGACATCCTGCGAGTTCCTCAGTTCCCTTGTTCCATGTTTCCTTCATTCCCATACGACCATGGCAAAAGAGATCGTGCGCGTCGCAGCCCTCGCTGATATTCCGCCGGGCCGCATGCGCTACGCCGAGGTTGATGGCCTGCCGATTGCACTGGCAAACGTTGGCGGCACCATCTACGCATTCAGTGATTCGTGCCGCCACGAGGGCGGGCCGCTCTCGGCGGGCGTGCTGATCGAGGACACCGTGACATGCCCATGGCACGGCTGGACCTACAACGTACGCACCGGCAAGGCGATTGTGCCGCCGGTCGGCATCCGCATCCCGACCTATGCCGTGGAAATCCAGGGCGAGGATGTGTACGTGGTTATCGAATGGCCGGAGGAATAGGTAGCAGACCTGTCAGATGGTCATGGTACATCCGACAGGTCTATAACATCACGCTTGCCTTTGCGCTTCCACATTCAACTCATTCACAACCGACTCCACGCCTTCTGTCTCGCTGGCGATCTGCTCGATCCGGCTGCGCAGTTCATCCGATGCGACGTAGCCGCGCAGGTAGACCGCGCCGAGCGCCTGCGTATTGATATTGACATGCCCCCACTCAGCATGCTCAAGTTCCTGCCCCAGCCGCGTGCGGATGCGATCCGTAATTGTGCGGTCCTCGCCGTCGGCGTCGAGTTGGCCCGCGTCTGGATCATTCGCAGGCGTGAACGTGGATGTATTGCCTGCGCCTGGGGGCTGCGGCGGCGCAGCGGCGGATGGCGGAGCAACGCTTTGCGCAGCAGCCGCTTCTTCAGCCGTGTGGGTCTGCTCCGACGATCCGCTGACTTCCATGGAGTCGGGCTGGTGCGATGATTGGACCAACTCGCTGGCCGTGGCGCGGCTTTGTTCGGCCAGACTATCCGCCGGTATGTCGGCCATTGCGCCCGACGTTGGAGCAGGTGAGGCAGCGCTCGATGATGTTGATGAAGTCGTGCTGGTCGTGCTGCCGTGGCTCATGCTCACGCCCGCATCAGGCGCGGTCTGGCTCAACATGGTCGTGGTGACCGGCGTGGAGCGCTGCGGTTGGCCGCCATGCGCCGTTTGCGTGTCTTGCTCGCCGGACGGCAGCGATGCGCTCACATCCTGCAATCGCTCTTTCGCCATGTCAAAAGCTTGCGATGCTTTGTCGCGCGCCTGCTGGCTGCGCCACAGCGCCACAGCGCCAGCGCCGAGCGACAAAAGCATGAGTTTTGTTATTACTCTCATTGTAAAGCCTCCTATTCAAAAGTCCTGAGTTGCCTACAGCAAAAAGAAGGCCAAGCGGTGTGCTATAATTTTAGTATACCGCCAGCGGCTTCCTAATAGACCCCATCGGCATGAAGTCGCCTAGCACGCTGTCGCGACCGCGCGTGGCAGCCTCACAATTGCTTATGAACTCAATCGCTCGCTTTATTGACCACACCCTGCTCAAGCCGGACGCCACGCCGCAGCAGATCGAGCGGCTGTGCGCCGAAGCCCGCGAATATGGCTTTGCCAGCGTGTGCGTCAATCCATCGTACGTGCCGCTGTGCGCCCAACTGCTTCATGGCAGCAACTCGGTGGTTTGCACCGTGATCGGCTTTCCGCTTGGCGCTACCAGCACGGTTTCAAAGGTATTCGAGGCCGAGCAGGCCATCCGCGACGGCGCGCGCGAGGTCGACATGGTGCTGCACATCGGGCATCTCAAGGCTGGCGACGCCGACTACGTGCGCGAGGATATTCGC
>DASTWM010000296.1:0-5818 GCA_035765855.1 Roseiflexaceae bacterium
TACGCGCTCGACGAACTGGACGACGCCCTGCCCGTCGCGCACCAGCGACGAATCAAAGCCAGCCCACAGATACACTGCCAACACCAACGGCGCCAGCGACCATGCCACCGCGCCACGCTTCACCAGTCGGTCGTTTGGCGCGAAAAAGGTCAGGAGCATGCCGACGAGTGGCGACAGCACCAGCAGCGTCAGGACAGGAAAATGTGATGGTTGCAGGTAGGTCATGATGTGATGTTGAGAACAAATGCTAACGCACGCGTAACAGCTTGCATGCGTTCTTCCGATAAGCGGCCAAGTTGCTGGATAAATCGTTCTTGTGAAACTGAACGCACCTGAAATGTATCTACTGCAGAAATTTTACTCAGTCCATTTTGATTATCCGGATCTATTCTGACCATCCATCGAACAAATGCATACGGTTCTTTCCAATCTGTCACTGGAACGACAACCTTAAGAGGAAGTTTTCCCACAGAATTATCATTAACTATAACTACTGGCCGAATTTTCCTGATTTCAGCACCGATGGTAGGATCGAGGTTAATGAGCCAAACTTCACTCCTCAACATAGAAATCCTCACCATCAAGTGCTGTGAAAGCAGTTAATTCACTATTATGCAAGTACTCAGGCAGCATAATGTCAACAGCACGGCGTATCTCTTCATCCGCGTGATCTGCTACCTGAAGATGGCCCTCGCTTGAGCGCAGTTCGGCGCGTATTTGCTGCACGGCTACTTCGATGAGTTCCAGCCGCTCAGCAACGGTCATATTCTTAAGCTGATTAATTATTTCTGCCTGTGTCATTGCGAATCTCCTTACCGTTGTATGATGTACAAGTATACAACGCCAAGCACGACCACGCCGCCAAAGGCGAAGCCGACATAATCCTGAATGCGGCCCGTCTCGATCCGGCGCACCTCGTCGCCGCCATGCTCCACGCCGTCAGCCAAGGAGTCTGCGCCGTCGTTGAACACTGTGTCGTCAACGATAAAATTCAGCCGCCCCAGGAACGCCGCCACGCTACCGACGCCGCTCACGATTCGGCCAATCACCCACAGATCAAGCGCCGTCCACGCAATACTAAGCACCGTGGTCGCTACGCCAATTGTGCGAGCGTACAGTTCGTCGAAACCCAGCCGCCGGTTGAGCGCGCCGAACATGGCAGGCTGAAGCCGTTCCAGCGGATCGTCGTCCTGCGCGGTGACGAAGCTGTCACGGTACATGATCCAGCCAGCACCGACGCCTGCGAGCGCCACGAGCGTAGCAATCAGCACCGCGATGATATTAAACGAGCCTGCCTCAGCTTCAAGAAAGTTACTTAAACCATGCGCAAATGGCGTGTTGACGAAGCCAGCGAGCGCAGCAAATATTGCTAGAATGATTAGCGGCACCGTCATGGTCCACGGGCTCTCGTGCGGCGTGTGGCCGCCATGCTCGTGCGCGCCCGCGACACTGTCCGTGCCGTACGCATGCTCGACGGCTTTCGGCTCGCTCGGGCGCGTGTCGCGGCGCGGGGAATCGCCGCGAAACTGGCCGAAGAACACCAGCCGAACCTGCCGGGTCATGTAGAAGGCTGTCAGGAACGAGGCCAGCGAAAGCACGATCCAGACGATGATATGGCCGTTACTCAACGCGTCGGCCAGAATCTCGTCCTTGCTCCAGAAGCCAGCCAGTGGCGGAATGCCTGCCAGCGCCAGCGCGCCAACCAGATACGTCCAATAGGTCGTCGGCATGAAGCGCCGCAGATCGCCCATGTTGCGGATGTCCTGCGATGTCGTGACATCCGTCCCGACCGCCGCCTCCATGCCGTGGATGACCGAGCCTGCGCCGAGGAACAGCAGCGCCTTGAAGAACGCATGCATCAGCAGGTGAAACAGCGCCGCGATCCAGCCGCCGATGCCGAGCGCCGCGACCATGAAGCCAAGCTGCGAGATCGTTGAGTAGGCCAGGATGCGCTTGATGTCGAATTGCGCGCAGGCGATCAGCGCCGCGCCGAGCGCCGTGAGCGAGCCGATGAACGCGACGAATGGCAGCGCGCCGCTGGCCTCAAAAATTGGATAAGTACGGGCGACCAGGAACACGCCGGCCGCCACCATGGTGGCTGCGTGAATCAGCGCCGAAACCGGCGTCGGCCCTTCCATCGCATCCGGCAGCCAGACATGGAGCGGGAACTGTGCCGATTTGCCGATTGTGCCAGCAAAGATCAGCAATGCGATTGCCGTCGCCGCGCTCATGCCGAGCGCGGTTGGCGTGGCAGCCAGCCGCTGGAGCAATCCTAGCTCGAAGATCTGCCCCGGCGCTCTGCCGAAGTCGAGCGAGCCAGCCTGCGTCCACAGATACGCCAACCCAACCATGAACAGCACATCGCCAATGCGGGTTGTGATGAACGCCTTGATCGCGGCCTGGCGCGGCGTGATCTGGCGCAGGTCGGGATAATTGCGGTCGTACCAGAAGCCGATCAGCAGGTACGACGCGAGACCCATTATTTCCCAGGCCATGAAGAACAACAGCAGGTTACTCGCCATGACCATCGTGAGCATGGCGGCGGTGAACAGCGACATGAACGAGAAGAAGCGCGCCTGCCGTTCGTCGTGGGCCATGTAGCCGAGCGAGAACATGTGAATACAGGTTGATGTAATTGTGACCATGACCAGCATGGCTGCGACCATCGGATCAATCAGGTAGCCCATGGTGAAGGGCGCCTGCTCGCCGCTCATGGTCATGCCGCCGACCGGTGCCCAGCGGAGTGTTCGCACGATGTTCGGCACGGGGAAGCTGAACACGTCCTCCGGCGGCACGCTGCTCAGCGCCGCGCGCGTGGTGCGGCTGCCATTCTCCGCGACAAGGATGCCTTGCGCCACCTCGGCGGCAACGCCAAGCGCCAGCAGCGTGGCGAGCGTCATCAAGCCAATTGCCAGCCAGCCGCTGGCGGCTTTGTTGTGGCGCACTGGCGTCAGCGTGATCAGCGCGAACGCCAGCAAAGGGAAAATTGGGATGAGCCAGGCAAGTTCAAGCATAAATACAGTTAAACAAAGCATAAAGAACAAAGAACAAAAGGCTATATCCTGATTGTTCTCTGTCTTTGTTCTTCGTTTTATCCTCTTAGTGTATCAACTTCGTCTGCCACAATCGTCTGGCGCGTGCGGTAGATTGCAATGATCATGGCCAGCCCGACAGCAGCCTCGGCAGCGGCAACCACAATCACGAACAACGCAAAAATTTGTCCGGCTACCAACTGCGGCTCCAGGTAGCGCCAGAATGCGATGAGATTGATGTTCACCGCGTTGAGCATCAGTTCAATGCTGAGCAGGATGGCGATCGTGCTGCGGCGCGACAGCGCGCCGAACAGGCCGATGCAGAACAGCCCGCCCGCCAGAATAAGCACCCATGATAAAGGAACGGCTTCAACGATATTGGGCATAATTCCTGTTACCTGTCAACAGTGAGAACCGTGCCATCAGCTTGCTGTTCTTCGTTTTTTGTTCTTTGTTCTTCACTCTGTCGCAATGCCACTTCCTCGGCCAGCGTCAGCACGCGACGGCGACGACCGCGCTCCTCGAAGGCAATCACCACCGCGCCGACCAGCGCGACAAGCAACAGGATCGATGCAACCTCGAACGGCAGCAGATATTCGCGCATGAACGCCTGCCCAAGCTGAACCACTGACGAGATCGCCGTGTTCTGGCCCGGCTGCACTGTGCGCCATGGGGTGCTATACAGCGTCGGTGCAAGCAGCAAGCCGAACAACGCCGCGCCCAGCACCAGCGCGCCCCAGAACCGCGCCCGCGACGGATATTCTGCGGCGCTGTCGTCGATGCGCCGCGTCAGCATGATCGCAAACAGCACCAGAATCGAGATCGCGCCAACGTAGATCAGCACCTGAACCACTGCCGCGAACTCGGCTTCCAGCAGCATGTACAGCGCGGCCACGCCAAAAAAAGACGCGATCAGCCACAGCGCCGCGTGAACGATATTTTTTACCGTCACCGCCATGATGGCCGCGGTCAGAATCACGAGCGAAATAAACAGGAAAATAGCAGTAATCAGCGTGTTCATGGTTGTATGTTTAGCCACAGAGGACACAGAGATCACAGAGAAGTATGACTACTCGATTGTGAATTGGTCATCGTTTGTTCTCAATCTTTTTTCTCGATGCTCTCGGTGATCTCTGTGGCTATTATGAAAGCGGAGCGGCACCAAGCGATTGCTCCTGCGCCAGTTCGCCCGGCTCATCCTCATTATTGATCTGGACAAGCCAGCGGAATGCCAGACCGTTGATCAGCAGCGTGACCACGAAGGCCAGTAGATACCGCATCCACGGCGCGAGATGTTCTGGTGAAAGGCTGCCCAGCCCTTGCTCAATGCCCCATTGCGTAATGACGACCCACAGCGCCGCGCTAAGCAGGTTGAACAAGGTCAGCGGCAGCAGAAATTTCCATGCGAAGCTCATAAGTTGATCGACCCGCAGCCGTGGGAATGCGCCACGCAGCCAGACCATGACGAAGAACAGACCCCACGCTTTGAGGAGCATGTACACGAGCGATAAAATGCCCGCCAACGTTTCCCAGACTCCGCCAAGTGCGGCGAGTTGCGCCACGCCCGGCCCTTGCCAGCCGCCCAGAAACGCAATTGACGTGATAATTGAGAGGCCGAAGCCAAGCGCGAACTGACCAAGAAAGAACAGCGCGAACTTCATGCCGCTGTACTCAGTCATGTAGCCCGCCACGATCTCGGAATCTGCTTCGGGAATATCGAACGGCGTGCGCTCGCCTTCTGACAGCACGCAGATAAAGAACACGATGAAGCCAACCAGCCCGACCGGCGTAAACACAAACCAGCCAAGGCCGAGATCGGGCGCGCCGGGCACGCTGCTGCCGACGATCGGCAGGCCGCTTTGCAATTCGGGCATACGCGCCAGCGACATGGTGCCGGTGACCATGACCATGGTCAACAGCGACAGCACCGCCGGGATTTCATAGGAAATCATCTGCGCTACCGCCCGCATCGTACCCAGCAGCGCGAACTTGTTATTTGACCCCCAGCCCCCCATCATGAGCCCAACCGCCGATATCGACGAAACCGCCAGCACGAACAGCACGGCAATATTGACATCGGCAGGTACAACGCCACGCGCCCATGGAATCACTGCAAACATCAGCACCACTGGTGCCAGCGTGATGATTGGGGCCAGCAAATGCACCCATTGGTCGGCGTCGCGCGGCACCACATCCTCTTTGGTGAACATCTTGACGCCGTCGGCAACTGACTGCAACAAACCCGCCGGGCCAACCCGGTTGGGGCCAAGCCGATCCTGCATGCGCGCGACAACACGGCGCTCGACCCAGACCTGGAGCATGAACGTCGCCGGGACAGCGACCAGCACAAGCGTGATAATAATGAGGTAGGCGAGGAGAACAACGAGCCAGTTTGGCAGTAATCCGCCCAGCAGCGATCTGATAAAATCGATCATAACCTTCGTTGGTAGCTGAGTACGTTACAACTTTCACAGTATACCACAAGCCGAGGCTGTGCAGAAACATGCAAGGAGGAAAAGGTCATGTCGCAGACGCCAACCCCCGCCTGGAGCGAAAACGACTCGCAGAAGTTTATCGACCTTGGCCGCTATTTTGTGCCAAACCGTGAGCTTCAGATCGCGACCATCTGCGATCTGATTCCCGAACGTGACGAGCCGTTCAATGTGCTTGAACTGAGTTGCGGCGAAGGCTTGCTGGCCGAGGCCGTGCTTCAACGCTTCTCGACCAGCACGGTGTACGGCTACGATCTTTCGCCCGCCATGCTTCAGCGCGCTCAACAGTGCCTC
>DASTWM010000297.1:0-4985 GCA_035765855.1 Roseiflexaceae bacterium
CCCGGCCAGCCGCCGCTCGATCTTGCGACCGCCACAGAAGAGGAACTGCTTGCATGGCTGATTCAGAATCAACCGGAGCGCACCGCCAGGAGCTGATCGCAACCTATCGCGCCCGATTGGCGGTGCTGGAACGCCAGCGCCGCGTTTGGCGATCAGTTCGTTCCAGCGTATATCGTCCTGGAAATAGATCAGATCAAAGCCAGTCTGAGCGCGTTGGAAGCCGCGCCGGGCAACGCCATTCCCGACAGTCCGCCGATTCGCATGCTGGCGCTGCTGGGGTTGTAAACACCGCAGAGACGCAAAGAACGCAGAGAGTTATAAAACCTCTGCGTTCTTTGCATTAAAATGAGTGGCGAATGACTGTACCCCCGATTCTGTCGCTATGCCGCCATCTGTCTCCACGCCATACGGCGCGGGCCGCTCCTGGTCTGGCGGGCGTTACCCGCCTTCGCCGTCGCGGCTGCGATGCGAACAAGCGCAGTGGTGCAAACGCCTCGCGGCTCCCACTGTGTAGCCTGCCCCACGCACCTTGCTCCCCATCGGCCAGCGCAGTCGCCTAGCCGCCGGCATCGCTGCCGGCGCTGGTGCGCTCTTGCCGCACCCTTTCACCCCTTACCAGTTTGCAATCGGCAGTCAGCAGTCGCCATGTTTCTCTGAACTGCCAACTGCTGACTGCCAACTGCAAATGGCGGGTCTGCTCTCTGTTGCCGTCTTGCGTCACAGCGGCATTGCTGCCACCATGCCCCCGCTTACGGTTTCGCGGGGTAGCCTTCCCTCTCAGCGTAGAGCGTAAAACGTAGAACGTAGATCATACCTGTTCCTCGTTCTGCGCTTTGCGCTCTACGCTCAGAAGGGCGAGGAGTCGGGAAGTTCCTCTGGATTGCTCCAGCGACGGCGCGTCATTCGCCATGATCTCATGTCTATTATATACGATGCGCAACGCTTCTGTTGTCAGCAGCAATAGATTGTTTCCGACTCGCGTGATTCTTCTATGTCACCTTGCGCGAAGATGTGCGCTAGCCGCGCGGATCAGTCGTACGCCCCAGGAATAACACGGAACCTGTTGCTTGATCGCGGATGAGGAAGATAAAAGGATGGTCGATGATCATCTGCGTCTTTGGTGGAGCCGCGCTGGTCGCGCCCATCACCGCGCCTGTCGCCGCAGCCGCCTCGGTGCCCTCTTCATCAACCGCCACAAACGCCTTGTGAAATACATCGCTGATAGATATTTTTTCGTCTGTCTGTGCGGTGTCCGTCATGCCGCCGAAATCAGCCGTGTTCGCGTCGAAGGCATCCTTCATGCCCAGCGTCGTCAGCACCTGTTTCAAGCTGACGCTCTGTGAAGTAAATGTCCACTTCGGCATGGTGAGTTCCAGGTGATTTGGCTTCAGGCTGCTCATAATTGCATTTAACTGCGCTTCATCAAGCGCCTGCTCAAAGGATTGAAATTGGCCCGCTTTGGGCAGCAGAATGAGCATGGACATGCCGCCCTCATTTCCTGGCACCGCGTACGGCAGCTCGATAGCCTCGTATGTATCGCCCGCAGCGTAGCGAAAGCTGTGCGCCTGTTGCATCATTGGCACGCTGATCGTGCTGCCATCCAGCAGTGTAAATGTTCCATCTGATGTGCTGCTTGCGCGAAACGGCGACTGCCATTTGGCATTGAAGTAGATCGCGTTCGTCAGCACCAGCCGCGTTGCCATATTCACAGAGCCTTGCGGCAGCAAGTTGTTGATCTTATTCGCCGTTTGGTCGCTCACCCAGGCGTTGATCGCCGCGCGAGCCTGCTCCGGTTCAGCTTTGAAATTCTGCACATGCATGCCTGCGCCGTAGTTTTCGGCCAGCGTGTCGAGGAATGGCTGGCGGAACGGATAGCCAGTCTGACCCCACAGCGCGTTAGCGATGCTTAGCTGAAAGCGCGGCTCGTCACTTCCCTGCGCCGCATCGTAGCGCGCGAGCCGCAGCGCCACTGCGTTGAAGGCTGGATGGAGTTGTTCAGGCGGCAGCGTAAAATGCAGTGTCTGTGCTATCTCAGCGGCTGTGCTGCCTTGCGCGCCAGAATCCACCATGGCGAGTGCTTCGGAGATGCTCCATGGTGAGAAAAAGATGTTGCCATTCCTCTGCTGCATCTGGTGGTACATGCGAAAGGCAAAAGCTGTGTTGCCATCGACGAGTTGCTGTATGGCGGCGTCCGAAACAGCCGGCGCAGTCTGACGCGGCTGTTCGGAGCGAACCACCTGGGCTTCGGCGCTCGACGGGCGTGCCGGAACTGGCATGCTACAGCTCGTCAGGACAAGGGCCAGCAGTATCGCAACACCATAGCTGCGCGTACGAAACGGAATTGGCATCATCATTCTCCTTGCACATCTGTATCCAGAGAAACGACGCAGCAATACACTTCACGGTTCCGCGTCATTGTGCTGCTTTGGCTGGCATGCGCGCGAACACCTGAATCCATGTGGAATCCCAAAACGACGACGGCTCCTCTGAAACAGAGGGCGGCACCAGCGGGTATTGGTCGTACAGCCTGTACCCGGTGATCGTGCCGTTTGCCATGTCGCGCCGCACCGCCTCGCTGAAAATTTCCATTGAAACAATTATATCGGGCTGAAGATCGCGCACCGCGCCGGGCGGAATTGCGCCAATAATGCTGTTGGGACGGTCCTGCGGCACGGCAAGCGGATGATAAACAAGACACTCTGGCGACACCAGACCGACCGCATCCGTGATGTGTCCGGGAAACGTCCATGCCAGGCCGCCAATTTCCGGGGCCATGACCGTCGCAGATGGAAACTCGCGCGCGAGGTCATCGCCGATGGCGAGGTATTGCTGAACGCGCATGCCGACGGTGAATCCTGGCATGGCACGCAGATCATGGGTGTGAAGTGCGTGCGCGTTCTCCGTTGCAAGGATGACCGCAGCGCTGCCGAAGAAGACCAGCACAGTTGTCGCCAATGCTCCGACAACAGCATGGCGGGTCGAATATGCGTACAGCGCCGCGCCGAGAATCGGGTACATATAAATCGGCATATACCATGGAAAAATAAAGACATCCTGAGCCAAATACAGCAACAGAATGAGCATGCCAAAGATACCACCAATATACATGCTGCGCGGCACGCGTTGTTTCATGCAGAGCCAGATCAATACGCCAAAGACGATCACCATGCTGATGAAGAGCCAGAGATTCGTCGGCAGCCCGCTTCGGTAGAATGAGTCGTACACATTGTCGGAGTACACGATCGCTTTGGCCTTGACCGTATGCGGAATCAGCGCGCCAAAGAAGTACATGTTGAATGCTGTCAACGCCATGCCGACCGGCGCGAGCCCTGCCAGCACGCGTCCACGGTTTTTCATCGTATCTGGAATGCACAATACAAGCGCGGCCCACAGCGCGAATTCGTAGCGCGTAGCGACGGCCAGACCAGCGCACACGCCAACCCAGACCCAGGCGCGCCGGTGCGCAAACACGAGCGACATGGTCCAGAACAGGAGCGCGGTTGGCGTCTCCATCAGCGCTGCTGCCGGCCCCAGCGCAGTGCATGCTAACAGCACAAACGCCAGACAGACAGCGCTAACTCTCGAATAACGTGTCGCGAACAGGGCCGTACATGCAGCGAACAGCGCCACAGTCAGCACCATGGACAAGATCATGATGTACTGCGGATCTGCCCCTGCGACAAAAAAGGTTCCGCTTACCAGCAGCAGCCAGAGCACCGAGCTGCTGCCTGCCACCGCCTGATCGACATTGAAGTATGGCACGCCGTGTGTGACCAGGTTGCGGGCGATCCGCATGTGAATGTAGGCGTCGTCAGCCGGCATGGCTGAGAAGAATGAAATATGCCAGATCATGTACGTTGTCAATCCCACAAAAAGGATATTTCCCAACGTTGCAGAATCAAGCCAGTATCTCACGAGCCTGAGAAGGCTCACAGGGGCGCGCTGTTGTTGTGAAATGTGCATGGGCCAACATTCATTGCAAAAGGTTGCTTCAATGCCTCGCCATAGTGAGGATAGTATGAGTATAAGCACAAGCGAAGCGCATGCCTATCCCCTGTTGTGGTGAACCGCAGCTAGTACCTGCACTTACTGGCGAGCGTTGCCTGTTGGCCCTGTAGCAAAAGCAAAGCACGCCATGTGAGCATCCAATCATGGATAGAATGTCTCGTGTCGCTCCAGCATCTGCACGAATTGCTCGATGCGCCGGGCGCGTGTTTCAGCCTTTCTGGCCGTCTGGATGCGAAATAGTATCGCGTAGCGGTTCTGGCTGTTCAGCGTGGCGAAGAACGCCCTGGCTTCCGGGTTGTTGTCCAGGGCCGCCTGCAAATCTTCTGGCACGGTGGCGCTGCTGTGCGAGTCATAGGCCGCGTCCCAGCGCCCGTCCTGCTTCGCCTTCTCGACCGCCGCTATGCCGGCTGGCTGCATCTGGCCGCGCTCGAGCAGCGTGGTGGCCTTTTCGCGATTAATCTTGGACCAGATACTTTTCGGGCCGCGCGGCGTCCATTTCTGCAACCATGAAGCCTCGTCATAGCTCTTTTTCTGCCCGTCGATCCAGCCGTAGCACAATGCCACCTCAAGCGCCTCGGCATACGATACGGATTGAAGATCAGATGCTTTCCTGGCATGCCGCAGCCACACGCCCGCCGATTCAGCGTGATTCGCATGCAGCCATGCGCGCCATGCGTCTGGCGTGGCGAACAGCAGCACGGGTAGTTCGTTTGAGGTGTTGCGCGAAGCAGGCATCTTGTACTCCGTTCCTTGATACAGTGAGCAGCGGAGAGTGTAGCATAGAATTTGCGACGTTGTCTTTGCTCCCGCATGCCCAAAATGGAGCTTTCAGCTGCACTGTTTCTTGCTCTCCGCCTTCAGATGTATTTTCAGCAGCCTTGCTCAGGAAGCTATTGACAACGACAGCATTTTCCTGTAAAGTTATTTCACTTTGATATACACATATGTGCATAAAGGAAAGGACTTGCGAGTGAAAG
>DASTWM010000298.1:0-15000 GCA_035765855.1 Roseiflexaceae bacterium
GAAAATGTCGTCGGCACATTCAACTTACCACTGGGTGTTGCGACGAACTTTTTGATCAACAGTAAAGACTACCTTATTCCCATGGTAGTTGAGGAACCTTCTATCGTTGCAGGCGCAAGCTTTGCGGCGAAGTTGGTGCGCGAAGGCGGTGGTTTTCAGACGAGCTCGACCGAGCCGTTGATGATTGGCCAGGTGCAGCTTGTCAATGTACCTGATCATGAAGCTGCCCGCGCCGCGATTCTTGCTCGCAAGATCGAGATCCTGGAGCATGCTAATCGTAGCAGCAGCTTGATTTCGCTCGGCGGCGGCGCGAAAGATATTGAAATTCGCTCCTTCCCGCAGAGTCCCATAGGCCCAATGTTGGTGGTTCATCTACTGATTGATTGCCGCGATGCCATGGGCGCGAATGCAATCAATACCATGGCTGAATCAGTTGCGCCGCTGCTGGAGCAGCTCAGTGGTGGGCGGGCCTACTTACGCATACTATCGAACCTGACCGATCGCCGCCTGGTGCGTGTGCTGGCAGTCGTGCCAGCACACGCCCTGGCGCGCGATGGCGTGAGCGGCGATGAGGTGATCGAAGGTATTCTGTGGGCCTATGCCTTCGCAGTGGTCGATCCCTATCGCGCGGCAACCCACAACAAAGGTATTCTCAACGGCATCGATCCGGTGCTGATCGCCACCGGCAACGACTGGCGGGCGGTCGAAGCAGGCGCGCATGCCTACGCTGCTCGTGACGGGCAGTATACGTCGTTGACGACATGGGCGCGCGACGACAACGGAAATCTGGTCGGCATGCTGGAAATGCCGCTCGCTGTCGGCATTGTCGGCGGCGCAACCAAAGTCCATCCGGCAGCGCAGGTGGCGCTTAAGCTGTTGAATGTTCATCATGCCAATGAGTTGGCTGAGATTTGCGCGTGTGTTGGCCTGGCGTCGAACCTGGCGGCCATGCGCGCGCTGGCAACCGAAGGCATTCAGCGCGGCCATATGGGGCTGCACGCCCGGCAGTTGGCAATGGCGGCTGGCGCGCACCACGGCGAAGTAGACGAGATTGCGCGGCGCATGGTCGAGGAAAAGAATATTAAGCTCGGACGCGCCGAGGCGCTGCTTCAGGAGCTACGTTCGCGCATGCGCGTTGCGGCAGACTAAACTTATACCAATACTAAGCGGGCAAAGCAATTTGTCCGCTTCCCCTCTACATCCCAATCTCAAAGGAGAACTGGAATGATGCGACCGAACAAGCTGGTTGGCATAACCGGCTATGGCGTGTATGTGCCGCGTTTTCGGATAGCTGCCCGCGAAATCGCCCGCGTGTGGACTGATGGGAACGGCGGTGTGCCAGTCGATGCGAAGAGCGTGGCTGGTCCTGACGAAGACACAATTACCATGGCGATTGAAGCCGGGCGCAATGCACTGGCGCGGGCAGGCATCAGCGCGGAGCAGCTTGGGGCCGTGTGGGTTGGCAGCGAAAGCCATCCGTATGCGGTCAAGCCGTCCGGCACGATTGTGGCAGAGGCGCTTGGTACTGGGCCATGGATCAGCGCCGCCGATTGGGAATTTGCCTGCAAAGCTGGCACCGAGGCATGGACTGCGGCGATGGGACTCGTTGGCAGCGGCATGGCTTCATATGCGCTGGCAATCGGTGCTGACACTGCGCAGGGGCGACCGGGTGACGCGCTGGAATACACGGCAGCGTCCGGCGCAGCGGCGCTGCTGGTCGGCCCGGCTGAGGATGCGCTGGCAGTCGTCGAGGCGACGTGCTCGCATGTTGATGACACGCCTGACTTCTTCCGGCGCGCCGAGCAAGCCTATCCCGTCCATGGTAGCCGCTTCACCGGCGAGCCAGCGTACTTTACGCAGATTCGCAGTGCAGCCGCACACTTGTTAGAGCAGCTTGGCGCGAAACCAGGTGATTACACGTACGCGGTGTTCCACCAGCCGAACGCGCGCTTTCCGCAGGCGGTGGGAAAGCAGCTTGGCTTTTCGGCGCAGCAGCTTGCGCCCGGATTGCTTGCGCCGAAGATCGGCAATACGTACTCGGCGGCGGCGCTGCTTGGGCTATGCGCGGTGCTTGATGTAGCGCAGCCAGGTGAAACGATTTTCGTTACATCATATGGTTCTGGCGCGGGAGCAGACGCCTACGCGTTGCGCGTAACCGACGCAATAATGGAGCGGCGCAAGCGCGCCCCACTGACGGCGGCCTATCTTGCGCGTGAAACATTTGTCGATTATGCAATTTACGCCAGGTGGCGCGGCAAAATTGTGCTTGGATGAGGAGCGTTGTGATGCAATCAGTTTATATTGTTGGTACAGGCCAAACGCCCGTCGCCGAGCATTGGGAGCACACCGCCACAGTGCTCGCCTGGCAGGCACTCCGCGGCGCGTTTGGCACCGTTGCGCCAGAACGTGTTGGCGCATTGTATGTGGCGAATGCGCTCGGCGGCGCGTTAGGGACTCAGTCGCAACTCGGCGCGGCGATAGCTGCTACGGCTGGCATGCGCGGTGTGGAAGCGCATGTGATTGAGGCGGGTGGCGCGTCAGGTGGCGTGGCGCTGCGGCAGGCATGCCTCGCCGTCGCAAGCGGCGCTCACGATCTCGTGGCAGTGGTCGGCGTAGAAAAAGCCACCGATGTGCTGGACGGACGGCTGGAAGCTGGCCTGGCGCTGGGCCTTGACAGCGACTGGGAGGCAGTCCATGGCGTGACGCTTACGGCGCAATGGGCCATGCTCATGCGCCGCTACATGCACCAGTATGGCTACACAGCAGCAGATTTTGCGCCGTTCCCGGTGAATGCTCATGCAAACGGCGCGGCAAATCCAAACGCGCTGTACCGCTTTCCAATCAACCCTCAGAAGGTTGAGACTGCCACCATGGTCGCCGATCCGCTTGGCCTGCTGGATTGCTCCACGGTAGCCGACGGCGCGGCGGCACTGCTTGTAGCGAGCGAAGGCTTTGCGCGCGAACTTGGCACACGTCGCGTGCGGATTGCAGGTTCATCAGTCACAACAGACGCGCTGGCACTTGGTCGTCGCGCGGATCCGTTGTGGCTTGAGGCAGCGGCGCGTTCGTCGGCAGCGGCCCTGCGGTCGGCCCGCCTCACACATGCCGATGTCGATGTGCTGGAGTTAACTGATCCTCATGGAATTGCGGCGGCGCTGGCGCTGGAGGCAAACGGTTTTGCCGAGCGCGGCACGGCGGTGCAACTCGCGCGCGAAGGTTCAATTACGCCACACGGCAGTACACCGCTTGCGACAGGCGGCGGCTGCAAGGCGCGCGGCGACACGGTCGGCGCAAACGGCGTGTATCAGGTTATTGAACTCGTCAGACAATTGCACGGTGAAGCGCAGGCCGCCCAGGTGCCAAACGCCCGTGTAGCACTGGCGCAGTGTCTCGGCGGCGTGGGCGCAACAGCGGCCACACACATTTTAGTAGCAGAATAATGTATCGTAACAACATAAACTTCTATGTTGTTGTGGTTTACAGGTGACGTGCATGGACTTAGCAAAACATTGGCGGCAGCGCGCCGCCCGTTATCGGTTGGAAGGCCAGCGCAACCGTGCAACCGGCGAGGTGCGCTTCCCGCCGGAACCATTGGTGAGTGACGCAGATGCGTGGGAAGCGTTCACATTCAGCGGACGCGGCTTGGTCTATTCATTCTCGGTTGTGCGGCAGCCGCCCGATGGGTACGAATCACAGGTGCCGTATGTTGTGGCTTTGATCAAGCTCGAAGAAGGGCCGCTGATCACCGCGCAGATTACAGATTGCGACGTGACAGATGTGCAAATCGACATGCCGGTCGAGGCAACAACCCGCCGGCTGCGCGATCTTGGGCCAGAAGGGCTCCTTTTGTATGCCTACAAGTTTCGTCCGCGCCTGTCGTAATAACTGCATGGATTGTGGGAGCAGCTGCTCTGGCATGTAAAAGAGGTGGATTGCAGTAGCGCAATCCACCTCTTGTGTATAAACGTTCGCTTGTTAGAACATTGAGCGAATGACGCCAACTACGCGGCCCTGCACACGTATCTGATCCGCATTCACGTAGATCGGGTCCATGGTTACATTGGCAGGCTGGAGGCGCACACGGCTGCCTTCCTTGTAAAAGCGCTTCAAAGTCACCGAGTTCTCGTCCTCAATCAGCGCGGCAACCATCTGACCATTTTCTGCGGTGTTCGTAGCCCGCAGCAACACGATATCGCCATCGTCGATGAGCGCGTCGATCATGGAATGGCCGCGTACCCGCAGCGCGTACACTTCCTTGAGACGATCGGCCGATGCTACCTCGGGCGAAACTTCCACAAATTCGGTCGCGGTTTCCTGTGCCTCTTGCGGCAACAACAGTGGCTGCCCGGCAGTGATCACGCCAAGCAGCGGCACCTGGTACGAACTCTGGCTGCTCAAGGTGACAGGCGTGGTCTGTGGCAGCTTGATGCCGCGCGACACTTTACCTTCCCGCTGGAGCACGCCCTTTGTCTCAAGCGCCTTCAGGTTATATGCGACAACAGATGTGGAAGAAATATTAAGGCTGTCCTGAATTTGCCTGATTGCTGGTGGGTAGCCATGCTCATCCACAAAGCCTTGAATATACGTTAAAATTTCTTGCTGCCGAGGTGACAGATGTTCAGCCGTACGCATCGCCTATGTCCTTTCGCTGACCGCCACGGCTGCTATCCGAGCAGCTGACGGATGGTTGCAATGAGAGTAGAACTTTTGTTGCAATTTTCATTATAAAGGAAACAGGTGTTCTGTGTCAAGAGGGTTCATGCGGAAAAAGCGCAGGGAAAAAAAGAAAACAGCAGATCTGTTCTCTTCTTTCCTTGATATTGCAGCATTTACTTCGCGACGGCCATGGGCGGCGTGTCGCCAGTCGTCAGCAGTTTGATCGCCCATGCGAGTTGATTATCTGCGCAGGTGCTTTGCGCTGTTGTCGGCGCTCGGTCGGCGACACATGGCACCGGCAGCGCTGGGTCTTCATTGTACGGCACGATGTATTGCGGTGTGATGCCAACTTTGTTGATTTCGTCGCGTTTCGGAGTCAGCCAGTGCGCTACAGTGATGCGCGCGCTGCCCCCATCACTCAGCGGCTGTACATTTTGTACAGAGCCTTTGCCGAACGTCTTTTCTCCCAACAGGTAGGTCGCCGGACGTTCATCGCGGAGCGCGCCCGCCACGATCTCGCTGGCGCTGGCTGAGTTGCCATTGACGAGTACGACCATGGGCAGATCGAAGGTTGTAGCACTCGGCGGGCTTCCGAGCGCTTTCAACTCCTTCAGGGCGCCTTTGCCATCTTCTTCATACAGCGCCACGCCTTTGTACAGCCGCCCAAGCACTTCCTGCGCTGGCGTCAGGTAGCCGCCCGGATTATTGCGCATGTCGAGGATGATTCCTCTGGGCTTGTGCGGCAATAAATCGTTGAGCGCCGCGTCGAAGTCGGCGGTGGTGCTGGCTTTGAAGTCCGTGATCTGAATGTATGCGAGACCGTTGTCGAGCATCTGACTCTTGACGCTGCTAATCACGACCGCATCGCGCGCGATCGTGACCTGAAATGGCGCAGCGTTCCCACGGCGGATGCGTAAGCTCATTGTGCTGCCCTTTGGCCCGCGCACTTTGGCGGCGACTCTGGTGGTTGCCTGGTTCACATCTGCGCCGGCGATCAGCGCTGCCACATCCTGGCCGTCAATAGCGATAATTTCATCGTCCTGTTGCAGCCCGGCACGCACTGCTGGCGAGCCCTTGATTGGCTTGTCAATATACGCTTTTCCATCAGCGATACGAATAGATGCGCCGATGCCCTCGGATGTGCCTTGCAGGTATTCCTGGCTTTGTGCTGCGAGATCCGGCTCCTGATACACGGTGTACGGATCGTCCAGTTCGGCCAGCATTCCCCTGATCGCGCCGCGAACCATGCGCGTGTGGTCGAGCGGCTGTTGCGTGTAGAATTCTTTTTCAACCAGGTTCCACACTTCCCAGAACACGCTGAATTCATTATTGATATCACCGGGTGGCCTGGTTCCAGGCGCTTGGTTCGTGCTCCAGAGCGCGGCGATGTTGCCGTTTGCGGGCAAGCGTCCACTGAATCGGGTAGCGCTCGCCCAGCCGATCATGAAGCCGAAAAGGAGAAACACGACTCCAAAAATGATGCCTCGCTGAAGCCTTGAAGCAGTTCGCCGCATAGAAGTCGCCTTTTGTGAGAATGTATTGGGTTGTTGTTACGCCTGTGCCGTGGTTTCCATGTCGCCGCATTCGTACAGAATCGCAGTAGTAGCAGCAACAGGCGCAGTTTCTGCGCGCAGCGTGCGCGGCCCAAGCGTCACGGGTATGATACCATGCTCGCTGGCGGTTTTGAACTCGTCATCGCTCAATCCGCCCTCTGGCCCGCTCAGCACGGCGATAGTATTCAGCGGCGTGGTGTGCGCTCGTAGGGCATGGCGCAATGATTGGACGCCAGCGCCTTCCCACAGCAGCAGCGCCAGATCATACTGATCGACTGTCGCGCATGCATGGTCGAAGGATTGCGCGGCGGCGATATGTGGCAGCCGACCGCGCCGCGACTGCTCGGCGGCCTCGCGAACGATGCGGCTCCAGCGTTCGGCTTTGCGCTCGCTCATGTCGGCGGCAGCGCTTCGTTCGCACACCAGCGGCACGAACGCGGCGGCCCCCAGTTCGGTACATTTTTGGAGCGCCCACTCGAAGCGCTCCGGGCGCATCAGGCCGAGGTACAGTGTCACATGCGTCTGAGGTTCGCCGCTGGCTGGGGCGCGCCTTACAACCGTACCGGTAGCATGGTCGCGGCCAAGCTGTTGCAGCGCGACGACGTACTGCTCACCGCTATTATCAAGCAACACGATCTCATCACCGGGCTGAAGCCGTAGCACATTGCTGAGTTGATGGGCAAGCTGACGGTCATCAATCATAACCATGCTGCCCTCGATAGGGGTCGCAACAAAGAAGCGGTAGGTATTGCTGTGGGTTGTTTGGCGCTTGGCGCGCGACGATTTAGGCATGCTTCTTACTTCGTGTGTACCAGCGCGACCCAGTCGCCTTCCTGCTGCCGTCCGATGCGCTTCAGGCCCGCCGCCGCGTACGCCAGCGCCACCTCGTCCTCGCGCTCCGCAATAATGCCGGAGCTAATCAGCGTGCCGCCTGGCTTCAGTGCAGTCGCCATGTCAGCGGCGACGGCAATCAGCACCTTGGCGATGATGTTCGCGGCTATCACATCGAAATAATTCTCGTAAGTCTGCGCGGCGATTTCCTGCTGTGCGGGCTTGGCCGCTTCAGGCCAGCCCATCCAGTGGCCGAACGTCGCGCCTTGCCCCAGGCTGCCTTCTGCGGCATGGATGCGATCTGCAACATCGTTGCGCGCGGCGTTCTCGCGAGTCGCCTGCACTGCAATCGGGTCAGTATCGAGCGCCAGCACCTCGCGCGCGCCCTCAAGCGCCGCCGCAATCGCGAGAATGCCCGAGCCGCAGCCAAGGTCGAGCACCGTTCGCCCGGTTGCGGAATACTGCTCCAGAAAGCGCAGGCAGAGCTGCGTAGTCGGGTGCAGGCCGGTGCCGAACGCCATGCCAGGATCGAGCCGCAGCACAATATCGTCGGGCTGCGTGTCATATTCCAGCCAGGATGGCACAATCACGGTGCGTTCGCCAATGCGCTGCACAGTGTAATGCTGCTTCCATGCGTTGGCCCAATCCTCTTCCTCCATGGGCGTCACGCGCAGCGGCCCGACTGGCCGCATCTGTCCGAAGTGCCACAGCGCCTGCTCCAATCGCGCCCGCGTCTCCTCGGCTTTGTCATCAGCGGGAATGTAGGTGCGCAGCGTGACGGAGCGCTGCGTATCGTAGGCGTACTCCGGGCCTTCTGGACCGTGGATGATCGGCTGGTCCATGGCGACGCCACCGTTGTAGCCGTACTGCGCCAGCAAGTCGCTGACCGATTCAGCGGCTTCTGGGTCAATCTCAACTGCTAATTCAAGCCATGACACAGCGTTATTCTCCGCTTGGGGTCGCGTTATGCTGCAACCAGTCAGTTACATCGGCGAAGCTTGTAAAATCGAACAGCGCCTCGCCAAGCTGGACAAGCTGTTCAGTCGAAAGACGTGTCACCTGCGCTTGAATGTCAGCAGGTACGGCACCCAGGGCGTGCGCGAGTTGACGCAGAATGAGGGCGTACATGCCTTGCTGCATGCCTTGCTGCATGCCTTGCTGCATGCCTTGTTCCATCCAACTTGTAACGATTTGCATAACACCCTCCTTTTCTTTCGTTGAGGGAAGCGTATCAACTTCGGCCTGAAAGCGGCGTTCCTCTTCTGCGGTAAGCCGCAGGTATGTGTCAATGAAGCCAGAGATAAAATGGGTTCGGGCCGGATCGAGGCGCAAGGTTGCAAGCAAACGCAGGCATTCCAGCTTTACCTTTGGCCGATCTTGTGGCGCAATACCCATGCGCGCCATCAAGGCGCTTGCGACCGGATTGGGCTGTCGTACAAAGTCACGCCAGTTAAGCCGATTAAGTTGAACCACGCCGTATCTGAATTCTAGCACGGTTAAATCGGGAAATGCAACCTGGTGGCCCGATGGCTCATCCCGGCGTGGCGAAGCATAGGAGAGCAGCGCGATGGGGTACACCGGCAGCGCATGTTTCTCATACAAGCGCGCGAAATACCGAAACATGCGTCGGTCGAAGTCGGCTTCAGCCTGCGCTTGATGCTCGACATGGACAAGAAAGAATGTGTCCTCGCCGCGGAAGCGCGCACGCGCGACGACATCGGCCTCACGCCGTTCGCCACCCGGAATGTCCGTAAATAGCTCTTTGTCGAGAAACGTCACGCTATCTGGTTCGAGATAGGTGGCGACTGCCGGAAAGAACAACGTGATGAACTCGACGAAGAACGTTGTCAGCAGTTCTTTGAAGAGTCGATCATGGTCTATAAATGGTTGCGCGTTGCTCAGCGTATTTCCTTTAGTCTATCACTTCAATGCTTACCTGGCGGTCTTCCAGCGCGTACCCTGAGGACTGTCTTCGAGCACAACATCGAGATCATTCAGCCGCGCGCGAACCATATCAGCCAACTGAAACTGTTTGGCCTTGCGTAGTTCGGCGCGTAGTTCGACCAGCAGATCGACAAACGGCGCAATGTCCTGCGACTGCGCTTTAGTGGTTTCTAGCCGCAGCCCGAGCACGCCAGCCAGTTCGCGCAGCATGGCCTGCGCAACGTCAAACGGTTCGCCGCCGACGCCAGCATCGCGGGCCGTGTTAATCGAACGAACCAGTTCAAACAGCACCGCCAGCGCGCCGGCTGTGTTGAAGTCGTCGTCCATGACCTCGATGAAGTGTTCGCGGGCCGCCTCTGTGGCTGTTGTGAGCTGTTTTGCCGCAGGGCCACTCGTCGTATCGCCGGTGGCTGGCTCCAGCGCGCCGCGCAACCGCGCCAGCTTGCGCTCCTGGTCGGCGACAATCTCCTCGCCATACGCGAGCGGGCTGCGGTACGAACTCGACAGCACAATCAGCCGCAGCACGTCGGCGTCATGTTCCGCTAAAAAGTCGCGGATCGTGACCACATTGCCGAGCGACTTCGACATTTTTTCCAGCTTGTACGAGCCATCCTCCATTTTCGTCTGGATTTGTAACATGCCATTGTGCATCCAGAAGCGGGCGAAGGACTTCCCGGTCAGGCTTTCGGTTTGCGCGATCTCATTCTCATGGTGCGGAAAAATAAGATCGGTGCCGCCGCCATGAATGTCAATCTGCTCGCCAAGGTGCTTAAGGTTCATGGCCGAGCACTCGATGTGCCAGCCGGGCCGCCCCTCGCCCCACGGACTCGGCCATTCCGGCTCGCCGGGCTTGGCCGCCTTCCACAGCGCGAAGTCAGCCGGGCTTTCCTTGCGCTCGTCCACATCGAAGCGCGTTCCCGATAGCATGTCGGCCAGCTTGCGGCCTGACAGCTTGCCATAATCAGGGTCGGATGCAACACGGAAGTATACGTCGCCTTCAGCCTCATAGGCATTGCCGCTCTCGATCAGACCGGCAATGAAGCGCTGAATCTCATCCATTGTTTCGGTTGCGCGCGGGTACTCGGTTGCAGGCAAGACGTTGAGCGCTTCGAGATCGGCCATGAACTCGGCAATGTAGCCCTCGGCAAGCTGCTTCGGATCGCGGCCCAGCGCATTGGCGCGGTTGATAATTTTGTCGTCCACGTCGGTGAAGTTGACAACGTGGTGAACGCGGTAGCCGCGAAATTCAAGGTAGCGCCGCACCACATCGAACACCATGGCCGACATGGCATGCCCGATGTGGGCCTGGTCGTAGACCGTGACGCCGCAGACGTACATCCGCACGACACCTGGCTCAATCGTTTCCAGCGGCGCGGTTGTGCGTGAAAGGGTATTATAAATTTGAATTGACATATCTTTTGCTCTCGGTGTTCTGCGTGTGCCGCAGCACTAAATTCCTCCGCCCATCATCCATTCGTCGTAATCGTCATGGCCGTTCTCGCCGAGCGATTCCCACAGTTTGGCGGGCAGCGCATCGAACTTGAGGTGATGCTCCTGCTGATGGTGATCGGTCAGATTCTCAAGATCGGACATGCGCTCCTCAAGCTCCAGCACCTTGACCCGCAAGCCGCGCAGCATCTGCCCTTCCGGGTCGGGCAGTTCCTCAACTCGGCGGCTGGTTCCGGTCGTCGGGTCGCGCGTGACGACGATGCGGGCTGGCACGCCGATCGCGGTGGAGTGCGGCGGTACATCTTTCACGACCACCGCGCCACCGCCGATCCGCGCGCCCTCGCCAATTGTGATAGCGCCCAGCACGCTGGCATCCACGCCGACGATCACATTATCTTCCAGCGTGGGATGGCGCTTGCCGCTCTGCTTGCCGGTGCCGCCCAGCGTCACCCCTTGATACAGCATGACCCAGTCGCCAATCTCGGTGGTTTCGCCAATGACCACGCCCATGCCATGATCGATGAAAAAGCCGCGCCCGATTGTCGCGCCGGGATGGATTTCGATACCAGTCAGGAAACGCGCGATTTGTGAGATCAGCCGGGGAACGAAGGGAACGCCGCGCCGCCAGAGCGCGTTCGCCATGCGGTGGAGCACAATCGCATGGAGGCCGGGATACAACAGCACCTCGGCCAGATTACGCGCCGCCGGATCATTCTTGAAGATTGCTCGTACGTCGTCGCGCAATATCTGTAGTTGCGTGCGAAAGGACATAGAAAAACCTCCCTATACGGACCTCGGATGGCAAAGAATGCACGGCAAAGGGGCGTCACCGAACTGACGACGCCCCTAACAACAGACGCACGTATCTTCTTTGCTTCCTCCGTGCCCTGGCAGAGAGGTGTGAGCGGTATTTGCGCGTGCTCGCGGACTAATCAGCAGCGGCAGGCGCGCTGGCTTTTTCGCTCTTTGACTCACGTTTTACGTCACTCTTGGTTTCACTCTTTGGCTCAGTTTTGGTCGCTGTGTCGCTTTTCGTTTCGCTCTTTGCGGATGACTCGGCGGCGGGAACGCTGGCTTCACTGCTTTTCCGGCTGTCCGTTATATACCAGCCAGAACCCTTAAACACAATACCTACTGGCTGAAAGACGCGTCGGACGTTACCCGCGCATGCTGGACATGTGCGCACTGGCTCGTCTTTAAAGGATTGGAATTGTTCAAACTGCGCATTACATGAGTCGCAGGCATACACATAGGTCGGCATAGCCGTTTATTCCTCCTGGAACCAAGAAATTTGTATAACTATTGTACATCACGACAGGCAGCGCGGCAAATAGCGCTCCATTGGAGAAATATTAATATTTTGCAGGAGTTTCATGATCGACCGCAGGTGGCGCGGCATGCCAGCCGACATGCGGTATCATGCTGTTACAAGAAATGCGATCTGGAGAAGGACATAGCCATGACTGATGGAACTGCGTACGCCGAACGTATCGCCCGCGACTTTGGCGTGCGCGCTGAGCAGGTGGCGGCCACCATCGAGCTGTTCGACGCCGGCAATACGGTGCCGTTCATCGCCCGCTATCGCAAGGAGCGCACCGGCGGCCTGGACGAGGAGCAGATTCGACATGTTGGCGCGCAGCTTGAAAATCTGCGGGCGCTTGACGAGCGCCGCGCGGCGATCATCGCCTCGATCGAGGAACAGGGCAAGCTGACGCCCGAGCTTCAGCAGCAGGTGCTTGCCGCCGAGACTCGCATGGCATTGGAGGATGTGTACCAGCCCTACAAGCCCAAGCGTCGCACCCGCGCCAGCATTGCGCGCGAGAAAGGCTTGCAACCGCTCGCCGACATGCTCCTGCGGCAGCCGCGCGGTAGTCAAACGCCCGAGCAGGCCGCCGCGCCGTTTCTGTCCGATGCGGTGCCGACGGTCGACGAGGCGCTGGCTGGCGCGCGCGACATTGTGGCCGAAGCGATCAGTGACCACCCCGATGTGCGGCGGCTGACCCGCGAGAAGTCGCTGCAATGGGCGGTGCTGCGCAGCGAAAAGATTGCTAAAGCTGAAGACCCCAAAGGTGTCTATCAGACCTACTACGAGTTCGAGGCCATGGTCAGTCGCGTGCGCCCGCACCAGATTCTGGCGCTCAATCGCGGTGAGGCCGAAAAGATGTTGCGCGTCAAGGTCGAGATCAAGGAGCGCGACTGGCGCGAAGCGGTTGGGCGCGTGTTCCGGCCTGATCCGCGCTCGCCCTTCGCTGAGCAATTCGAGGAAGCGATTGCCGACGCGGCGGAGCGGCTGCTGCTGCCCGCGATCGAGCGCGACGTGCGCAGCACGCTTGGCGACAGCGCGGAAGTGCATGCGATCGAAAACTTTGCCACCAACCTGCGTGGCCTGCTCAGCCAGCCGCCAATTGCCAACCAGGTTGTGCTTAGCATCGATCCCGGCTTCCGCACTGGCTGCAAGGTTGCGGTGATTGACGCGACCGGGCGGCTGCTCGACACCGCGACGATCTTCCCGCATGAGCCACAGCGCCAGCGCGAAGCGGCGCTCCGCACGCTGCGGGCGCTGATTGAGCGGCATGGCGTCACGCTGATCGCGATTGGCAATGGCACCGCCTCGCGCGAGACCGAGCAGCTTGTGGCCGATTTGATCAAGGACTTAGCCACAGAGCGCACAGAAAACACAGAGCGGAATACTCGCAGGAGTAACTCTGAGACCTTTGTGTCCTCTGTGGCTGAAAAAAAGGTTCACTACTTAATTGTGAGCGAGGCGGGCGCGAGCGTGTACAGCGCCAGTCCACTGGCCCGCGCCGAGATGCCCGATCTGGATGTGAGCATGCGCGGCGCAGTCTCGATTGCGCGGCGCGTGCAGGATCCGCTGGCCGAGTTGGTCAAAATTGACCCGCAGTCGATTGGCGTCGGCATGTATCAGCACGATGTCGATCAGCCGCGTCTTGCGGCGGCGCTCGGCGATGTCGTTGAGAGCGTGGTGAACCGCGTAGGCGTCAACGTCAACACGGCCTCGCCTGCGTTACTGAAGTACGTCGCCGGCATCGGCCCCAAGCTCGCCGAGCGGATTGTTGCTCATCGTGATACGAACGGGCCATTTGCGAGCCGCGTAGCGCTGAAAAAAGTCGCCACGCTGGGACCGAAAGCGTTCGAGCAGTCGGCGGGCTTTCTGCGCGTGCCGGACAGCGCCAACCCGCTCGACGCCAGCGCTATTCATCCCGAAAGCTACACGGTGGCCGAAGCCGTGCTGCGGCAGGCCGGGCTGACGGCTCGTTCCTCGCTGGCAGAGCGCCAGGCAGCGCTTGAACGCCTTCAGTCCGAGCCAATCGAGCAACTGGCCGCCGAGTTAGGCACCGGCGTGCCGACGCTGCGCGACATCTTCGAGCAGCTTGTGCGACCGGGCCGCGATCCGCGCGAAGATTTGCCCGCGCCCGTGCTGCGCAGCGATGTGCTTTCCATGGACGACCTTATGCCCGGCTTGCAACTCAAGGGTACGGTGCGCAACGTGGTAGATTTCGGCGCATTTGTGGACATTGGCGTGAAGCAGGATGGCCTGCTGCACCGCAGCCAGATCCCGCGCGGCACGGTATTGAGCGTTGGCGAAGTTATTGACGTGGAGATTCAACGGGTTGAGGCCGAGCGTGGTCGCATCGCGCTCAGTTGGCCAGGCGCGCAGCAGTAAAACGTTGCCACAGAGGTCTCAGAGTACACACAAGCGCTCCTTGCTCGGTGTGCTCTGCGGCTAAGAATGAGTCGCCATGTCGAGGTTGCGCTGCATGGCCGCGCCAGTTGCCTGCGCCGCAGGGTCGTCGCTCCTGAGCAGCGCCTCAGCAACACGCTGCTGATCGGCATGTGAGCGGTTTTGGCTGAGCTTGGCCTTGCCTTCCAGCCGCGTCACTGGCATCTCAAACGCCACAATGCCGTTCATCATGCCGTCACGGAATTTGTCCGAAAGCTCGTCCCATTGCGCCTTGTAGGGCGAGTCATAAGTGGCAATCATGGCGTCGAGCAGGTGCTCCACAGTTTCGCGTTCGTCGGCAAGCGTCACCATGCGCGGCGTGCCGTACGCATGAACGGCGATGTAGTTCCATGTTGGCACGCTTTCGCGCTTGTCGTAGAGCGAGGGCGACACAAACGCGTGCAGCCCGGAAAAGATCGCCAGCGTTTCGCCCCGTTCAAATGCCTTCCAGTGCAGATTGGCCCTGGCGAGATGTCCGCTCAGCGTGAGTTGTTCGCCGTCGGCATGTACAACCAGCGGCACATGCGAGGCGACCGGCGCTCCGTCCAGCACTGACACCAGCGTGGCGAAGCTATGCGCGCGCATGAACGCGATACATTCGTCCTGATTATCATAGCGGTAGGCGTTGGGAATATACATGGTTACACCAGATGTTTATACATGACGTTTGATCATGATACGATCATACTGATAAACTGGTCAATGTACAAGAACCAATAAAGGATCCGATGGCAGAACCATTATTTGGAGATTTCAGATGCAATCATGGAACACACGCAATCGCACGACGGTTCTCAATCAGCCGCCTTTCCTGGTTGTCGAGCA
>DASTWM010000299.1:0-2456 GCA_035765855.1 Roseiflexaceae bacterium
TCATCGTTCAGCCCATCAAAGGACCGCACGGATTGCAGCCGTTCTAATGGACTGAGTTGATAGAACCCGCTAAGCCGTGAGTTGCGCGTGCCCATACATTGTCACCTCGTTCAAAATGTAAACAAATAGCAGCATGTTGCCTTGCAGCCAAATATGCTCTACACCTTAGCATGGGCAGGCTTCCAGACGCACCAGAAAGACTGTCAAAAGCTCTCAAATCTGTGTCTGAGGCTTGCAGAAGACCTTGCACGTATCAATCGTGAAGAGCGGCTTTTGTGCTATGATATGCTCCATGAGCATATACGAATCATTCCGCCGATCCGTTTTATATTTAGAGTTAATATATATTGCTTTCATGGTTGCCATGGCGCTGGTGCTCGCTGCTTGCGCTAATGTCGCGCCGATACCCATACCAACCGGCACCACGGCAGAGGCATTCACGCCAATTGCCAAACTCATCCAACAGCAAACCACACGTACAGATACCATGGTCACCACTGCTGGTTACGCGTTCGCCGATGCCTCAGGCGTGCGTCTCGTCGATACATTAAGCTTCAGCGCAGGGGCAACGCCACAGCCCCTGTCTACGCCACAACAGCAAATCTGGCTTGGCGAAGCACCTTCAGAGCAACTCACGGCGCTGGTACATATAGCCGGAACCGCACGGATCGCCTCGGTGCGAGCGCGTGGCATGCTGCAGGGTCCAGCCACATTCGGACCCAACGGCAGCTATCAGTATCAACTGGTTCATCCTCAATTCGCGTTGCTTGTGCCGCAGGATGTAACGTTTCAAACGCTGTTTGCGAACGGCACTGCCTATGAAAATCGCTTCGTGCGTGTCATGGGGACTCTTTTTGCGCAGGGTAGTTCAGGGCTGCTGGTCGAAAAGACTGATATAAATGGTGTCCCTGCGCCTCAGGCGCGGCAGATAAAACTCAGCACCCCAATTCGAGACACAGCGCTGCTGGCGCGGCTGCAACAGGCACGCGATCAGAATGTACACTTCGGCCCCGTTCAGATCGAAGGCTTCTGGCATAACGGATCGCTCATGCCCTTTGCGATCTTTCCCACCTCGTAATCCTCTTATTTCATTTTACGTCAACAAACAGTAAAAAGCTGTAGTACGTTCAGACTAAAGAACCATTAGGACGTACTGGCTGAAGGGCGTACGCTCGTCGGTACCGTTGGCATCTACAGAAGTATCTGTTTCACTGCTATGCTGGTGGCAAGAATTTGACGCTGCATCGCACGTCTCAGCACAACACTCTACCAACAAGCGAGCAGATATGAAACCAATCTACGTCTTTCTTGTACCTGTTTTAGCTGCCATGCTCCTTTTTCCCTCGCTGCCCGTTGCTGCCCAGGAGCAGCCGTCGCTCACTGGTGATGCGTTACGCGCGCCAATATCGTTACAGACCCATGCTATTCGTGGCTCGAACATGCCAGCGCGCTACCAGCCAAGTGCGTTCATGGCCGGTCATGTCGCGGTGCAAGTGGTTTTTGTTGAAAGTGATGGCACAATCGAGCCATCACGTGAAGATTGGACGGCGGAGCAAATGAGCGCAGTCACGGCGCAAATCACTACCGCGCTTACCTGGTGGCATGATCGCCTGCCGGACGCGCATCTGAGCTTCGATGTATCAACACAGGTGGCGGCGACAGGCTATGAGCCGGTGACACATGGCCTTGACGGCGAGCACCTGTGGATTGGCGACACACTCAGCCACATGGGCTACCCTGGCAAGGATTATTTCGAACAAGCCTACGCCGCCGATGATGCGCTGCGGCATGCGCGCGGTGCCGATTGGGCGACAACGCTATTCGTAGCGAACAGCGCCCATGACGATGATGGACGCTTTGCGGATGGGCTGTTCGGCTATGCGTATGTCAATGGCCCGTTCATGGTATTAACATCGAATGCAGGCCCGTACGGCACAAGTAAAATGGCTTCGGTCGTTACCCATGAGATGGGCCACATCTTCGGCGCGCTCGACCAGTACGCAAGCGCCGCAACGCCGTGTACCGAGCAGAGCGGCTATCTTAACGTCGCAAATACCAACAGCCAGTATAACAACTGCGGCACGCACAATCCATCGATCATGCAGGATGCGTTGCCATCATATGAAAATAAACAGATCGACGACACGGCGCTCGGCCAGCTCGGCTACCGTGACGCAGACGGCGATCATATCCTCGATCCTGTGGATACTGCACCAAATGTACAGGTGGAATGGGCGCAGTCAGGGACCGCACGCCCCATGGTAAGCGGGCAAGCGATCGATCAGCCGCTGCCGTCCATTCGCCAGGCAACAGTCACTATTAATCATATTGATCGCGTCGAATACCGGGTGAATGGCGGCGCATGGATGTGGCTGCCTGCCGCCGATGGCAGCTACAGCGACGCGAGCGAGGCAATTTCAGTCACGCTGCCATTGTACGATGGGCAATATGCCGTC
>DASTWM010000300.1:0-3018 GCA_035765855.1 Roseiflexaceae bacterium
GAAGATCACGCGAATGAGGGCCAGGGCGTACTGGCCGGGCGGCTGGGCGCGCTGCGCTTCGAACAGATCTACGGCACCGACTGGCAGGACTTGCCGCGTGACAATGCCGTTCAGAACAGTTGCCGCTTCTTTGGCGAAACGCAGTTCAACCTGTGCGAGCCGTTCCTGAGCTACTGGCAGCGCAACGGCGGCCTGGCGCGTTTCGGCTACCCGATTACGCGCCAGCGGCAGGAGAATATCGAAGGGCATGATTACACGGTGCAATATTTTGAGCGCCGCCGCATGGAGTTCCACCCGGAAAATGTCGCGCCGTACAACGTGCTGCTCGGCCTGCTGGGGCGTGACGTGCGTGGCGCGACGGTAAGCAGCGGTTTGAGCAATTACACCAGCCCGGACGGCGCGTGGAGCATTCAGTATCCGGCTGGCCTGCTCCACCCAGAGGATCTCGGCGACGGCACAATCGTTTTCATCAGCAACGACCGCAGCACGTTCGCGGCGGTTGACAGCTACATCTATCCCGGCTCGGCCTTCGGCAACACCGGCGAAGAACTGCGCAACCGCGCCCGCGATACATTGGCGCGCATCTACGGTCGCCCGGTCAACGAGACGGGCATTATTCAGCAGCCGGGCGGCCGCTGGCAGACCGGCGTGAGCTTCTCGACCGACAAAGGCTCGCAGGGCGCGGCGTTCTACGAGCAGCGCGGCTGGCAGAAGGGCAACAACCGCGTCAACGGCTTTCTGTACGGCTACAGGTCGGCCAGCCCGATGGCGTCGTCGCAGGTGTTAGCCATGCGCGACAGCTTTACGCCGCTTGCGGATGCCGGGCAGGTGCTCGCTAACTTCTTCAGCCTGCTGCACGACAGGCGCTACGCGGAGGCGGCGCAGCTCTACGGCGGCTCGTACGATGTGCTGCGCATGTGGAACTCCGACGTTCCGCGTAACGATTACCAGACACTTTGGGATCGCGGCTGCACGCAGGAAGGCTTGATGTGCCTGCACGTCCGGCGCGCCGTCAACCAGCAGCCTGCCTCCGCGACCGCGACGCAGTTCATCGTTGAATTCGCGTTTGACGATGGTGAACTGTTTCAGGCCGAAGCGCAAACGCAATTTCCTTTCACCGTTGATCAGCAGAACGGTCGCTATAAAGTGATGACTATGCCCGTGTATATCCCGTAATTGTAATTGTTTCATAACGTTGGCGCAGACCCTCACCCCGTCGCTGCCGCGCCACTCCGCTCCCATTGGGAGCGGGCCGGGGTGAGGGAACAACAGCGCTTACCTGGTGAAACAGTAGACCTAATTTGCAACAGCGGCAATGCGAGCGGGCGATAATTTCTTCTCGCACACTAGTTTGTACACTATAAGTATAGCTGTGGGAATAGATGTATGGAGAATCATGTGAAAAGATCATTGATGCTTGTGCTGCTGGCGTTATTGGCGGCAGCGCTTGCGCCGCTCTCGGCACGCGCCGCGCCGCTCCAGCGCGAGCGCTGCTTCGCCGAGACCGGGTTCTGTGTTTCTGGTGTTATTCTTGACTATTGGGAGCGCAACGGCGGCCTGCCAGTGTTCGGCTATCCGATCAGCACGCAGCAGGTTCAGAACGTGGAAGGCACATGGAGCGGGCCGGTACAGTGGTTCGAGCGCGACCGGCTGGAGGATCACAGCAACGAAGGCAAGGGCGTGCTGGCCGGGCGGCTGGGCGCGTTCTACCTGGAGCGCACGGGCCACCCATGGGTGATGGGCAACAACGATCCGCACCATGGCTACGAGTTGTGCCAATCATTTACGCAGACCGGCTACAGCGTCTGCGCGCCGTTCAGCTACTATTGGCAGCACAACGGCGGTCTGGCGCGCTTCGGCTATCCAATTACGCCAGCCATGCAGGAGACTGTCGAGGGCAAAACGTACCTGGTGCAATATTTCGAGCGGCGGCGCATGGAATACCACCCGGAGAACGCCGCGCCGTATGACGTGCTGCTCGGCCTGCTCGCCCGCGACATCGTGCGCGCCGAGCCGTGTCCGCCGCTGCAAGACACCGCGCTGCTGAACGTCGTCAAGCGCTATTTCCGCCCGAATGGCTGCCCGAAGGCCAATATCCACGAGTATGTACCGGCGGCCATCCAGCAGTTCGAGCATGGCTGGATGCTGTGGGTCGGCCCGCAAGAGAATGGTCTGAAAGACAGCGCGCCCATGATCTTCGCGCTCACGTCGAGCGGAATGAATTGGAAGTGGCAGGTTTTTGGCGACAGCTACCAGGAAGGCGAGCCGGTCGGTGGCTCAAAGACTCCGCCGTCTGGCATGATCGCTCCCGCGCGCGGCTTCGGCAAGGTCTGGTGGAGCAATCCGGCGCTCCAGAATGAGCTAGGCTGGGCCGTTGCGCCGGAACAGAGCAACACCGCTTCGTGGGTCGTGTATGACAACGGCGGCTGGATGGTTCACATGTTCGGTCCGAATCGGGTGTTCGTGTTGCAATCGGGCGGATTCGGCTCGGTTGAGACGCCGTAACTACCGCGATATTCCGCTGCCATGGCCGACGCCCACCAGGGGCATCGCTATGTCTTGACATCTGCCGCCCGCCGCCATGGCCGACGCCCACCAGGGGCGTCGCTACCGCCCGCCCATGCCTGTCATGGCGATGCCCCTGATGAACCAGCGCTGCCCGACGATGTAAATGAGCAGCACTGGCAGCATCGCGATCATCGATCCAGCCATCAGCAGGTTCCAATCCACTTTGTATTGCCCCTGAAAGGCCGCCAGACCGACCGGCAGCGTGCGCATTTCGAGCGAATTGGTGATGATCAGCGGCCAGAGAAACTCGTTCCAGGTGTTCAGCGACACAAAGATCGTGAGCGCGGCGAGCACCGGCCCGCTGAGCGGCATGATCACCTGCCACCAGATGCGGAACGACGACGCGCCATCCATGCGGGCCGCTTCGTCGAGGTCATGCGGAATGCCTAGAAAGTATTGGCGCAGCAGGAAGGTGCTGAATGCCGAAAAAGCGGGTGGCAGGATAATCGC
>DASTWM010000301.1:0-12403 GCA_035765855.1 Roseiflexaceae bacterium
TTTACTTGAAGAAGCTTATCGGCTAATTCCATTGATTCCTGCTACGGTTGACCAATTAGATCGTGTGCAAACAATTGCTGATTCTTGGAGACAATTAGGAGAGAAAGATCAGTCGAAGTTTGTATTAAGGTTTATATTTGAACGAATAAGTGAGTTGCAAAGCGTTGGGTTTGATGAACGACTGGCAGCAATCACTCAACTAGCTTATAAAATCGCACCAGACTTTGCTGATGAAGTTGTTTCGAGGTTTGACACACGGCAACCTAATCCCTTCTTAAGTACGTCTAATATTGCACTAGAAATTGAAAAGTTAGTTGGTAATCCTTCACGAATTAATGACGTACACAACTATAGTTATGCTCAGGGCATTATTTTAAGTGCCAGCGCAAAACAGCTACTACAGGATTTTGTCTCTGGTAGGAGCACTGTCTTTTCCTTGCAAGTACTGGAGGACTGGCTAAAGGTGAGTCAGATACATTCCTCAGAAGTAAGTCTTAATGTGTCAGAATGGGTTATCGAAAGCTTATACCATAAGTATCAATCAGTTTCATCCAAGGAAATTGTAGAAACGCTTATCGATGTTGCTAACTTAGTTCATCAACTTGCAAATTGGGTATCGCCCGAGTTACGTGCTGGTATTCCTGAGTCAATACAAGATAGCTTTTCAGGTTTGGGTACAAAGTTCGCTGTTTTCCAAGCGGGCGAAACTGAACGAGCTCAACATTGGCTTGAACAATGGTTGATTACAAACGTTGATGGATACCTAAAAATTTGTGATCCATACTTCGGTATAGAGCAGATAGAGTACTTTAGAAACATACCTATCGACTGCAAAATAATTGTAATCACGACAGATAAAAAGCTAGATACTACAAGAGGAGTAGAAGTACTAAAAGCAGAATTAGAACTGTACTGGCGTAAGTTGTCATCTCAGGCCATGCCATCTACACAGTTCATTGTGGTACCTGAAGAATTCGAAGGCAGGTTTCATGACAGAGCACTTATCAGCAGAAAGGCAGGTATTGACATCGGTCAATCGCTTAATGGAATAGGTAAGTCACGCGGAAAGCTAACATTACTTACGGAAGAAGAGGCAAAGGAGTTGGAGAAAACATACATAGATGATATGCTAAATCAAGCTACATGGTTTATGCAGCACGGTGTAGCCCCGACAATATTTTCTGCAGGTGGTAGTTTATAGCAGAGAGAAGCCAGAGTCTTTTCACACGTTCAAGAACATTCTGCGAAATTAAATGGAAAGAGCATTGGCACCCCATAGCGCTGGAAGAGAATAGCTCCCTTGGGCGCTATAGGATGCCGATAGCTATATGTTAACTCTGCGTGAAGATGCCGTTGATCGATTCCTGAAGGTGCGCGCCCGGCTCATGCAGCGCGGTCGCCAGCACCTCGTCCAGTGTTTCCACCGGCACGAAGGTCAGTTCGTCGAACACCTCGCGCGGCAGATCCTCCAGGTCGTCCACGTTGCGCTTCGGCAGGATGATCGTGCGGATGCCCGCCCGGTGCGCGCCCAGCGCCTTCTCCTTGATTCCGCCGATTGGCAACACGCGCCCGCGCAGCGTGATCTCGCCGGTCATGGCAACGTCATCGCGCACCAGCCGCCCGGTCGCCGCCGAAGCCAGCGCCGTCGCGATCGTGATACCCGCCGATGGGCCGTCCTTCGGCACCGCGCCGCCCGGCACGTGAACATGCACGGCGTGCGTGTCGAAGAAGTCCAGCTCGATGCCGAGCGCCTTGCCGCGCGAACGGATGTAGGTCAGTGCTGCGTCCGCGCTTTCGCGCATGACATCGCCAAGTTGTCCGGTGATCTTCATCTCCTTGTGGCCCGGCACAATCGATGCCTCCACGAACACAATGTCGCCGCCGACTGGCGTCCAGACCATGCCAGTCGAGATGCCCGGCTGGTCGATCCGCTCTTTGGCCTCGTTGAAGAAGCGCTGGCGGCCCAACGCATTGCGAACATATGCAGGCGTGACCGTGATCTGGCTAATCTCCGGCTGCTCCGATAGTTGTCGCGCCACTTTTCGCAGCACGCCGCCGATCTGGCGCTCCAGGTTTCGCACGCCCGCCTCGCGGGTGTAATCACCGATTACGGTGCGCAGCGCGGCTTCCTCGAACACAACTTCCTGCTCAGTCAGGCCGTTGGATCGCAGTTGCTTCGGCAGCAGGTGCTGCTGGGCGATCCGAACCTTCTCGTCCTCGATGTAGCCCGACAGCTCGATCACTTCCATGCGGTCGCGCAGCGCGGGCGGCACCGTGCTCCAATCATTCGCCGTGGCGACGAACAGTACCTTCGACAGGTCGAATGGCAGGTTCAGGTAGTGGTCAGTGAACGTGCTGTTCTGCTCGGGGTCAAGCACTTCCAGCAGCGCCGCCGACGGATCGCCGCGATAGTCCATGCCGATCTTGTCAACCTCATCCAGCAAAATAACTGGATCGGACGTGCCGATGCGGCGCAGTTCCTGAATGATACGGCCCGGCTGCGAGCCGATGTACGTCCGGCGGAAGCCGCGTAGTTCGGCCTCGTCGCGCACGCCACCCAGGCTCATGCGAACGAACTGGCGACCGAGCGCCCGCGCAATGCTCTGGCCCAGGCTGGTCTTGCCCACGCCGGGAGGCCCAACGAACGCCAGAATCGGCTCGCGGCTGCGGTTCGCGTCGTCGCCCAGCGCGGCGCGGCGCTTGCGCACGGCCAGATATTCCAGAATGCGCTCCTTGATCTTCTCAAGGCCGTAATGATCCGCGTCAAGCACTTCGCGGGCATGCGGCACGTCAATCTCGCTGCCAGTCGGCTTGTCCCATGGCAATTCGGCCAGCCACTCAAGATACGTGCGCACCATCTGGTATTCCGGCGACGCATCGTTCATGCGGCTCAGGCGTGCCATCTCGCGGTCGGCCTCCTTGCGGGCCGCCTCCGACAGATTAGCTTCAGCCAGCTTCTCGCGCAGATCGTCAAGTTCGGCAGTCTCGTCGTCGTCCTCGCCCAACTCCTTCTGGATGGCGCGCATCTGCTGCCGGAGATAGAACTCGCGCTGCTGCCTGGCGGCGCTGTCGTGCACCTCGTCGCGCAGCCTGGCCTGCACTTCTAATAATGTATATTGCTTGCGATAGAAATCGAGCACCTTGCGCAACCGCGCCGCAACGTCAAACGTTTCCAGTAAGTCCTGGCGCTCGTCGAAGGTGTACTCCGGCGCGTAGCCGGTGTTATCGGCTAGCTGGCCGGGATCCTTGATGCTACGGACGTAGTTACGAATTTCCTGCGGCACATCGGTCCGCAGGTCAAGCACGGCGTCAATCGCGGCATGCACCTGCTCCGCCAGCGCGGCCATATCCTCGCTGTGCTCCACGACATCGGCGCGCTCGGTGAAGGCGTAGCGCGGGTACGGCGTGCTTTGCGCTTCTTCGCCGATCATGGCGCGCACCATGCCGCGCACCACAATGCCGCTTGTGCCGTTCGGCAGCGTGCCAGCCTGCTCGATCCGCGCGACCACACCGACGCGGTGCAGTTGCAGCGCGAGCGGCGCGTCGTCGTCGGCATCGGCGCGGCGGGGCACAAGCAGCACCAGCCGGTCGTTCTTCAGGCTCGCATCCGCTGCGGCGGCGTTCTCATCGTTCAGTGGCAGCGTCGCGATGGTATGTGGAAACACCACTGCGCCGTCAAGCGCGATCAGTGGCAAAGTTTGCGTATCGTAGCGTGTTTCGGGTGTCTGTTCTGTCATGAAAGTTCCTCTTTCCGTATAAACGGAACGTTCATTCCGCTGTGTGTATTATGGAACTTTCATTCCGCTTTGTCAATATAAAAAAGCGGCCAGAGCGCATTTCTAACGAAACGTTATTATTTAGCCTGTCGCAGCACGTTCATGATGTCCTATTTGGCAGCAGAACGCGGAAAACTGCTGCTGCTTTGCCGCACAAAGCAGCAGTCTGTAGCAGGCTGCTGCTACACAAACATGTCGCGGTAGCACACCGACCCTCGGCAGGACACTGATTTGCTGGGCGATCGCGTCGAACACGCTGCATTGTGTACCCGTACAACTTTGCTTTGCGCGCACTATGCTAATAAATTGTAGATTACAGGATAGTAGCACTCCCAACCTGCACGAGCATGCTGCTAACACACGTAACAACATGTTGTCATTCAGGCCGCTTTGAAATGCCATAATGCGGAGTAGATACTCCAACCAGACGCATTGAAGGCCTTCACCCGCCATGAATAGGTTGTGCCAGCCGAAAGGTTATGCATAGTGAATGTTGTCGCAGGCGCTGGAATAATAGCGGCAGTTACTTGTGTGCCATCAGGCGCATAAAGAGCGACACGGTAATACAGCGCACCTGAGACGTTCTGCCAGTTCAATGTGACGTTGGAGGCAGGCACGGTTGCCTGATTTGCTGGCGCTTCCAAGTGAGGGGCCGGCAACAGCTTTGACGCGTCCTTGGCCGGTGTTGTGAAGCTCCATGGTGCCGAAAACAGCTCGCCTTCTGGCTTGACTTCTCCCACGCGCCAAAAGAGCGTCGTTTGAATCAGATTACCCTCCATGACATATGCTTGTGACTGAACCGGTGCGCTTACGCTGACTGTCGAAGTGAAGGCCATGGTGGTGAAGGCAGGATCGAAAGCAACCTGGACCTGGTAGGTACCCGGCTCCGATGGTAGCCAGTGGAGTAGCGGTGCCAGCGATGTGACCTGCGCTCCGTCAGCGGGCTCGATCAGCGTTGGTGGTGGATATGAGACCTGTGCAAGCGGAAGATAAATAGTGCAGGCGGTGCCAGTGCAATTAGAGTCTGCCGACACAATCGCGGCATGTGGCAGCAGTGCACTAATTATCAGTAAGCATACCACATACCCCAGTCCAGCATAAACCCTTTTGGGCAACCGCATAACTGCCTCCCGGAAAATTTCATCTGTCCTATTTCTCTATTGTATTCTACAAAAGTAAACGATAGATGAAGATCAGCTAAATCGAGTGGGAAGGGAGGTCCACAACGACAATAAATGCGCGTAACGCAGAGGTGATGTAATCATGATGAGTAGATCGGCACAACCCAATCATCTCGATAGCTTTGTTACATGAATCGAGGCCAACTCCTCATCCGCGTGCCTGCAAGCCGTGTCTTGCAGGCACGTTTTTGTACAAAGGCGCTCCCATGACGACACATCACATATATGGATTAAAGCAATGAAACATGTTGTTCGCGAACACTTGCCAGCAGCGCCTTGACATCCTGCGCCCGGTCACGGCGGCAGATGAGCAATGCATCAGGCGTATCTACAATGAGCAAGTCCTCGACACCAATGGTTGTGACCACACGACCGTTGCCGTACACAAGCGTGCTGCGGGTGTCCAGACCGATATGGTGGCCCACAACGGCGTTGCCAAAGATATCCTGTGGCAGTGTCTCGGCAAGTGCCGACCAATCGCCCACGTCGCTCCATCCCAGCGCAGCCGGAATAACGACGCCATACCTGGTCTGTTCCATCACAGCAATGTCAATTGCAACATTCTCCATGCTCGGCCACACCGCTTCAAGAACCTCCTGCTCGTGCGCGGTGCCTATCGCTTCGCCGATCGTCGCCAGCGATTGCGCCAGTTGCGGACGATGCTCCTGTAATTCCTCCAGAATCCGGTCAGTGCGCCACACGAACATGCCTGCATTCCATACGTACTCGCCGCTTGACACATAGCTGCGCGCCCGCTCGATATCCGGCTTTTCCACAAATGCGGCGATGCGATAGCCTGCATGCGTGCTGTCAGATTCCAGTTGCTCACCTTGCTTGATATAGCCATATCCGGTGCCTGGAGCATCCGGGGTGATACCCAGCGTCACTACATACCCCTGCTCTGCCAGTTGCTCGCCTGCCATCAAGATGCTACGGAATAGTTCCGGCTTTTCCACGCGATGATCAGCACTCAAAACCGCCATGACCGCATGTGGATCGCGCTGCTGGATATGCAGGGCGGCTAACCCGATGCATGGCGCGGTCCCTCGCCCAAATGGCTCGCTCAAAATGTTTTCGCGCGGCACGTCCGGCAGCTGTTCGGCAACAAGATCGGCGTAGCTGGAACCTGTTGCTACAAAGACATGTTCGGGAGGGAGCATTGGCAGAATACGATCAACCGTCTCCTGCAGCATGCTGCGCGTGCCAGAGATATTTAAAAACTGCTTCGGTCGGCTGCTGCGACTATACGGCCAGAGACGTGTACCACTCCCACCAGCAAGAATAAGTGCGTACATGGCATCCCTCCAGAAATAATGTAGTGTTCTTAATCTTCAGAAAAACCCTTCAGAGCTCCTGGTATTACCTCTTGACCTTCAAAAGAATATGTTTTCATCTTTTATTTATATACCAGGTTAGACTAACGTAGCTGTGAATTGAAGCAGGAGCCCAGATAAATATAGATTTATATATGAGGGGACTGTGTAGTCCTTGTTTAGCAAAGCATAATCAGAGGACAGCATGTAGCGGGGCAGAAATACCCTTTAAAATGGCAAATCCCAGGATTACTTCTAGTAATTTGCTATCATCAGGTTAAGGAGCGTGTCTATCGCTACCGAACAGAATATATTTTTCGAGTTGAAGATTCTGTCATTTACTCTTCTTAAGTGGTCATGAGAAAACCATTACGGTCTTTTTTCTGGAAATTGCTCCTTTTTCAAAAGAGCAACCTGCTATGCTTCGTTTATAGCACATCCTGATGCGTAAACAATGGCTCTGGTTTGCCAATGACGTGCTTCTCTCCTGATTCAATCCGTACAGCCTGATATGCGTAGTCAGCCTGACTTTTGCTTCGATACCGCGCTTGAGTGCTTGTTCGCTGTGCAAGGCTGTCTATGATCCGCCCTGAGGCCGATTACTCCACATGCTGGCGTCGCCGTGCTGATCTGCGAGTCACCCTTCTACGCTAGCGCGGGGATGAAGGGTGACAGTTGGCGGTTGACTCGCATGATCTGCACATCTCTGGCGAAGGCGCGTAGAAGGTGCGCGAACACGAGGTGAGCAAGCATCGGACGTAGCGAAAGGAGGCGTGGACGCAGCTACAGGAGATCCTGGCGGGTGGTGCGGATGTTTATCACATGCTTGCAGCCGTATTCAAGCAGGTGGAAGCGCCACCGAGGCAAGTGAGGGGAGATGGCGACTCGGATGCTACCTGAATAAAACCGCATGTGTTTTTTCGGGCCATTTTTGTGGCTCTATTTAGCAGCGGCGGAGCTGGATAGAAACCCTGTTCTTTCGGTTCACAATGATCTTTGGGAACGGTTGTGTAGTCGCTTACGAGAAAGGCAGCGCGTTGAGGCCCACCTGAGGTGCGCAGGGTTCACCTGTCTGACCCATGCAGGAATGCCTCAATCCTGTCATGCCAATGCCTGACAGACCATCTCCTTTTCCCCGCTGCGCCTATTTGTGTACCAAAGCCACAGTATGTTCCTTATAGATCAATGTTGCAACAGCGATCGATTGCCTGCATTTTTGGTTTTTAAATAGAAGTACATAATGGCTGTATCAGAAACTCCGCATATTGGTGCAAAATCCAACCAATTTAAGTCAGGAAAGTAATTTTTCTATCATATTAACATATTGTGAAAGTCATCATAAATCCATAATGATATCTTAACATAGCCTTACTCCGGGAAGCATTGTGATAGATGCGGTCGCACATGGGTGTGGCTGGAATAGTGGAAAGGATGCGTCCCTATGGCGTAAACGAACAAAGAGTCGCTCTCAATTGAGGTCCATCGCTGAGGTCCATGAGCTGTAGAAGCTGCTGTTCTGATAGACGACGAATGCAAGGGCAATGGTACGGGCACGGTGATCAATCACATGGATATGGAAAACGGAAGCCTTAATAACTCTCCCTTCACATAGTAGTTGCCACTCCAGGCCGTGAGCATCCAACATTTTACGGGAGGAAACGAATGATAGAGCAGTCGAGACGTATTCTTTCGTCGGAGCCCGAAAGAAAGACTGTTCAACGGACAATCAACCTGAGCCCATTTCAACCTGAGCTATCGATGGTTGTTCCGACGAGGAATGAAGCGGGGAATATTGCAACATTAATCGAGCGATTGGAAGAAGCACTGCCCCGCGTTGCTTTGGAAATTATCTTTGTTGACGATAGCGATGATGAAACTGTTGCAGCTATTGAGCTCGCCGGGGAGGTCTCACGCTGTGGTGTTCGGCTCCTCCATCGTGCGCCCGGTCAACGCACCGACGGGTTAGGTGGGGCAGTTGTTGCAGGTCTGCGCATGGCTCAGGCACCCTGGGTTTGCGTTATGGATGCTGATCTCCAGCATCCGCCCGAACTCGTTCCAGAGTTATTCGAAAAAGCACAGCAATCAAACAGTGACCTGGTGGTTGCAAGCCGGTACTGTGCAACTGGTGCTGCACGAGGGTTGAACGCGAGACGAACGGTCATCTCACGCGGCTCGACTGTCGCTGCGCAAGTATTGTTTCCTCAGCGCCTTCATGGTGTCACCGATCCAATGAGTGGGTTCTTCCTGGTACGGAAGGATGCCATAGACATTGACAAGCTCCGACCGCGTGGCTTCAAGATCCTGCTTGAGATCATGGTTAAGTCTTCAGGGCTCCGGATTTCGGAGGTAGGGTTTGAATTTGGGGAGCGTTATGCGGGCGAAAGCAAAGCCTCATTTCGTGAAGGCATGCGCTACTTCTCGCACCTATGCCAGCTGCGCTTTGGGGAAAATATATTGCAGTTCGCGCGCTTTCTCGCTGTTGGGTTGTCCGGCTTGCTGGTGAACTCGCTTGTGCTGTGGATGGCGACTGAACTGCTCGGGTTACATTACCTTGTATCGGTCGTATTGGCGACTGAAGGATCCACGCTGTGGAACTTTATCCTCAGTGAAATATGGGTTTTCTCAACAGAAGGCCAGAAGCAGGGCAGGTTTGCCCGCTTGCTTCTGTTCTTCCTCATGAACAACGCTGCGCTGGGGCTGCGTGGGCCGATGGTTTACGTCCTGACATCAGTCCTTGGCGTCTACTACCTTATATCCAATCTTCTTTCCCTCGTCGCTATGACGGCCCTGCGCTACGCTGTGGCAGATAAATTCATCTGGGGACGATCAAGCGCAAGAAAGAGTATAACGATGTTGCACTCCTACAACGTTCACGACATTATCACGGTTGTGTCAGAAGTTGGGTTGCCGGAACTTGAGCGGTTCCGCGTCGAATCGCTGGACAGCCAGCCGACCATACGTGTACGTATGGGCATGGTCAATCCTGCGGCCAGCCAGAACACGCAGCCCGCTGACTCCGATGTGCGGCGCATTTATTACAACGAGGGTCTGGGGCCGGTCGGTTTCGCTATCAATGTCACGCTTGGCGAAATGATTGATGTGGTCGCCTCACCAATCCTGCGGTACTCGCCACATGTGCTTTACACCAATGTTGTCGAGCCAATCCTTCGCTGGACATTTGTTGAAAAGGGGTATGCCCTGGTCCATGGCGCATGCATCAGCTTTGGCAACAAAGCCTATATGATTACGGCACGAACGGACACCGGCAAGACAACCACGATCCTTCGCTTGCTCGATCGCCAGCGCCGCGCGACCGATACAGCCGCGTTCTTGTCAGACGATCTGACGCTGGTTGCGCCTGATGGGCGCGTCATGACCTATCCAAAGCCGATGACAATCAGCCATCACACCGTCGCCGCAATCAACACGCCCCGGCTCTCATTTGGCGAGCGACTCACGCTACCGCTGCAAAGCCGCCTGCACTCCCGTGAAGGCCGGAAGTTCGCGTTCTGGCTCACGCAGAGCAAGCTGCCGGTTGCGACGATCAACACAATTACCCAGTTGGTCGTCCCTCCACCGAAGTATCATGTGCAGAAGCTTGTGCCGCACGCCCGTGTCACCCGCGAAGCTCGTCTTGCTGGTTTGATCGTAATCGAGCGCGTCGAGCGCGGTGCCGATGCGGACGTGCAACTCAGCGAGCGCGAAGGGCTTGACATTCTGTTGAGCAACTGCGAAGACGCTTACGGCTTTCCGCCCTACGACACAATCAAAACCGTCCTGCACAACACGAATAAACTCGATTTGCGCTCGGTGGAGCGAGGGATTATTGAGCAGTCGCTCAAAGGTCTGCCAGCCACACTGTTGCGCAGCAGCAAGATGGACTGGTCATCGCGGATACCCGCGCTGGTGCAAGGAACCGAACCGCGCGGGCAGTGGACGGAACTTGAGCGCAGCGTGGGGGGCGAAATGGCGATAGAGCTGGGAGCCGCGTAGGAATCACACTTCACCATAATTGAGCATACAACGATCTGCCAACCGCGTCTGTTGGAATGGAAACGGTTGGCAGATCGCTTGTCTGACATACACCGATTATCTTTATCTACTGATCATAGTGTGCGTGCGTACCCAGACTATGGTTGTGTATTGAGAGATGGGATACTGAATTATGTCAAAAAATCGCCTTTTTGAAAAACAGCGGCACCTTGCTCCAGTTGCCCAGCTAGGTGAGCTTACTTCGGGGTTAGGCGTTCAACCTCAACGTAAACTGGGATGGAGCATGATTAACGTGAACGAAATTGTGAGCCGGCTCATGCTGGTCGCGATTCTCGTCGCGGGCGGCGCACTGCGCCTATGGCAGATCAACAGCCTTGGATTTAACAGTGACGAAGCCGTGTACGCTGGACAGGGAGCAGCAATCGCTGCCGATCCCACTCTCAAAGAAATCTTTCCCATGTTTCGGGCGCATCCCTTGCTCTTTCAATTCATTCTTTCGCTTGGGTTCCGCTTTACAGGTGTGAACGATCTGATCGGGCGGCTTTTCTCAGTCGTTGCAGGTCTGGCCACACTCTACATTGTCTATCAGCTAGGCACACTGCTGTATAACCGAAAGGTTGGCCTGTGCGCCGCGCTCTTCATGGCGCTCATGCCATACCACGTTATTGTGACTCGTCAGGTGCTTCTGGATGGGCCGATGGTCCTCTTCTCAACACTGACGCTGTACATGATGGCCCGCTTCGCCACGACCCAGCGCCCGGCCTGGCTTTACGCCGCAGGCGTGGGGATGGGCCTCACATTTCTTACAAAAGAAACAGGCATTATTCTGCTCGGCGCAATCTACGTCTTTCTCTCACTCTCTCCGGCGATCAGGGTGCGCATGCGCGATCTTATTGTGTCGATGGTGTGCATGGTTGCCGTGATTGTGCCACATTTTATCACCCTGTCATTGGTGGGACGAACGAAGACCGCCCAGCAGTTTCTGCTCTGGCAACTGTTCCGGCGCTCGAATCATGAACTAGACTTTTATATATCGACCGTTCCCTTTGTAATCGGGCCACTTGTCATTCTGGTGGCGGTAATCGGTCTCTGGCTGCTGCGCCGGGAGCGCACATGGCGCGAAACGCTGCTCGTCGCGTGGGTGCTCGTTCCGACAGTGTTTTTCCAACTGTGGCCGGTGAAGGGATTTCAGTACCTGCTGCCAATAGCGCCGGCGCTTGCGCTCCTTGCCGCGCGTGCCGTCATCCGGCTGGGACAAGATCAGCCGCTGGTAGTCGACCATGGGTTTAACGCCCCAGCGGCTCGGCGGCTGCGATCGATCCGCATGCCAGCCTGGGGGCGCGGGATTGAGCGAGGAATGCATGCCGCCGGGCTGCGCGTGCTGGCGCTGATTCAACGCCCGCTTGCGGCACTGAGAATCTCGCGCCGGTTCGCAAGTATCTTGCTTGTGCTGCTAATCGCAAGCTCGATCATGGTCCCAAGCTGGCATGCTGTCAATCGGGTTATCTCTGACGAGTTCCTGGCGGGTACTGGCGGTGTGCCGGGCGGGCGTGAAGCCGGTTTGTGGGTTCGCAAAAACATTCCAGAGGGTGCCAAACTGGTTGCAATTGGCCCTTCAATGGCAAACATTATTCAATTCTATGGACATCGCCGAACCTATGGCCTGTCAGTCAGTTCCAACCCGCTCCACCGCAACCCGGTCTACGAGCCAGTTGTGAACCCCGATAAACTCATTCGGAACGGCGAATTGCAATACTTTATCTATGATGCGTTTTCAGCATCACGAACCACGCATTTCGCCGACTCACTCCTTACGTATGTCCAGCGCTATCACGGACGGGCTATCCATACTGAGTCAGTCACCGTCACGCTGCCGGATGGGACAACAGCTGTCAAGCCAATTATCGTCATCTATGAGGTGTGGCCATGACCTATCTGCGGCTTCTTCGCCTGACATTCATTGCCGCCAGCCTGATGGCTCTGGCACAACCGCTCGGGGCGCTGGCAGCGCCCGGCACGCCACCAGCGCCGAAAACGCCGATCAAGCACTTCATTGTGATGATGCAGGAAGGACACTCATTCGATAATTATTTCGGCACGTACCCTGGTGCCGATGGCTTCCCTGCGCATACATGCGTGC
>DASTWM010000302.1:0-9339 GCA_035765855.1 Roseiflexaceae bacterium
GGAGTTTTATTTCAATGCCGGTTTGGTGCTGGTGGTTCCGCAGGACTCGCCGATTCAAAATCAGGATCAACTCGGCGGCCATGCGCTTGGCGTGCCGCTCGGCTCCGACGCCGACTCGTACGCGCGCAAGCTGGTGCTTGGCAATCCGAGCATCCGGCTCAATTCGGACTATGATACACCGACAAAGGTGCTCGCGGACGTGCGGGCGGGCAAGCTCGACGCGGCGATTGTGGACAATGCGTCGGCATTGATTGATCTGGGCCACCAACCGGGGTTGCGGCTCGTCATGGCGCTGTCGTTCGAGCCGTACGCGCTGGCGGTGCCGTCGCGGGCGTGGCAGCTGCATGACGAGGTGAACGACGCGCTCAAGCAGTTGCGCGCGGAAGGCTTTTTCGACCAGCTTGGGAAGAAATGGTTCAGGTAGAGTTATGAGGTATGAGGTATGAATTTTGAGTTGTGGGATGTTCCTTTCTTCAGAACTCACAACTCATAATTCACAATTTATTCGCATACCGCACCGCATTGCGAAAAATAGCCAGCCCGTCGCCCTCGTTCCGCCACGCCTCGCGCGTCCAGCGCGGGTGCTGCGTCGGCAGAATCGCGTCCTCGGGGTGCGGCATGAGGCCCAGCACATTGCCTGCCGGGTTGCAGAGGCCAGCGATATTGTCGTCCGAGCCGTTCGGGTTGGCCGGGTACGTTGCCGGGCTGCCGTCGGCGGCGACGTAGCGCAGCGCGATCTGCCCGCGCTCACGGAGTTTGGTCAGCGTTGCCGCGTCGCGCGCTGCAAAGCGGCCCTCGCCATGCGCCACCGGTACTTCGATGGCGCGCTCCAAACCTTTGGTAAAAACGCATGCGCTCTGCGGCTCAGGCACCAGATGTACCCAGCGGCACTCGAACTGGCCGGATGTGTTATCGGTCAGCGTAGCGGCGGCTGATGAAGCTATCTGCTCGCTCTCGTCCTTTGTCTGTAGTCCTTCGTCGCCGGGCAAAATCCCCGCTTTCACCAGCACCTGGAAGCCGTTGCAGATGCCGAGCACCGGTCGCCCGTCGGCCACAAACGCGGCGAGTTGCTCTTGCAGGCGGTGCGCCAGATCGACCGCCAGCAGCTTGCCCGCGCCCAGGTGATCGCCGTAGGAAAAGCCGCCGGGAATAATCAGCATGGCGTAATCGTGGAGCCGCGCCGCGCCCTCGACAATCCGATTGACATGCACGAGCTCCGGCTGCCCGCCGGCCATCTCGATTGCGGCGGCGGCGTCCTCGTCGCGGTTGATGCCCGGCGCGCGCAGCACTAAAACTTTAGGTATCACATGTTCACCTGACGGAGTGACAAGATGACAAGATGGCATGATGACAAGATTTTAGCATCCAGTCATCATGTCATCTTGTCACGCCTAGCTTCCTCGAAATTCCATCTCGACCTCACCGATCTTGATTTTGTCGCCAGAGCGCAGGCGCTGCGGCTTCTGCGGCGCGACCGGCACGCCGTTGAGCCGCGTGCCGTTGGTTGAGCCGAGATCCGTGAGGGTGTAATAATCGTTTTGCCGGTTAATAAGCGCATGATTACGCGACGCAACGCCCCGGTCATGCTCAGCCAGATCGAGATCAGGATAATGATTCTGGCGCGGGTCACGCCGTCCGATCTTCATCGGCACATGATCGATGCGCTGCTCCCAAGAGCCGCGCGCCGAGCGAATAAGCAGGCGCGCCGTGGGCGGCGTGCCAAGCGGTTTGCCGCAGCCAGCGCAGAAGCGCGCCCCAAGCTTGTTTACACGCCCGCAGCGGTCGCATGTCAGCCCGGCAGGCACCGCTTGCGGCGCGGCAGGAACAACCTGCGGCGCGACAGACACCGGCTGTGACGTGACAGGCGGCACAACTGGCGCAGCGGGCTGCGCCGCGCTGCGTGCCGGTGGCAGCGGGGCCACTGGCGGCGGCGGTGTCGCGCGGGTCGTCGGATCGACATACGGCGCATCCAGGCGGCGGGTCAGTGCCTGCTCGAACTTGGCCATGCTCTGGAAACGGTCCGCCTGGTTGAGTTCCATGGCCTTGATAATTACCTGCTCGGTCTGCGCGTCAACCGATTGGTTCATCTTGCGAATGCTGCCAGGCGCAGGCGTTTGCAGCGGGATGGGCGGCATGTTGGTGAGCAGGTGCAGCAGTGTCGCGCCCAGCGCGTACACATCAGAGCGAGCGTCGGTCTGGCCCTTGCCATACTGTTCGGGCGGCGCGTAGCCAGCCGAACCCATCGCCACCGTGTCCTTGGATTTACGAGCTTTGTAGGTGCGCGCCACGCCAAAGTCGATCAGCTTCAGCACGCCTTCTGGCGTCAGAATAATATTCGACGGCTTCAGGTCGCGGTAGATGATCGGCGGCGTGCGGGTGTGCAGATATTCAAGCACTCGCGCGATCTGGATACCATAGGCAAGCACCTGCTGCTCCAGCAAGGGCGCGTTGGCCTCGCGCATGCGTGTTTCGAGCGTCTGGCCCGGCACGTACTCCATGACCAACACAGGCCGCCCGTCATGCTCAAACGTTTCGGCGACGACGGGCAGATTAGGGTGCTTGAGCGTCCGCAGCAACTCGGCTTCCTGCGTAAACAGGCGGCGGTTTTCCTCAATCTCGCTCTGCGGCGTGTCCGGCAGCGGGCGCATTTCCTTGAGCGCCCACACCGTGCCGTCGGCGGTGCGCTGCGCGCGGTACACAGCACCCATGCCACCGCGCCCGATCACGCCGAGGATTTGATAATCCGCATTGTTGCCGTGCAGCGTTGCACCGGGTGTTAAAAGATCATTGACAATCATAGCTTCATGCAGCCGCGCCGCGTGGCAGATGTGTCGTGCGCGGGCCTTATTGTAGCACATAGCACGACGAACGACGAACAACGAACGGCGAACGGCGGAGGACAAAGGCTGGACGTTCATCATTCGTCATTGGTCCTTCGTCCTTCGTCTGTTTATCAAACGCGGCTTCGTGTCCTTCGTGCCTTCGTGGTAAAAACCTATAGCCCGCGCAAATAGCGCCCGCGATTGAGAATCGCCGCGCCATCCCACTGCTCGCGTACTGCGCGCATCATCGGCAGCGTGGCGGGCGCTGGCCCCCACAGGTCAAGCTCGGCATGCATGGCGGGCGGCGCGGCCTCCACCACCGCGTAGCCATCAACGGGCGCGAGAGCGGCGCGTAATCTATTGAGCATAGCCGTCACTATGCTGGTATCTACATCGGGCGCGAGCGTCCAGCGGCCATACGCAATGCCAACGCCGCTGTAGCCCCACACCTCTGGCCCAGCCGCGCCCGGCAGCACGGAGCCATGCAGCGCGCCGAGCACGCGGCCAAGCTCCGACGGACGGGCGGCGGCGCGAATGATCAGACTATCGTCGGCTGGCATGCTGCGGTTGGCGATGCGCTGCCACAGATCGCGCGCCTGCTCATCTTCTATGACAAGTGTGCTTGCGCCAGCACTGTCCATGGCCGCCGCAATCTGCCGCTCGACCGCGGCTGGCACGCCTGCAAAGCGCGCCGCGACAATATATTGCCCGGATGGCGCGGCGAACGGATTGAGCGGCTCCGCGCCAGCTTGCAGCACGATCATGCTGACTGGCGCGAGCGGGCGGGCGCGCAGCTTTTCTGCCAATGCCAGCGCCCCGGATTCGTCATGGCAGCCCGCCAGCAGCGTACGCATCTGGTCCGGCAGCGGGAACACCTTGAATGATACTTCCGCGATCACGCCCAGCGTGCCGAGCGCGCCGATGTGCAGCTTGTGCGTGTCGTAGCCCGCCACATTCTTGACGACCTTGCCGCCGCTTTTCACCAGCCGCCCGTCGCCCAGCGCCACCCGCATGCCCAGCACCCAGTCGCGCGGCGTGCCGTAGCCCAGCCGCAGCGGCCCGCTCGCCGCCGTCGCCAGCAGCCCGCCGATGGTCGCCGTCATGGCCGATGGCGGATCCCACGGCAGCCACTGATTCGATTGGGCCAGCACCTCTTGCAGCGCGCCGAGCGTCATGCCCGCCTCGACCGTGACGGTCATGTCGGGCGCGACGTGATCAAGCACGCGGCTGAGGCGGATCGTCGAGAGTTGTATGACGTCGGCGGGTGGCGGGTAGCCGATGTGCATGCGCGTGCCTGCGCCGCATGGCACGACGATCTGGTTGCTGTTCGTCGCCTCGCGCAGCATGGCCGCGAGATCAGCGGGAGTGGTGGGTGTCAGAATGTCTGTCATATTATTTATTCGCGCTGTAGAGACGACCTGCTGGGTCGTCTCTACGAACATAATGATCAATACCTCGCCCGCAGCAGCCGCGCCGCCGCATGCTCTGCATCCGGGAAGCCAACCGCCTTGTAATCGCGCGCCACCGCCTCGATGTCGAACGGCACGCGCCGGTGCTCGGCACGCCATACGTTGCCGTCCCACGTCAGCACGGCGTACACGGCGCGCTGGTCGCCGTCGCGCGGCATGCCGACGCTGGCAACGTCCACCAGCGTCCAACGGTCGAGTTGCCGCGTGAATGGCACATGGTAATGCCCGAACGCGACGACCTCAGCATCCACGCCTGCCAGCATCGGGCGAATGAGTTCGGCAGAGCTTTCCGGCTTGATTGCATCTTCCAGGTTGCGCGGATTGGCATGCACGATCAGCAGTTCATGTCCGGGCGCAGCTTCGACGCGCTGCTCGAACGGCAGGTTGCGCACGAACGCGATGTCGTCGCTGGAAAGGCGCTGGCGCGCAAACGCGACTTCCTCGACATCGTCGGCGTAGTCGAGCAGATATTTGTCGGTGTTGCCCATGACGAAGCACGCATCGAGCGAGCGCAGCAGCGCCAGCGCCTCAGCCGGGCGTGGGCCGAGCAGCACGAGGTCGCCCGCAACGAACAGCGCGTCGTATGGTTCTTCCTGTTGGATCGCCTGCAAGACAGCTTCCAGCGCGACGACATTTCCATGCACATCGGAGCAAATCACGATTCGCATATCTTCCTCCCTGCGGTGGCGCATTCTCGCGTAATACTATCACATGTGCGTTGTATTGTTGTTCACACAGCTCTTGACAAACTGAGAATCATCCTATAAAATCTAGCTATTCAAATAAATTTAGATGGTTGATAAATTTATGATATACAATCAGGAGCATGAAGCATTTGAGCCAGCCGACAGCTTGCTTGTCACTGATATGGCGGCGCTGCGTATCATTTCAGATAAGCTGCGCGCGCAGATCATCGACCTGCTGCGGGCCGGGCCGCACACCGTCAAGCAGTTGGCGGGCGCGCTCAATCTGCCGCCCAAAAAGCTGTACTACCACATCAACCTGCTGGAGCAGCATGGCCTGATCCGCGTGGTTCAGACACGGCTCACGTCCGGCATTGTCGAGAAAACCTATCGCGCCACGGCGTATATTTTTTTGTTCGACCAATCGGTTTTCGCCGCGACCAACAGCCCGGATGACGCATCACTCAATCCCATGCTCACCATGATGTTCGAGGCGACTAAAAATCAGCTTGAGCAAAGCCTGCAGGATGGATTGGTTGATGAATCGGGTGCAGCCGCCCAGCGCCGTCTGCTGACTGCATGGAATTTGAGCCGCCTCTCGCCAGCGCAGGCCGAAGATTTTTACGCTCGGTTGGAGGCGCTGCTGAACGAATTTGGTGCGCTCGATGAGGCCGACGACGAGCGGCAGGCGTATCGGTTGTTTGCCACGCTGTTCCCGGTTCGCAGCCATGCCCGGCCTGCGCCGCAAACAGATGAAGAATCGGGGAGGTGATTTGATCATGATGAGCCAGCAATCATCGACGCGGGCGCTCAGCGCCGACTTTTGGAAGTTCTGGGGCGGGCAGACAATCTCGAATCTTGGCACGTCGTTCACGGCTTTTGCGCTGCCGCTGCTGATCTACAAACTGACCGGATCGGCCATGAACCTGGCGTTCTCCACTGCCGCTAATTTCCTGCCGTACCTGCTCTTTGGGCTGGTCATCGGCGCATGGGTTGACCGGGTTGATCGCAAGCGGCTGATGATCGCCGTTGATATTGCCAACGCGCTGATCATCGCTTCGATTCCCGCGCTGGCCATGTTCGACATGCTTTCGGTGTGGTGGATTTATGGCGTCGGCTTCATCAGTTCGACGCTCGGCATCGCCTTTCAATCAGCCGAATTCGCCGCGATTCCCAGCCTGGTCACGAACAATGATGATCTTGTGAGCGCCAATGGTCGCATCCAGGCCAGTTACTCGGCGGCGGCAGTCGTTGGGCCGCTGCTGGCCGGGCTGCTGACGGCGATCATGCCGCTGTATGACGTGCTGTTTTTCGACGCGGCATCGTTTGTCGTTTCAGCGCTTGCATTGGCGGCCATTCGTCGCAGCTTCAATGCTGCCTCGGAACAAACATCGGCCAGCATTCGTAAGGATGTCGTCGAAGGGCTGCGCTATGTGCTCGGCCATTCGGTCCTGCGTAATATTTCGCTCATGATGGCCCTGGTCAACTTTGTCGGCGCGACAAGCGCGGCGCAGTTAGTGCTGTTCGCGCAGCGGCGGCTCGCGGCAAACGATTTTCAGATTGGCCTGTTGTACTCGGCGGGCAGCATCGGCGTGGTGTTGCTCTCGCTAATGGCTGGCGTGCTGCGGAAGCGCTGGCCGTTTAGTCGGGTCGCGTTGGGCGCGCTAATGCTCGAAGGGCTGCTGACGGTCGGCTTGTCGCTGACAACATGGTACTGGGTCGGCTTGCTGCTGTGGGCGCTGATCTCCGGCCTGGGCATTCTATTCAATATCAATACCGGCAGCCTGCGCCAGGCGATCGTGCCGAATCACATGCTGGGGCGCGTCATGAGTATCGCTGGCGTACTAGCATGGTCGGCCATTCCGATTGGCACGCTGCTCGGCGGCGCGCTGATTGAGGCGACCGACAATGTCGCGCTGGTGTATGGCGCAATTGGCGTGCTGACGTTTGTGATCCCGCTCGCGTTTTCATTTACCGCGCTGGGGCGTGCGGAACGCTACCTGCCGCAAGCTGAAGCGCCAATCGGTGAGGCGGTGGCGGTGTAGCGATTGAAGAGAACTGGTTATGAAGATATTGGGGAGACAGATGCTGGCATGCTGACTTGTAACAGTCCAACGGCTTGGGCTTCAGCCGCCGAGGCGCGCTGCAAGTGGAACAAACTTTGTATACCTCACAATGTTCGTCGGTTGTGACGAACAAACACCGCTAATCGCCCCGGAAAATGTCATCACAAGCATTGCCAAACGGTTGGGTGCTTGGTTGTTCTGACTTGGTGCGTGAGTCAATCGCCAGCCACCTTCGTCACTTTTGCTTGAAAGCGGTCGGGATGCGCCGACTGATACCCCCAGACATCCATTTCAGGCAACGCCACACCTTGATTGTTAAGGAACGTCGTAATATCGGTCCGGTGCGCGATACCGTGGTAGGCTAGGGACATGAAGATCAGCCGCACTTGATAGTCGAAGGTCCAGCCGTTACCCTCCTCGTGCACGTTCTGGGTGGGGGGGACGCGCTGTATCGTGTCCATAAACGCCGCGCCCACTTGGGCTGCATAGGTTGCCATTTGTGCCAGGCTGGGGCCCTGTTCCCATTTGAATGCGGGCTGCGGACCCGTTCCGTGGATCCGCTTCAGAAAGTCTGCCTCTGCACGCAAGAGGTGGCCGAAGGTTTCAAGAATTGACCCATACGCGCCTGGAATGCCAGCTGTGAGCAGGGTCTCGTCGAGGTTCATGCAGGCAGCCAGTAGCTGCTGGTTGGCCCACTGATTATAACGAACGAATTCGAGCAGCGTCGGTTCGGGTTGTGTTTCCATGCTCAGTGTCTCCTTTCTTTCGGTCTGAACAAGCACTCATCGTTCTAAGCTTTCGCAGCGCCAAATATCATCGCAGAACTTGCCATCTGTCGTGCGCCAGCTACGGGATCGCAAGGCTGAACACTCTTTGCCATTAACCTAACCCCGTTAGCACGCTGCTGAGATGCGGTCTGAAAAGCTATGAAATGATTCTTGCTGGATTTGTCATCTTGTCTCCTTGTCATCGTGTCACGTCAGATCCACGCGCCCGCCGCCATGGACCTCGCCGCGCCGCAAGCGGTCGGGCTGCATGCGCATATTCGGCCTTTACTTTACAATCACTGCTCCTGTAATGGCGGCTCATCGGCCTTGCGCGAATCTGGCCATGGATCGGCAGGTGTAAGCGCATAGACGACTTCATCCGCGAGCGTCCCATCTGCATAAAGCCAGACATTGCGTAAACGACCTTCCTGCACGAATCCTGCGCGCTCGGCAACGCGCATACTCCGCGTGTTGCGCGCATCACAACTAATTTCAACGCGTTGGGCGTGGAGTACGTCGAACACATACGTGGTCAGCAGCCGAACCGCCTCAGTGACATATCCGTGGCCTTGCTCCGAAGCGCGAATCCAATACCCAATCGAAAATGCGGGAATCGACCAGCCGTCCGGCTCGCGTGGGCGTAACCCAAGGCCACCTAAATAGCGTTGTGTCTCGACATGCCACATGCCCATCGAAAACCGCTTCCGCAACAGCCAATTGGCGGACACATGGATAATCCAGTCGCGCGTTTCATCAAGCGTGTGAAAGGCGTCGGCTTGCTCTGGTTCCCACGGACGGAGATGATCGCGTGACTCGGCATTAGCAGTATGGCGCGCCTGGGCATCTGCAAGCGTATATGGACGCAGGAGCACGCGCGGGCCACGTAATTCCTCAAACATGGGCCGTAATGTCATATATGGATACTGATTGTCTGGCATGTTCATGCTCCACTACGTTAGGAACACGTCGTATGTGTACGAGAGATATCGGCACTTGTCGAGCGGGTGAAATGACTGAACAAAAAGGAAAGGCGTACTGGAGGGATGCGATCAAGGCCGAACTCCTGAACCTACGGCTGCTGCCGTAGCACCCACCGTCGTGGGAAAAGCCAAACCTGACAAATCATACTGTCACCATGTCACCGTGTCATCGTATCAGGTTAAATCCACGCGCCCGCCGCCATCGCCTTGGCCGCGCCTTTGGCATGCTTGATGTCACCGCACGACGCGCCGGTCGGCAGTTGCTTGCACGGGTTCATCGTGCCGGTTGGGTCGAGCGCGGCGCGCAGTTGCAGCATGGCTTCCACATCGTCCTCGGAGAATATCCAGGTCATGTAGTCGCGCTTCTCCAGGCCGATGCCATGCTCGCCGCTGATTGTGCCGCCCGCCGCAACGCATGCCCGCAGAATCTCCTCGCCAGCAGCGATGGCCCGCTCGCGCACGCCCGGCTCGCGCACATCGAACAGCAGCAGTGGGTGCAGGTTGCCGTCGCCCGCATGAAAAATATTGACAATCAGCAGATTGTAGCGCCCT
>DASTWM010000303.1:0-6398 GCA_035765855.1 Roseiflexaceae bacterium
CAGGTTCATGGGGAAATCGCTGCTCGAGCAGTTGCCGAAGATCGTGGCCGACGGCAAGGCACAGGCTGAACGCATCCTCGAGAGTCTGGAAACTCGACATCGCGTCGGCTTGCAGACGCGCGAATGGATGCTGCCGTCGAAGGACGTGGCCGAGGCGGATTGGCTCAGCGGCGCCGCTCGGGAAGCTGGTCTTCAGAATGACGAAACGTTCGTTCCAGTCCGACATTTAGCCGAAGTGGCATGGAGGTAGATATGCCGAACGTCGCGCTGGTACGCCAGAAGCCGACTGCCATCATTGTCCAACAGGGCAAGTTGCTTGATTTCATTGACGGTGAAACGCAACGCAACGACACGCCTGAAGAGTACGTTCGTCAGGAGATCGCTAAATCGCTCGTGCGTGAATATCGATATGCAAGGCAGGACATGGCGGTCGAGTTCACCCTCCGGATGGGCAGTCGCAAGCCACGCGCGGACTTGGTGATCTTCCCCGCGGGCGAGCCGCATCAGCAAGAACACGCACTGATCCTGGTGGAGTGCAAAGCCGCGACGGTCAAGTCGGCCGATCGGAAGGAAGGCGTTGGCCAGTTGCAGAGTTACATGGCGGCATGCCCGAACGTTTTATACGGCATGTGGACCAACGGTGTCGAACGCTTTTGCTACCGCAGAATCGTAAGAGGTAACAGGGTCAGCACTGAGGAAGTTCCCGATCTTCCGGAGTGTGGCAAAGAGCTCGATGCAGCGGATCGTCCGCGCTTCGATCAGCTCAAGGCTGCTACCAGTGATGCTCTCCTTTTTGCGTTCCGGCGGTGCCACAACTACATCGCTGGTAATCAGGGCTTGCAGAAGCCGCAGGCGTTCTGGGAATTGCTCAAGCTCATCTTTTGCAAGATTTACGATGAACGAAATAATTCCGAGGTGGAGTTCTACGCGTCCGCCACCGAACGTAACGGGATGAATGGGCAAATCAAGGTCAAGGACCGTATCGAACGATTGTTCGCTCAAGTGCGCGCAGAGTATCCCGTCATCTTCGAGGACGATCAGAGCATCAGGCTCAAATCGAATGTGCTTGCCTATCTGGTCGGGCAGTTGCAAATGTACTCGCTACTCGAAAGTGACATCGATGTTAAGGGGCGCGCTTACGAGGAGATCGTTGGCTCCAATTTGCGTGGCGACCGCGGCGAGTTTTTCACGCCGCGGAACATTTGCCAGTTGGCCGTCGCTATGCTTGATCCTGACGAAAGCCAGCTTGTTGTGGATCCAGCATGTGGCACCGGTGGATTTTTAATCACTGCGATGAACCATGTGATCAACGACAAGATTCGGCCCGCCGAGGAGGGCCGCTTCAAGAACATCGAAACCGTTGAGAGGAACATCGTCGAGCGCGTTCGCAGATATGCTCAGCGCCGCATCGTCGGTATCGACTTTAATCCGGAGTTGGTCAAGGCCAGCAAGATGAACATGGTCATGAACAACGACGGTGCGGGCGGTCTGTATCAATCCAACTCACTGGAAAACCCGATCCTTTGGAATGATGATCTTCGCAAGCGCAAGCTGATAGGTAACGTGGACCTGCTATTCACGAACCCGCCTTTTGGTTCCAAGATTCCCGTGACCGATCCCGCGATCTTGGAGCAATACGAACTTGGTCATATCTGGAGTTATGACAAGTCCGTGGATACATGGACGCGCAGTGACCGGCTGCAAAAATCCCAACCGCCAGAAATTCTGTTCATCGAACGCTGCGTGCAGTTTTTAAAGCCGGGCATGGGCCGCGCCGCAATAGTGCTGCCGGATGGCATTCTTGGTTCGCCGGGCTTGGGCTATGTGCGCGAATGGATCCTGCGTAACTGCCGCATCCTCGCCAGCATCGACTTGCATCCCGATACCTTCCAGCCGTTCGTGAGTATCCAGACCAGCTTGTTAGTGTTGCAACGCAAGTCGGATGATTTGATTGCGGTGGAAACCGCTGCGGGCAAACTCAATGATTACCAGGTCTTCATGGCCATCGCCAATCATGTTGGCCACGACAAACGGGGCAATAAGACTTGGGTTCGCGACAGCAAGGGCAACGAAGTCGTGGAGGAGCTGAACGAACGCGTCAAGGAATACGTGGACGGTGTGCCGGTCTACAAGGATCAGCGCATCCAGCGAAAGGTGCCAGACGACAACACCCGACAAATTGCACAGGCGTTCCGAGCATGGCTCGCCACGCAAGACTAGTCGCGCCCCCGGCGCCGCCCCGACAGGAGTGGCCGTGGCATCAGGCTCAATGGGTATCGCTGCCGTTACGGGACCTTTGGGCCGGAGACCGCAGACTCGAAGCCGAAACCTATCTCTCAGGTGGTTACGGATTGCGTTTGGCTATCGAACGCAGGCCGCAAGGTTGGCGCCCCTTCTCCGATTTTGCGCGGGTTTGGCAGCCGTTGCGTCTCAAAGGCATTCTGGTCGGAACGGACGAAGGCACACCGTTTCTCGCCGCCACCCAGGTGTTCGACATTCGACCGGTGGCGCGCAAGTGGCTCGCCTTGGAACGTACTTCCGCTGCCACCGAGCGCTTCGTGCACCCCGGTCAGATTCTCGTAACTTGTTCAGGGGCAGTGGGTCGCGCCACGCTAGCTTATGCGCCACATGCGAATACTCTGATCTCGCACGATCTGCTGCGCGTGGATACGCGCGACGTCTTGATGCGGGGCTGGATTTACGCCTACCTGCGCTCCCCGCAAGCCCGCGCGATGATGAGCGGCGCTCAATACGGCCACATCATCAAGCACCTAGAAACCACACACCTAAACGCGTTGCCCGTTCCGGAAGTGGACGCGGCGACCGCGGCGGATTTCGAGCAGCGCGTTGCGCGTCTTTTGGGCCTTCGCAACGAGTCCTACCGACACATACTTGAAGCCGAGCGATTGTTCGCTGAAAGCTTCGGCTCGGTAACGCCCTTTGCAAATGAAGCAGCGTTTGCCTGCGAGACATCGCACCTTAGTGGCGGGCGTCGCCGCATGGAAGCTAATTTTCATGCACCGGAGGTCAAGGCCATCCTACGCCGCATCAAAACGATCGGTTCCGCAAGCACAGTAGGCGAGGTCACCGAACGCGTGTGGTGGATGACCCGCTTTAAACGATTCTTCGGTGAGGGCGGTATTCCCTACGTCAGTGCCGATGAGCTGTTCTCCATCAATCCGACCGAGACAAAGCAAATATTGGCTGATGCTGGTGATAACCACGAGAACTACTTCGTTCGCGCGGGCTGGCTGGTTATGGCGTGTTCTGGGCAAGTCTACGGCTTGAACGGTTCCGCGATGCTGATGACGCATGGGAATGAAGCAAAATTCTTCTCGCATGATCTCATTCGCATCATCCCCAAAAAGGACACGGTTCGCCCTGGCTACTTGCTGACGGCTTTAACCCATCCCAAGTTGGGAAGGCCGCTGGTGATTCGCCATGCATATGGCACTTCGATCCCGCATCTGGACCCGGCAGATGTCAGCGATATCCCGGTGGTGCGTTTCCCGATCGCAATTGAGAATGCCATTGCCGATCACGCCGAAGCGAGCGCGGAGACGCGCGCCGAGGCAGATGAGTTGGAACGAAAGTTAGCCGAAGATGCAGGCCATCTGATCGACGAGTTCATCGCTGGCCGATGAGTTCATCGCTGGCTGTAACTGAATATAAGGGGGATAGCACCCCAAACGACCCTGAGCCTCGAGTTTGCGCGCATGCACTACGTCAAAAAGGATGGACTGCCGGGCTTCTATTCGCCGGACTTCATGGTGCGTACGGCGAATGCGATTTACCTGGCCGAAACCAAGGCCCAGGACCAGACCAGCCATCCGAACGTGCTGCCCAAGCGCAAGGCCGCCGCCGCGGCTGGTGCGAACGCATCCACGAGTTGCTGCCGGATTTGCGAGGCGGTCTGCTATGGCATTACGCGCTGATTGGCGAGTCGATTTTCCATGGCTGGCGGCAAAAGGGCGCGCGGCTTGCGGAGTTGCTTGCCTAAGGTGCGCGCGGGCTTGGGTCACAGGTTCAATCCCGCCTGCCGCTGGACGATTTAGGTCGGAATTGGTTTGACGGCTTTTTAGCGCCCCTCCAACAAAAGCTTGCGTTCTGCGCGGCTAACCTGCGCGCCATGTTCATGCAGTCTGAACGGCAATCGCCGACTCCTTGACCGCCGCTGCGGCCGGGTTTGTACTGGGCGGAGCCATCGGTCCGGTGGCCCACGGGGCATTCAAGGAGGAGAGCATGAAACGCACACATTCAATCATGTCGCTGCTGGCGGCCGCTGCGCTGGTCTGCGCCGCGCCGCTGGCGCTGGCGCAAAGCAGCTCAGACACGCAGGACACCGGGTTGCAGCACCCGAAATCGGGTGCCCTGACGCATCAGGGCAGCATGCATGAATATCCGGCCACGAGCAGCACGGCCCAGCAGAGCGGCAGCATGTCGAGCACCAGCATGTCCAACGGACAGCTGATGGGCGAGCACAGCATGAGCGGCACGGTCACTTCGGTGAGCAGCAACGGCATGGTGCACGTCACATCGGAAGGCATGAACCTGCGCCTGCACTTCCCGGATGCCTCGCAGAACCTGAAAAAGGGCGACAGGATCACCGTGCACCTGGGCTACACCAAGGACAGTGGCGCGTCTTCTTCGTCCATGTGACGGGACGCAAACCGCTATGGAAGGGCGGCTGCGGCCGCCCTTCTTTTTGGATGATCCGCCTTCACGAACAAGGCCCGACGCCATCTCCACGGCCCGGGTGCAGCCATGCCCGCTATGCTAGGCGGAGCACATGACCGGGCGCGGCCGCCGATCGCGCCGCAGGATTCGAAATGTCAGCTACCGCGCACACACTGCCAAATCAAAATCAGCCCCTCCCGAATACCGCCGCGGAAGTGCCGGTGTGCGCGCTGCTGGTCGAGCGCGGCAAGCTGAAGGAAGCCGATCTCGCCCGCGCCGAGCGCATCCACACCGAATCGCCGGACGGCACGTTGACCGCGCTGCTCGCGCGGCTGGGTCTGGTGTCGGAGCGTGATCTGGCGGAAGCCTGGGCGGAGACGCTGCATTTGCCGCTGCTGTCGGCGAAGGATGTCGGCGACACCGCGCCTGAAACCTCCCTCTCGCTGAGGTTCATGAAACAGCACCACGTGGTGCCGATCGGGGAGCGCGCCGGCGCACTGGAGCTGGCGGTGGCGGATCCGGGCGATCCGTATCCGCTGCAGGCGGTGTCGCTGGCCGCAAGCAAACCCGTCGTGCTGCGCATCGCGCTGCGCTCGGAAATAGACGACCTGATCGAGCGCTGGTACGGCCAGGGCCGCAGCGCGCTCGGCGCGATCGTGGAAGGCATGGACGGCGAGGGCGGCGGTGGCGAGGACGACATCGAGCACCTGCGCGATCTCGCTTCCGAAGCGCCGGTGATCCGTCTCGTCAATCTGCTGATCCAGCGCGCGGTGGAAGCGCGCGCGTCCGACATCCATATCGAGCCGTTCGAGAATCGCCTGAAGGTGCGCTACCGCATCGACGGCGTGCTGCACGAGGTGGAGGCGCCGCCGGCGTCGTCCACCGCCGCGGTGATTTCGCGCATCAAGATCATGGCGCGAATGAACATAGCCGAGCGCCGGCTGCCGCAGGACGGCCGCATCATGCTGCGGGTGCAGGGCAAGGAACTGGATCTTCGCGTGTCGTGCATTCCGACCAGCTTCGGCGAATCGGTGGTGATGCGTATCCTCGATCGCGGCAACGTGGTGCTGGATTTCGCCGCGCTCGGTTTCGACGCTCGCACGCTGCCGGAGTTCCTGCGCGTGCTGGAACAGCCGCACGGCATCCTGCTGGTCACGGGTCCCACGGGCTCCGGCAAGACCACCACGCTTTACACCGCGCTGTCGCGCATCAACACGCCCGACCGCAAGATCATCACCGTCGAGGACCCGGTCGAATACCAGCTCGAAGGCATCAACCAGATGCAGGTGAAGCCCGGCATCGGGCTGGATTTCGCCGGCGCCCTGCGCTCGATCGTGCGTCAGGATCCGGACGTGACCATGATCGGCGAAATGCGCGACCTGGAAACCTGCAAGATCGCGATCCAGTCCGCACTGACCGGCCATCTGGTGCTCTCGACGCTGCACACCAATTCGGCGGCGGGCGGCCTGACGCGTTTGCTCGACATGGGCGTGGAGGACTACCTGCTCGCGTCCACGGTGAATGCCATCGTCGCCCAGCGGCTGGTACGCAGGCTCGACCCGGCTACCGCGGAAGCCTACGAACCGCTGCCCGAGCTGGTGAGGGAACTGGGTCTGGACAAGCTCACCGATGAGCGTCCGCTGCGGCTGTACCGACCGCGCGGCTCGGCCGAGAACCCGAGCGGCTATCGCGGCCGGCTGGCGATCATCGAACAACTCACG
>DASTWM010000304.1:0-9743 GCA_035765855.1 Roseiflexaceae bacterium
GTCATCGCGCAACGGCTCTCGACGCTGCGCATGGCCGATATGGTTCTGGTGCTGGACCATGGGCGGATTGTCACGCGCGGCACGCACGAGCAATTGCTCCGCACATCCGCGCTCTACGCCGAGATGTACCGGCAGCAAATCCGCGGAAAGGAAGCATAATGAGCGCGAAAGACACGAGCGTATGAGCATCTCGATCGGTTCTTCCGGCTCGAACATGGGGCCGCGCAGCGCCATACATGAGTTTGGCAAACAACAAGCCGGCAAAGCATTTGATCTGCGGATTGTCTTGCGGCTCATGGGGTATTTGCGCCCGTACTGGCTGCGCATGACCATCGCGATGACGTTTGTGCTCATCTCAGCCGGGCTGACGCTGAGTGTGCCGTATTTGATCAAGATCGCGATTGATCAGTCGATTACCAATGGCGATCTTGCGGGCTTAACCCAGATTGCGCTGTGGCTCATGGCGGTATTCGTCGCCATTTATGTGACAACTGCCGTGCTCCAGTATCTTTTGTCATGGGTAGGCGATCAGGTGCTGGCAACCCTGCGCGAACAACTCTTTCGACATTTGCAGGAGCTTCCGCTCGGCTATCACGATACGCACATCGTCGGCGTAACGATATCGCGCGTGATCAACGATGTCGCGGTGATCAACGATTTACTATCGCAGGGCCTGATTACGTTTGTGCAGGATGTGTTTATGCTGATTGGCATCGTCGTGGTCATGCTTTCGATGAGCCTGCGCCTCGCGCTAATCACGTTTACGGTCCTGCCGCTCATGATTCTCGCGACATGGCTGTTCGCGCGCCAGGCCCAGGTCGCCTTTCGGCAGACGCGCAACCGCATTGCTGAGGTCGTTGGCAATTTAGCGGAAAACATCACGGGCATGCGCGTCATTCAGGCCTTCGCGCAAGAGGAAACGTCGCAGGAGCGCTTCGACGAAGTGAATAGCGCGAACCGTGACGCGAACATCGCCGCCATGACGCTGTCGTTTCTATTTCTACCGGCGGTCGAATTTCTGGGCATGCTCGCGACCGGAATTGTCCTGTGGTTTGGCGGGCGGGCCGTGATTGACAATCAGTTGACGATCGGCGTGGTTGTCGCGTTTCTTGCGTATGTCACGCGCTTTTTTGATCCGATTCAGGAGTTGAGCCAGCTTTACACGACCATGCAATCCGCCATGGCGGGCGGCGAGCGTGTTCTGGAATTGCTGGATACACCGCCCACCATACGTGACGCCCCCGACGCGCCGGAGATGCCACCAATCATCGGGCAGATCGAGCTTGCGGATGTATCGTTCGCGTATCATGACGATGCCTACGTGCTGCATGATCTCAACCTGATCATCGAGCCGGGCCAGACCGTCGCGCTGGTTGGGCCGACTGGCGCGGGCAAATCGTCGATCGCGAATCTGATTGCGCGCCTGTACGATGTGACCAAAGGCGCGGTGCTGATCGATGGGATCGATGTCCGCACGGTCGCGCAACGCTCGCTGCGGCGGCAGACCGGCATCGTGCCGCAGGAGCCATTCTTGTTTTCGGGTACGATTGCCGACAATATTTGCTTCGGCCATCTCGACGCGACGCCACGCGAGATCGAGGACGCCGCGCGCCTGGCAAACGCGCATGAGTTCATCGCCGCGCTGCCGGACGGGTACGCGACCGACATTCAGGAGGGTGGCGTCAATCTCTCGGTTGGCCAGCGGCAGTTGATCTGCATGGCCCGGGCGGTGCTCGCCAATCCGCGCATTCTGATTCTGGATGAGGCGACCGCGAGTGTGGACATTGTGACCGAGCAGTTGATTCAAGAGGCATTGCAACGCTTGCTCGCGGGCCGCACGGCAATCGTGATCGCGCACCGGCTCAGCACCATTCGCAACGCCGACCTGATTTGTGTCGTGCAGGCAGGCCGGATCGTCGAGCGCGGGCGACATGACGATTTGATCACGCGCGGCGGGTTGTATCGGCAGTTGCATGATCGACGGTTTGTGGATATGGCCGCCGATGTCGATAAATAATAATCACCTGTGGCATGCGCGGAAGTGCATGCCGAACATGTAAGCCGCCTTTTGGGCGGCTTTGCTCTGCTGCAAGGGAACGATCAGGACGTCTTCTTTGCCTTGCCGCCGCGTTTGGGAGCAAGCTCCGGCGCGATTTCAGAGGAAGCAACGGCGGCTGCTTCATGGATATGTTCTTCGTTCGGTGTGGCTCCCCCGTTCTGACGAATCAGCTTGAAGCGAATAAAGTCACCCCGTACCCGCTTGAACTCAATCTCCAGGTCACGTCTGTTTGCAGCGGCACGCAGGCGGTTCCGCACGGTCAAACGATTGTCATCAGAATCTAAACGCGCCTCGCCGTAATCACCAATCTCGAATGGTTTAAGCAGCGCATTATACTGTTCTTCAACCTGCTTGCGAATGCCCTTGTTCTTATGTTCAATGACCTGAACTTCCTCAGGTGCCAGTTTCCGTATGTTTGGCATGATCCGTCTCCTTTTCGTAAAACCCCCTCAATCCAGCCAACCCCACGTCAGAGAGGATTGGACGCTATCGTACGATACAAGCCGTATTCATGCAAGTCTGTGCAGCCTGCCGCTTCGAGAGATTCAATGGCGCGAAGGCTGACATCTGTTCGCCATTGCATAGGAATTTGTGCCAAGGCAGACTAGGAGCATGGGGGGATGGTGAAGACCGCAACAACGCTCTATGCTACCCTTGACATGTGATGCGTGTCACGAATTCGCCGCTCCTGCAACAAGGGTGCTTTCACTCATTCCCGTCATTCCCGTCTTTTATGGCCATACGTTTTCCGACGCATTGCTCCACACAGAGCTATGTATAAAAGATACCATCATTATATTCAGGATATTCAAGGCTGAATACATGAAGATTACTTTTACAAATAAGCTACCGATATCCTTTGTATCAGACAAGATACTAGCTCGCGTTATCCATGGAGTGTTAGCCTTTCTCGGAGCCGTTCTGGTACTAAAAGCTGCAAGTACGTTCCGCTGGCGCATGGAACTTGATACGCCGCTTTTGCACTATGCCGCTTTCCTGATGGATAAATACCATGCGGTTCCATATCGTGACTTTTTTGAAACCAGCATGCCTGGTACGTTTGCCTTTCATTATAGTATCGTCAAACTGTTTGGATACTCTGATCTCGCATTTCGCTGTGTTGATTTAGCGCTGCTTTCACTGCTTCTATCTGCGACATATCTCTTTATGTCGCGGTTTGGCAAGATATCGGCTTTCTGGGCAAGTATTGTTTTTGGCCTTATTTATTTATCATTTGGTCAAACAATGAGTCTCCAGCGAGACTATATTGGCACTATTCTGGTGGCTTTAACACTCATCTGTATTCCAAGGCAAACTAGCACTACGGTGCGGATGTGGCGATTCGCGCTTGTAGGATTCCTCTTTGGCGCGGCTGCGCTCATCAAGCCGCATCTGGCAATCACGCTTCCGGTCATTTCTGGAGCGCTTCTTATGATACGCTGGAAGACGGTGCAGCGCACTATTGGCGATTTCGCGCGGTGTATAACGATATTGGCGTTGTCGTTTGCATTTCCAATCATGATAGCTGTGGTGTGGCTCGCCGCTCACTCGGCGCTTATTCCCTTTATCAGTATCTTCTTTGATTATTTACCGCTGCACAGCAGCCTGACTGGCGAGCAACAAAGTCTTTCGAGTTCAGATCATATTGTGTATCTTATTCTTAAAACGCTCTCGTTGGGATACTATACTTTCTTATTTCTATGTTCTTTATTTGCTCTGCATCAGGCATGGATACACGTATATAACAACGGATTAGATCGTATATGGCTCATATGCTTATTATTTTGCACTATTTTGTATGCGCTTTACCCTGCGCTGGCAGGCAAGTTCTGGGACTACCACTACATGCCCTTTGCGTACTTTTGCTCGATTTCAACAGGAACCTATTTCGCTGCGGAACGAAGACACAATACTGTACAGGAAGCATGGCAGCTTAAAAAGCTTCTTGTACTAATCATATTTCTTCTGGTGCTTATCATTCAAGTACGATCCGCGCCTTTTTTATCCTCGCTGGTGCATGATCTTGAGGGCGCTGAGTCACATGCACCGAGAAACGGGCGCGTCGATGAGATAGCGACGTGGCTCCAAACACGATTACATCCGGGTGACACGGTGCAGCCGCTTGATTGGACCGGCGGAAGCATTCACGCCATGTTGCTGGCGCAGGCGAAGCTTTCAACAACGTTCATGTACGATTACCATTTTTATCATAACGTGTCCTCGCCGTATATTCAGGGATTGAGGAGCGAATTCATTCGCCAGCTTTTCAGGACGCCACCCCGGTTCATCATTGAGGTTCAGACGGATAAGCCCTGGGTTTCTGGAATCGACACAACCCGCGCGTTTCCTGAGTTGCATGCATTCATGAACAGGTACTACGCAGTCGCCTGTGAAGGGAAAGGTTATGTAATCTATGAGCGCACAAGCAGTATCGGATCACAGTAGGGCTTACTACTATTTGTAGCGCATATCAACGCTGAAGTAGTTGATGTGTTGCAGCGACTTTGTATTCAAACTGCTACGTACTTGCGCGCCGCACTCCATCAAAGCAGTGTATAGTGGATGTCGAGGTGGCTGTTCCACCATGATTACTGGCTAATGATTACGGCACTGTACTGCACAGAGGGAACTCCAGATATGTTAGATGTTACTCCGTCGATGCCCGCCTCGTCACCTGTGGCTGATTGCGGACGAAATACCGATCAGATCGAGCAACTGCATGCGCGTGTTGCTATCCAACACGCCTGGCTCAATGCCCTGCCCATGGGTGTAACCATTTATGAAATTGTAAGTCGGACCGAATTCCGCTGTGTGTTTATCAATCCTGCCGGTCTTCAGCCTGATTCACAGGATATCAATGAAGTGCTCGGTAAGCGGCTGGAAGACCTCGTTGACCCGCAAAGTGCGCTCCAGCTTCACCAACAATTCCAGATCTGTATAGGCACAGGGACCGCGCAGGTTGTCGAAGCCTCCTACCCGTTGCCAACAGGTCTGCTCTGGACGAACTCGACGTTTGCTCCGGTCCGCAACGCGGAGGGACACGTCACCCATATCATGGCTGTGTGGGAAGACATCACTGAGCGCAAGCAACGCGAGGCGGAAGAACGCCAGCGGCAGGAAGAGATCATCGAGCAGCAACAGGCAGTGCTGGCCGAGATTTCGACGCCGCTGCTGGCTATCAGTGAGACGACGGTCGTGATGCCGCTGATCGGGACAGTCGATTCGCACCGCGTCCAGCAAATCATGGATACGCTGCTCGCGGGCGTGGCGGCGAGCCGTGCCCGGATGGTCATTCTGGATATCACCGGCGTTGCCGTCGTCGACACGCAGGTCGCCAATGCGTTTGTGCGCGCTTCCCAGGCTGTCAGCCTCCTCGGGTGCCAGGCGGTGGTGACGGGCATTCGCCCCGAAGTGGCCCAGACGCTGGTTGGATTAGGGGTGGACCTGCACGGCATCATCACGCGTGGTACGCTGCGGGACGGCATTACCTACGCGCTCACCAATTAGGACCGACCACGCCTGATGATCGCTACGCCATGAAACAGGCATTCATGGCGTAGTGACGACACATGCAGCGCCGCCAGCCATGATAAATGCGATTATTCGCTTGATTGGATTGCTGGCCGTGCTCGCCACGTCCAGCGGTAGTCCGGCACGCGCGCCAGGAGCGTTGCGACAGCAGCCACGGTCATGCTGCCGTTGATCAGCAGTGCGTTCGGAACGCCAAGCACTGCAATCAGCAGCCCCATCTCAAGGTGTCCCACCGGTGCCGAGCCGATACTCAGCACCCACAGGCCAACAGCCCGGCCGCGTTGCTCGTCTGGCACTGCCATCTGAATAAGAGTCTGCTGAAGGACATCAAACGCGGCGGCGCAGCAACCAGTGATCACCAACACAGCGGTAGCAACCGCCAGGTTCCGCGTCAGGGCCAACCCAAGGATTGACAGGCCATAGATGAGGAAGATCGCGCCAAGCAGCGGTTGTCGCCGCCCGCCCGCCGGCAGCAGCGCCAGCAGCGCGACCGCAATCGCTCCGCCGACCGCCACCGCCGCATTGAGCATGCCGAGCCCTTCAGCATCAGTTGCGAGCACATCCTGCGCGAAGAGCGGCAGCGCACTCATGTGCGAGAAGGCAAACACCTCACATGCGATTCCCGCAATCATCAGCATCCGCAAGGCTGGTACAGCATGTAGAAGCCGCGCCGCGTCGCGCAGGGCCTGGCGGAACGGCGGTGCCTTGCCTGGAAGACGATGCGCCTGCGGCACCCGCAGCGGGAGGAGCACAACTGCCATCAACGCATAGAAAGCCGCGACCACCAGGTAGCAGTTTGCAAGGCCAATACGCGGGATGAGAAGCCCAGCCCCTAACGCGCCAAGCGCGCTGGCGCAGCGCGCCGCGAGGGCGATCAGCGCCAATCCGCGCAGCGCGGCCTCCCGAGGAACAGTATCCAGAACCAGCGCCTGACGCGCCGGGGTGTCGAATACCTGCACGCAGCCTGCCGCAAACGCGAAGAGCACCACCTGCCAGACCGGCGTGTTCCCCATGCCAACCAACCAGCCAAAGATCGCCAGGATGAGCAGCGCCAGCCCGGCAACGGCCAACAGTTGGCGCGTCCGGTCGGCGCGGTCAGCGATTGTCCCGGCTGCCAACCCGAACATCAGCGACGGCAGCATGCGCGCCGCGAAGATCAGCCCGATAGCGACGGGGCTGCCCCCGATCTCCAACGCCAGCCAGGCCGTTGCGGTGCGCTCCAATCCCTGTGCGCCAGACGCAGCCAGACTCGAGCACCACAGGCGGCGGAACGCGGGCGACCGGAAGGGTGTCATGAAGTTTCCTTCGCGTTCTCACAGGAATTGACGGCTGCACACTGAACGGCAATTGCGGGAGATTATACCATGCTGATCTTCAGAGCGGTTGGCGAGCCGCCGACCGAAAGATCACAAACGAATCACCCATGGTCAGGCCATGTCATTCAATAAAGGGCGCGTTGAGCATATAGTAAAGCCATCAAAGAAAGAACTGAAATACGCACAAAAGGTGCAACCAAGGAGGCATGTGATGGCACTGCTCAAACGAACTTCAGCGATGGGATTGGCCGGAACGATCGGGATGCTGCTCGTCGCCCTCACGGCGCAGATGGGCATGACCGGGCAAGCCTTCGCGCACGACCGTGACGACGGTGAAGTGGTGACCTACGGGCCGAACGCATGCACGGTGGTCGCCGAAATGCCGGCCTACCAGCCAGCTACCTGCGTCAAGCACAAGACGGAAATCGACGACGGCGTGACCGAGACGAAGAATAGTTATGTCACCCAGGCGACCGCCGCGACGGTGCAACAGGCCTTCCAGCCGTCTTTCCAACAGTTGCAACAAAACGGCTGGACGATGATGGAAGCCGATCAGGATCTGGAAGACCAGGAGTTTGAGTACACGTTCAGCAAAGGGCTGCGCCAGATCGAAGTCAAGATCGAGGCGCAGGAGCCAGATGAAGGCACCGGCACCGAGTTCAGCATTGCCCAGAAGTAACGCAACAGCGGAAGACGATGCGCGCCAGCGAACGAATGTCCGCTGGCGCGCATGGTGATTTGGCCTCTCTATCGTGAAAGGAAGTGACACATGTGGTATCTGATACGCCGATGGCAACTGCTCAGTCTCCTGTGTATTCTGCCGCTCCTGGCGGCCTGCGCCCAACTCATCGTTCCCGCCGGTACCGCCACTGACTCCGCCATGACAATCGTGTCGCCGAAGGATGGCGCAACGGTAAAAGGGCCGACCGTTCCGGTGGAAGTAGCGGTTACGAACTGGACGCTCGTGCCAGCCGGAGGGCCAGTGACCGAAGGGCAAGGCCATCTGCACTTCTTTATTGATGTGCCAGCGTCAACCGTGGAGGTCGGCAAGGCCATTCCGGCGACTGCGACCAACGCGGCCTATGTACATCTCGGAAAGGAGCCCTTGACTCACCACGATCTCACGCTTACGCCCGGCAAGCATACCATCACGGTTGTCATGGGCAATGCCAGCCACATCGCCCTTGCGCGTCCGGCCCCGCAACAAATTACGATCACGGTGGAATAGCCCGGGCCGAGCAACAATCATCAAACCGACAGCGCCTTGTCCCATGTGGACGAGGCGTTATTTGTTTGCGGATTGGTAGAGAATCCGCGAAGACCCGCGAACAGAGGATAGGCATGCGCGATTCTAACTGTACTGTTTCGTAAGGTTAGCGCACCCGTTTTCCCTCACCCCGGCGCGGCAGCGCCGGGGTGAGGGCATGCGCCAATGGAATGAAACACTACATCTAACATCTGTCTCATAAGGTTGGCGACCGCGTCGTGGGCTAGAAGCCCGCTGTTCTCATGCACAACGCGCTGAAGCACATTCTCAAGCACTGCGCGTGACTTCTAATCATATTTCGCGCAGCTTCGCGCAGCTTCGCGGATCATGTCGAATATGCTACCAACATTCTAGAAGCGGGTTTTGCATGGAGCAGAAGGATACAACAAAGCGCACGGAGCAGCCCATGCTGTTCTCCGTGCGCCGTTAGGCAACGAATGAAAGGTCGGTTAGCGTTCGATCGGCGCCTTCTGGCGCGCCTGGCTAAGGCCGTTCTGGGCCACCGTCGCCGCCTGCTCGTCGATGAACTGCTCGACCATCATGCGGCCCTGGTCGTCAGTGTACTGGATGGGCGGCGTCTTCATGAGGTAGGCCGACGGCCCAACCAGCGACCCGCCAATACCGCGATCGAGCGCCAGCTTCGCGCAACGCACCGCGTCGATGACGACGCCGGCGCTGTTCGGGCTATCCCAGACTTCCAGCTTCACCTCGACATTCAGCGGCACGTTGCCGAAGGTCGTGCCTTCCATGCGGATGTAGGCCCACTTGCGGTCGGTCAGCCACGGCACGTAGTCGCTCGGCCCGACATGGACCTGCTCCGGCGGCAGCGCGTAGTCAAGCTGGCTGGTCACCGCGCCGGTCTTGGAAATTTTTTTCGACTCCAGCCGCTCGCGTTCGAGCATATTGTAAAAATCCATGTTGCCGCCGAAGTTGAGCTGGTAAGTGCGGTCGAGCCGCACGCCGCGCTCGCGGAACAGGTTGGTGAGCACGCGATGCGTGATCGTCGCGCCGACCTGGCTTTTGATGTCGTCGCCGATGATCGGCAGATTGCGGTCGGCAAAGCGCTTCTGCCAGTACGGCTGCGAGGCGATGAAGACTGGAATGCAGTTGACGAACGCGCAACCGGCCTCGAGAATCTGCTCGACGTACCACTTGGTCGCCATCTCAGAACCGACCGGCAGGTAGCTGACCACTACGTCGGTGCGGGTTTCGCGCAGAATCTTGACGATATCGACCGTCGATCCGCGCGATTTCCTGACTCTGGTGGTGACGTACTTGCCCAAACCATCGTGGGTCATGCCGCGCTGCACCGGCACGCCCATGCGCGGCACGTCGGCGAACTTGATCGTGTTGTTGGGCTCAGCGAAGATCGCTTCGGAAAGATCCAGCCCAACTTTGCTGTCGACGATGTCGAACGCCGCCGAGAACTCGATGTCGCGGATGTGGTAGCCGCCCAGGTTGACATGCATCAGCCCCGGCACGGCCTCGTCTTCATTCGCGTTGCGGTAGAACTCGACACCCTGGACCAGCGACGACGCGCAGTTGCCAACGCCGATGATCGCGACTCGGA
>DASTWM010000305.1:0-6028 GCA_035765855.1 Roseiflexaceae bacterium
CGCAGCGGAATCACACAAAAAGCGCAGCTCATGTTGCAGCCGTACTGAATCGGCACATGCACCGACACCGGCGGATGCGTCCAGTCAGCGACGGGCAGCGCTGGCTCGTCCATCTGGTACACCGGGTTGGGCGCGAGGGCCAGCACCTCATCCACCGCCGACGGCGAGACGAAATGATCGACCATGGGCAGGCGCTGCTTGAAGATCGACTGGTTGTTCGGGCCGACCATGCAGCCCCACAGCACCACGGTCGTATCTGGCAGCTCGCGCTTGACGCGCTGAAGTTCGCCCAACTTGCCGATGATGCGCTCTTCCGCCGAGGCTCGCACGCTGCACGAATTCAGCACGATGAAGCTGGCCTCTTCGGGCCGGTCGGCAGGCGCGTAGCCGACGCCTTGCAGCGCCGACTCAAGCCGGTCTGAGTCGGAGATATTCATCTGGCAGCCGACCGTCCAGACATAATACCGTCGGTCGCGCGGCGTGTTGTCACGCGACGGGCGCGGAATCAGCGGCTCGGCTGCATGTTGTGAGAGAAAAATAACGTTTTCCATAATAGTATGCTGCGGCATGACAAACCGCAGCTTCTCATTATAGCGCATACAAAAGCCATGCGCAAATAAGCATAAAACGTAAAGTATAAAACGTAAGGTTCTGAATCATTACGTTTTACGTTTCACGTTTTAGCACAACTACCAGATAATAATCGGCAGCCCGGTGCTCACGCTCTGGTCGGCGGCGTCGCGCAGCACCCTGAGGCAGCGATACGGCCCGCTCCTGGTCGGAATGCTGGCCGACTGAAGCATGCGGTCGAGATCCACCAATTCGCGCTGCAAGGCCACCGACGAGCCAAAGCTCACGACGTGCTCCTCGATGTTTTCCGCCGCGTCCGCGTCGTCGCTGTCGAACTCCAGCCAGATCGGCTCAGGAAAGTCGGACGGCAGGTAGTAGCCGCCTTCGGCCTGGTGGTTGATCAAGTGTGGAAAGCGAGTCGCCTCGGTGCCTTCCCAGATATCGGCCAGCACAGGGTCTGGTTCGCCATCCATGTCGACCTGATCCAGCACGCCTGACACATCTTTGCCGCGCTCAAGATAGGCCGCCAGAATCCGCAGTTCGTACAAATCCATGAAGCGATCGATGCCGCCCTCCCACACCTCGGTGCCGGGGTTCGACAGCAGATCGGCTTCGACGCCTTCTTCGCGCAGCAGATCCTGAATGTCAGACAACCACTCGCGCTCTTCTTCGTACTGCTCGCGATCTTCCTCTGGCGTGGTCGTGTGGAGCGAACCGACAACCAGGTCGAGCTCGGTCGCGTCAGCGCTATTGCTCATGAGAAAATCCTCCATGTGAGGTATAACATTTCCAGATAACCATGCGCAGTATACCACTGACCTGAAAGTTGTGGTATAGTTGCATAGATAGCGACTAAAAGGAAGATAGAAGATGGATGAAATCTCTTCTATCCTCAATCCTCTATCTTCTCCACACTCTTTTATACTCTTAAACGAGCTGAGGAAGGCGATGATTGCAGAGCCTCAAGCGCCAGCGGCGCATGTGCCTTTTGCTGGCCCCGACGTGCCAAGCGACGACGTGATAAATACGTGTGTCCATTGTGGATTGTGCCTGTCTTCCTGCCCAACGTATCGTGAAACCGGCGTGGAAATGTCGTCGCCGCGCGGGCGCATCTACCTGATGAAGGCCGTGTCGGAAGGGCGCATCGGCATGGAAAGCGCCGTGTTTCAGGAGCAGATGAGCCAGTGTCTGAACTGCCGCGCATGCGAGGCCGTGTGTCCCAGCGGCGTGATGTACGGGCAAATTCTGGAGGCGTCTCGCACGCAGATCGAGCATGCGCGCAATGAAGACCGCCTGCCGCCGCACCCGTTGCTGGTGAAACTGACGCGCAGCAGCGTGTTCGGCATGATGTTCAGGCGCATGGATCTATTCCGGCTGTTCTCGCGCATGATGTGGCTGTACCAGCGCACCGGCGCGCAGTGGATCGCCCGCCGCTCCGGTATCCTCAAAGCGATGCGGCTCGACGAGAGCGAAGCGCTGCTGCCGCGCATGTGCGACGAATTTGTGGTGCCGCAGGGCCAGATCTTTCCGGCGGAAGGCACGGAGCGCGCCGTCGTGGCGCTGCTCAGTGGCTGCATCATGTCAACCGCCTTCTCCGACATTCACGCCGCGACGATTCGCGTATTGCAAAAGAACGGCTGCACCGTAGTGCTGCCGCCCGATCAGGGCTGCTGCGGCGCGCTGCACACCCACGGCGGCGACATGGACGGCGGGCGCGAACTCGCGCGGCGCAACATTGAGGCGTTCGAAGGGCTGGGCGTCGACGCGATTATCGTGAATGCGGCGGGCTGCGGCTCGACCATGAAGGAGTACGGCCACCTGCTCCACGACGACGCGGCATGGGCGGCGCGGGCGCATGCCTTCGCGCAGAAAGTGAAAGACATCAGCGAGTTTCTGGCGGCAATCGAACTGAACACCGCCGACCTCAAGCCTGTGGATGTTACTGTGACATACCAGGAGCCGTGCCACCTCGCCCATGCGCAGCGCATCACCGCGCAGCCGCGCAAGCTGCTCAAATCCATTCCCGGCCTGAAGCTGGTGGAGATGCATGAATCGGCGCTGTGCTGCGGCTCGGCGGGCATCTACAACGTCACGCAGCCAGAGATGGCGGCACGGCTCGGCAACCGCAAGCTCGACAACGCCGAGGCGACCAGGGCCGACATGATTGTGACGGCGAATCCGGGCTGCCATTTGCAGCTTTCCAGCGGGCTGCGCACGCGCCACAGCGGCATGGAAGTGCATCATATCGTCGAGTTGCTGGATCGTTCATATCAGGGCGCGTAGTTGAGCGGTGGTTATACATCATTCAGGCCAACGGACGCAGCACATGCTGCGTCCACGCATCCATGGTGCATCCCTGCGAACTCCGTGATCAGGGCTATGATCAGCTTATCCCATCAATTGCGCAGATAAGCGCTGGTGAGTGAATGCGGCGCGTTCAGCAGTTGCTGCGGTGTGCCCTCAAACATGACTTTCCCGCCCTTGTTGCCGCCTTCCGGCCCCATGTCGATGATCCAGTCGGCGTTCCTGATAATATCAAGGTTGTGTTCGATCACAATCACTGTATTTCCGGCATCCACCAGGCGGTTCATGATCGCGAGCAGGTGACCGATGTCCGACATGTGCAGGCCGGTGGTTGGCTCGTCCATCACATACACGCTGCCTTTTTTGTGCAGCTCGCTGGCAAGCTTGATGCGCTGGCATTCGCCGCCAGACAGGGTACTCAGCGGCTGACCAAGTGTCAGGTAGTCTAAACCGACGTCGCTCAAGGCGTGCAACTTGCGCATGACGTCTTTCGCCACCTCTCTGGTGTCAAAAAAAGCCAAGGCTGCCCGGACAGGCATGTTCAAGACATCCGAGATCGATTTGTCGTGGAATGTGTAGGCCAGCACTTCGTCCTTGAAACGCTTGCCGCCGCATATTTCGCACGGCATTTTGACCTCGTCCATGTACGCCAGCTCGGTGTAGACGACGCCCAGCCCCTGGCAATGTTCGCATGCGCCTTTCGAATTGAAACTGAACAGCGACGGGCTGACCTTGTTGACTTTGGCAAACGTCTTGCGGACCTCGTCCATGATTCCGGTATAGGTGGCGGGATTCGAGCGGCTGGAAACGCCAACCGGCGACTGGTCGATCACAATCGCGTCGGGGTGCTGCCGTAGAAAGGTCTGGTGGATGAGCGAACTTTTGCCGGACCCGGCGACACCCGTGACCACGGTCAGGACGCCGGTCGGCAGATCAACGCTGACGTTTTGCAGGTTATTGGTCCTGGCGTTGGTAATCGGCAGTTTGCCCGTTGGCTCGCGGAATGTGCTTTTGATGGGCATCGATTGTTTCATGTGGCGGCCCGTCAGGGTATCGGCGTTCAGCAGGTCGGCGAAACTGCCCTCGAAGACGATTGTCCCGCCACGCGTTCCGGCGAATGGCCCGACATCAACTACATGATCGGCGACTTTGATGACGTCGGGATCATGTTCGACCACGATCACGGTGTTGCCTTTATCACGCAGCTTTTGCAGCAGCTCGTTCAGGCGGTGTACGTCGCGCGGGTGCATGCCGATGCTGGGTTCGTCAAAGACGTACAGCACATCCACAAGGCTGCTGCCCAGGTGTTTGACCATCTTGATGCGCTGCGACTCGCCGCCCGACAGCGTATCGGTTGCGCGACTCAGACTCAGGTATTCCAGGCCAATATCGATCATGTGCTGGAGCCGTTCGATCAGCGAGGCGACCATTGGCGCGGCGATGGGGTCGTTGATCGCCCGAATGACCTCGATCAGTTCGTCAATTTCCATTGCCGAGAGCTCGGCAATGTTGCGGTCATTGATCATGCAGCCGAGCGCCGCCTGGCTGAGTCGCGCGCCTTTGCAGAGCGTACATGGCCCGTAGGTCATGAAGGGCGCTACCGATTTCTGCGTGCGCTCGGAGTAGCTTTTCACGTCGCCCGTGATGTACTTGCGGCTGAACTTATCGACAATGCCTTCAAAGGTCAGGTTGACAGGTTTGCCGCCAAAGTCCATCCTAACTTTGTAGGGTTTGCTGTGGAGCAGCAGATTCATCTCTTCTTCGCTGTAGTCGTCCAGCTTTTTGCCGTTATCGAACAACCCCGACTGAATCAGGATATTCCACCCCCAGCTTTCTACGGCATATTCCGGGTACAAGACCGCCCCGTCGTTGAGCGATTTTGATGTGTCAAGAAACTTGTCGAGATCGACGCCGATTTTGCGGCCAATGCCATTGCACTCCGGACACATGCCCTGCGGATCGTTGAACGAAAAGGCATTGGAATAGCCCGCGAACGGCTGCCCGACGCGCGAGTACAGCAGGCGCAGCACGGAATAAATATCGGTAATCGTCCCCACCGTCGAGTGGGATCCGCCGCCGAGATGTTTCTGGTCAACGACAATCGCCATGCTCAGGTTTTCGATGGCGTCTGCGTCGGGCTGGGCGTAGCGCGGCAGGAAGTTGCGGACGAAGGTACTGAAGGTTTCGTTCAATTGGCGGCGCGCTTCGGCGGCGATGGTATCAAAGACGATCGACGATTTGCCGGAACCGGATACCCCGGTGAAGATCGTGATCTCGCGCTTGGGAATACGCAACGACACATTTTTCAGATTGTTTTCACGGGCGCCGCGTATCTCGATGAATTCCCGGGGCATCCTTTACTCCTTTTTGTTCCGGCTCAGCACGCTCACGCCTGTTGTGCGAGGAAGTGGCGGCCGGCGAGCAATGTATCAACCCTGAAGAAGCCCGATGATGTTGCCGTCGGCGTCCCGCACCGAGGCAATCAGCCTTCCCCCGCCAACATCATTGATCTCCTGCACGATTTGTGCATCAGCCTCCAGAAGGAATTGAAGGCTCTGCTTGATATCATCAACGCTGTAATAGGCGGTCATGCCATCCTTGTGGCCGTTGGGGTCCAGGCCAATATCCATGTCTCCAACCTTGAAGCCAACGTAATACGGCGAATCCGCATAGGGTTCGACGCCCAACAATGTTTGAAATCTCGCCCTGGCGCGGGCCAAATCCGTGACGGGATAAATGACTGTTTTGATACCTTGATTCATGGGGAACCTCCTCGTTATGCAGCCCCAAAAGGCTACTTGATATACGCTCAGTCCTCAGCTCACCGCTTGCTTCACGAGCGCGCTGATCCTCGCCTCCTCGGCGGCGGTTAACTCCGTCAGCGCGAAGGCGGTCGGCCACATGCCACCTTCGTCGAGGTTTGCCGTGTCGTTGAAGCCGAGCGTCGCGTACCGCGCGTTGAACTTCGCCGCGGCCTGGAAGAAGCAGACGATCTTGCCGTCCCTGGCATACGCGGGCATGCCATACCAGGTTTTCGGCCAGAGATCTGGCGCGCTGGCCGTGATGATCTCATGGATCCGCTGGGCCATGACGCGATCTGGTTCCGGCATCTCAGCAATCGCCGCGAGCGCGGCGCTTTCCCCTTCCGCCCTGT
>DASTWM010000306.1:0-6489 GCA_035765855.1 Roseiflexaceae bacterium
AACACCGCAGCACCGCAGGTACTCGCGGGGTCCCGCTGGGAGACAAGGTCCGCGCGCCCACCCAGCGCGGCGTGGAGCAGTGGCAGCTCGTCGGGCTCATAACCCGAAGGTCGGTGGTTCGAATCCACCCGCCGCTACCACCCAAACGCAAAAATCCCTCACGGCTCATGTCGTGAGGGATTTTTGCTATTTAAAAGCTGCATAATGCGCTGCTACAACCTTCCTTGCTATATCTCCGCTTTGCTCTTCAATGCAGTCATGCAACTCACCCTTGGGTACCTTTCTGATTGTAAATTTGAGCGTCTCAGATTGAAAACCATTATGCGACCTTCTCGCTAGTCATGGTACAATAGATACGCGCCATAGTGCGCGTCTTTTCATCTTTGGAGCAGATCTATGTCCGCGCTTGCCCGCTTTGAATCGTTCATGGAAAACATGGTGGAAGGATCGGTCGCGCGCCTGTTTCGCAGCCCGATCCAGCCATCGGAGATCGCCAAGCGGCTGGAGCGCGCTATGGAAGCGCACCAGATGATCAGCGTGCGCCGCATCATTGTGCCGAATCTGTACCGCGCCTATCTGAATCCGCAGGATTTCGATGCCTTTCAGCCGATCCGCAATGATGTGGAGCGCGAAATGGCAACCTATCTGAGCGACCTTGCGCAAGAACGCGGCTTCACCATGGTCGAACACCCACGCGTTGAACTCTCCGAGGATGCCAGCGTGCCGCGCCGTACGATTCAGGTTGTGGCTGAGACAAGCAGCGGCCCCGCGCCGGACGAAACCGCCGCTCATACACAAGTCATCCAAACAGCCAGCCAACAGCCGCGCGCCCGTTTGCTCCTTCAGACTCCGTCAGGAACGCATGTCATTCCCATGGAAAGCACGCTATTGACAGTGGGGCGTGGGCTGAACAACGATGTTATTCTGGAAGACACACGCGTGTCACGCAACCATGCGCAGTTGCGCTACCGTTCGCGTCGCTTCTGGATCACGGATCTCAGCTCCACAAACGGCACATACGTGAACGGCGAGCCAGTCGAGGAGCGTGCGTTGCGCGACGGCGATGTGATTTCGCTCGGCGGTCTGGAAGTAGCCTTCAAGGAAGCATAAATAATACTTGATACTTGATACTTGATACTTGATACGTGGACCGCCTCAATGACCAAGCATCAAGTATTACACATCAAGCATTACACATCAGACAATATGACCGACATCACCAATACCTCGCTAGGACTTATCATTCTGCTGCTTCGCATCGCGCTGGTTCTGCTGCTATACTTTTTTTTATGGCAGGTGCTGCGCTTCGTGATCCGCGATTTGCGCGCGGCGGGGCGCGCTCCCAGCAGCAATCCGGCCCGCAGTCCCTACGGCGATCTGGTTGTGATCCGTTCCGGACAGAGCAGCGTGCCAGTTGGCAAAACATTTCCTCTTGGTCCCAGCAACATCATTGGCCGCAGCATGGAAAACTGTGAAATTGCGCTGAACGACTCATTCTTATCGGCGCAGCACGCCCGGCTCGAATTGCGTGGCGATGACTGGCTGTTGGAGGACATGAAGAGCACCAATGGCACGTTTGTCAACGAAATCGAGGTGCGCGACGCCACCACGGTTGAGGACGGCGATATTATTCGGGTGGGGCGCGTTGAAATGCGGCTCGTACGAACATAAGTGCTTGCGGTAGCTCACCCGATTGTGCTATACTGAACAATGTGTCGCAACGAAGCGCATGCACGCTGCGCCATCCTGCTTTCGTAAACAACAATCCCACAAAGGAGTGTTGCTGTGCTTGCAAACTATGCACTGGTCGGTCTTTTTCTTATCGCCGCAGTGACATTTCCGATGCTTCCGCTGGTTGCCGCCCGCTTCATACGGCCCCGCCGCCCCACTGAAACCAAGCTCGACACCTACGAGTGCGGTCTTGAGGCGATTGGCGATATCCATGTGCAGTTCAAAGTACAATACTATTTGTATGCCCTGGCGTTCGTGATTTTCGACGTCGAGGTTATTTTCCTGTACCCATGGGCCGTAGCATTCAACCAGCTTGGTGTCTTCGCGCTTGTGGAAATGGCGGTTTTCCTGGCGATTCTGGCGGCTGGGCTGGTCTACGTGTGGAAAAAGGGCGCGCTGGAGTGGGTCTGATGAAACGTAGAACGCAGCGCATAGAACGTTGAACCATCCCGCTCAGGCGATTCATAACAAGCTTGTGTTTAGCGCTCTACGCTCTACGCTTTGAGGTCATAATGATGTCGGATAATCAAAATACACAGCTTGAGCTTGAGAAACAGGGCGTGTTTCTCAGCAATGTCAATAAATTTTACAACTGGGGTCGGCGTTCGTCGATCTGGCCGATGTCATTCGGGCTGGCATGCTGCGCGATCGAGATGATGGCGACTGGCCTGGCGCGCTTCGATCTGGCGCGCTTTGGGGCCGAGATGTTCCGCGCATCGCCACGCCAGGCCGACCTCATGATCGTCGCTGGCACTGTGACCAAGAAAATGGCTCCGCAGGTCGTGCGCCTGTATAACCAGATGCCCGAGCCGCGTTACGTCATCTCGATGGGCGCATGCGCGACGTCGGGCGGACCGTTCCGCGACGGCTACAACGTGCTGCGCGGCATCGACCTGTTCATTCCCGTGGACGTCTACATTCCCGGCTGCCCGCCGCGCCCGGAAGCATTGCTGCACGCGCTCATGACGCTGCAAGCCCAGATTGATAATCAAAAGCTCAACCGCGTGCGCTGGTATGGCAAGCGCGAGGCCAAAGACTTCCCGATCCCAACCTTCGGCAAGCACGGCCTTGAGATCGACGGCGAACTTGTGGACCCGGTCGGCGGGCTGCCGCTCCTCAGCCACTATACCTCGCCGGAGCGCGGCGAAACACGTTCCGGGCAAATCGAACATCCCGAGATCGCGCGGCAGTTCCCGATCATGGACGAGCATGTCGAACAGGCCGCCGAGCGCGACGAGGAGCCAGACGTGGCCGAGGTCGATCATGCCTAGGCTCAGCCCGACAGACCTGCGCGAGCGGCTCAATCACGATATGCCCGGCGCAGTTCTCCAGCAACAATTTGTTACAGACGGAACAGCCCATGATGGCGACCGGGCCACGCCGCCTGCCCGGAAGGGCGCGGAGCAACCAGTAGCGCTACTTGCGACGAACGACGTTGTGGTAGCGGCAGTTCGCCTGCCAGACGTGGCCCGCTACATGCGCGATCAGCTTGGCTACCAACTGCTCTCGAACATTACAGCCGTGGATTATCTTGCCGAAGGCGTCATTGAGCTAGTCTATCATTTCGTCAACGTCGAGGGCGGGCCGCCGCTGGTGGTGAAAACACGCGTGCCGCGCGACCGCGCGATGGTGCCTTCGATGACGCCATGGTGGCCGGGCGCTGATTTGCAGGAGCGTGAGGCGTTCGACCTGTTTGGTGTGCGTTTCGATGGTCATCCAAACCTGCGGCGGGTGTACATGTGGGACGAGTTCGAAGGCCATCCCATGCGCAAGGATTTCCCGAAGCAGGGCGACAAGTATATGACCGAGGGTGAATGAGTTCTTAGTTTTGAGTTTTGAATTGGAATCCTCAAAACTCAAAACGCACCATTCAAAACTCAAAACTTATGTTAAAGACCGAAGAACTACAAATCAACATTGGCCCGCAGCACCCTTCGACGCACGGTGTGTTCCGGCTGATCGCAACGGTGGATGGCGAGACCGTTGTAGACCTCAAGCCAGTCTTCGGCTACCTGCACCGCAACCATGAGCAACTTGCGGAGGTCTCGACCTACATTCAGTGCATGCCCTACACCGACCGGCTTGATTACTTTAACTCCATGGCCAATAACTTCGCGCTGGCTGTGGCGGTCGAGAAACTGGCTGGCATCGAGGTACCGGAGCGGGCGAATTACATTCGCGTGCTGATGGCCGAATTGACGCGCATCCAGAACCATGCCGCAGCAATCGGTTTTTTGATCAACGACATGGGCGCATGGCAGACACCTCTGGCCTTCGGCATGCGCGAGCGCGAGAAGATTCTCGATTTGTTCGAAATGGCGAGCGGCGCGCGCATGATGTGCAATTATTTCCGCTTCGGCGGCGTGTGGCGCGACCTGCCGCCTGAGTTCATGCCGGAATTGAAGCAACTCATGCAAGGGCTGCCGTCCTTTTTCGATGAGTTCGAGCGGCTGCTGCGCGACAATGAGATTCTGCGGGTGCGCTCGATTGGCGTCGGCACGTTGCCCAGAGAAGTGGCGCTTCTATACAGCGTGACAGGGCCGCTGCTGCGCGCCTCAGGCATCGCGTACGACATACGCAAGGCCGAACCATACAGCGTGTACGACCAGCTTGATTTCGATGTGCCGATCGGTTCAGTTGGCGATGTGTACGACCGATTTCTGGTGCGGATCGAGGAGATGCGGCAAAGCTATCGTATCGTGCAGCAGGTGATTGAGCGGCTGCCGCAGACGAGCGGCGAGCATATCAACCCGGCGTTTGCCGACATTGGCAAGCAGAAGGCGCTGCGCCCGCCGACCGGCGATGCGTACGGGCGGGTCGAATCGCCCAAGGGCGAGCTTGGCTTTTATCTCGTCAGCGATGGCTCGCCGCGCCCGTACCGCTATAAAGTGCGCGCGCCGTCGTTCATTAATCTGACGCCGCTGGGCGACATGTGTCGCGGTCACAAGGTCGCAGATATTGTCGTGATTCTTGGGAGTATTGACATTGTGCTTGGGGAAGTAGACCGATAATAGAACAAAGAACAAGCGCAGAGAACAAAGGGCATAATTCCTTGTTCTTTATGCTTTGTCCTTTGTTCCTACTAACTTATGACTACTGAATTCGAACGAGGACACGCATACGTTGTTGATCGCGGCGAGATCCAACTGCGCTATGGTCAGGGCATGGCCGCTGGCCTGGGTGTGATCATGCGCCACTTCCGCGATGCGTTCACGAAAAAGCTAACCAATCCAAGCGAGACCAGCGGCATGTTCACGGTGCAATACCCTGAGGAACGGCTGACGCTGCCGGACGCGTTTCGTAATTTCCCGATCTTGCTGTATGACGACGAAAGCGGGCAAGAGCTCTGTACCTCATGCTTTCAGTGCGAGCGCATCTGCCCGCCGCAAGTCATTCATATCACGCAGGAAAAAGACCCGAATACCGGCAAGCCTGTTCCTGCGGCGGCTGAGTTCCTGATCGAGTACGACGCATGCATGAGCTGCGGCCTGTGCGCCGAGGTATGCCCGTTCGAGGCCATTAAGATGGACCATGAGTTCGAGTTGTCGACCGATGAGCATGGCGGCCTGACGATCGACAAGGCCGGGTTGGACCGGCCTGTCTCATATTACGAGCAGATTGCGCCGTCGTTCTGGGCCGAAGCCAGAGACAACGCTTACAAGAAGCTCCAGAACGCAGTGAAGCGGCGTTCAGGGCTGATCGGCATTGCGCCGCAGGTAGCGGAGAAACTCAAAGCTACGCAGGTCATTGAGCAGCCAAGCGTTGCTGACGAAGGACAAACGACGAAGGACGAAGGTAGCACGCCCGCCGACGACAAAGCGTCGCGTCTCGCTGCTATCCGCGCCCGTAACGCTGCAAAACAAGCAGAAACCAATGGCACCACAGATGCTGCGCCACAACCCACTGCGCCTGCCGACGATAAAGCAGCTCGGTTAGCAGCGATTCGCGCCCGTAATGCTGCCAGGAAAACCGACGCCAATGGCGTGGCAGAAGGCGCGCCACAACCCACTGCGCCTGCCGACGATAAAGCCGCCCGCCTCGCTGCTATTCGTGCCGCGAATACCGCGAAGAAGGCTGCAGAAGAACCAAGAATCGAACGCCAGGAACCAGCACAAGCGCCGCAGCCTGCCGACGATAAAGCCGCCCGCCTCGCTGCTATTCGTGCGGCCAACGCTGCAAAGAAGGTCGCGCAAATCGAAGGCGATGCGCACGATCATTCGCCAAATGGCACAAACGGCACGAAATAACTCATTTCATTTTTGTCGAACCTGGCGGCACGTGTACAACCTACACGCGCTTTGTGCCGCCAAATATGGCATGCCCGGCCCGCATCCAGTACACGTCTACATCGCGGAAGCCAGCCGCTTCGAGCCATCGAAGCTGGTCGAATAGCCGCGAGGGCATATCAACAGGATCGGGATAGCGGTAAAGATTCCACTTTTCCTGCTCAAACAGCGCCAGCGCGTCGGTGTTGCCGTCCAGTTTCACGGAGCGCTCCTCAACGGCGCGGTCCCACTCGCGCTCTGCCACGCGCTGGGCAAGCAAATTGGCAGGCTGCACCAGATCGGCGACGACGAACACGCCGCCCGGCGCGAGCATGCGGAATACATCGCTATAGAGCGTTTCCTTTCCCGCATCATCCAGATGATGAATCGTGAGCGACGAAATTATCGCATGCACCGGCCATGCAGGGCTGCGCCAGGCATGATCGGCCAGTGCGAACTGCTGCGTCCGAAAGCGCTCGCCGTAGGCCGCGAG
>DASTWM010000307.1:0-3028 GCA_035765855.1 Roseiflexaceae bacterium
TTGCAGATTAGACGCAAAGTGGTTTCGCTACTTCCAACGGGTTACTAGATGCTGGATGACAACCCGTTCGTCAATCATAGTTCCGGTTTGCCGACAAGAACAAAGCCGCTGGGCGGCGGACGCTAGCGCGTCGGCGGTGACCTCTGGTGAAAGGTAGATAGAGTAGCGGGTCACAAGGAGGTCCCTGTGACCCGACTTCGCAAATTGATGCTGGAAGAACTCCAGCGTCGCAACTTCTCTTCTGAAACTATACGCGGCTATCTCGGCACTGTCGAGAGATTCGCAAAATACTTCGGTAAGCCACCCGACCGGCTCGGCCCGGATCACATCAGGCAATGGCAGGCGCATCTGTTGCACGAACGAGAGCTAGCCGTGGGCACAGTCGTCAACCACGTCGCCGCGCTGCGCTTCTTTTTCCGGCGCGCGCTGAAACGACGGCTACCGATGGATTCGATCCCTTACCCGAAGTACTCGCATCACCGCATTCCGCGAGTATTGAGCCCAGACGAGGTTGCCCGCCTGATTGAGGCGGCGGGTAATCTCCAACGACGCGCCATCCTCATGGCGTTGTATTCCACCGGGATGCGGCGCACTGAACTGGTTCGCTTGCGCGTGGAGGACATCGACAGCGAACGCATGGTCATTCACATTCACAAAGGAAAAGGTGGCAAGGATCGTGATGTGCTGCTTTGTCCCAGGCTGCTCGAAACACTGCGCGAATACTGGCGCTGGAAGAAGCCTAAAACGTGGCTGTTCCCTGGCGAGCCCCGAGAAAAGGGCAATCACCTGAGCGACAAGTCGGTCTGGCATGCCTGTAACGATGCGGCACAACACGCCGGTATCAAGAAGCGCGTCAGTCCACACATGTTGCGCCACAGCTTTGCCACGCACTTGCTGGAAGATGGGGCCGATCTGGCAACCATCCAAGTGTTGCTCGGGCACGCCGATCTGGAAGCAACCAGCATTTATTTGCATCTGTCGCGCCGCCATCTGGAGAAGACGGTGAATCCGCTTGATCGTCTTACGATCTCGCCCACATCAGACCGTCTCTACACTCGCAAAAGACAAAAATGAGCCGGCCCACCCTGGAGGTGGCCGATCTCATTCGCGCACAAGGCAACCGCTTTCTCGACAGATACCAGTCGAGCTTCAGCTTTCAGCAACTGAAAGTATTCCGTGCTATCCAAAACTGCCGCACGGCAGCTTTGGGTGGTCACCTCGACGCCTGTCCAGGCTGCGGTCATCAGGCCATTTCCTATAACTCGTGCCGTAACAGGCATTGCCCCAAGTGCCAGACACAGGCGCGCCAGCGTTGGCTTTCAGCCCGCGAACAGGAAGTCCTGCCCACAGCTTACTTCCATGTCGTCTTCAGCATTCCACATGAACTGAACGTGCTCGCGCTCGAGAACCCGCGCTGCTTCTACGATCTGCTGTTTGCCGCTGCTTCCGCCACCTTGCTGGAAGTAGCGGCAAACCCTCAACGCCTTGGCGCTGAGATTGGCGTCATTGCCATCCTGCATACGTGGGGACAGAATCTGCTGTTGCATCCTCACATCCATTGCGTTGTACCGGCCGGCGGCCTCGCGCCCGATCACGGTCGATGGATCTCAGCCAGGAGCAACTTCTTCCTGCCGATTCCAGTGCTTCGCAAAGTGTTCCGCGGCAAGTTCATCGCCGGACTCAAGCGGCTGCGGCGACGCGGCAAACTCTGTCGCAGCGGGGCAGCGGCCTTGCTTGCCGAACCCAGACAGTTCGCGAAGCTTCTTCGCAGGCTGCATCTGCGGCGCTGGGTGGTCTACGCTAAGGCACCCTTCGGCGGACCGATGCAAGTGCTGCGCTATCTCGGCCGCTACACGCATCGTGTCGCCATTTCCAACCACCGCCTCACCGCCTTCGACGGCGAGCGCGTTAGCTTTCAGTGGAAAGACTACGCTCACGGCAGTGCACAAAAGGTGATGACACTCACCGCTACTGAGTTCCTGCGGCGATTCTTTCTCCACGTGCTGCCAAAGGGCTTTGTGCGCATCCGGCACTTCGGCTTTCTAGCCAATCGCTTCCGCACTCATTCGCTGGTGCTGTGCCGACAACTGCTGGACGTTTCGCCACCAGTGCTCACCGCAGGTCGCGAACAGCCTGCCGTCTGGCATTGCCCTCAGTGCGGAGCCCGCATGGCAATACGACAGTTATTCACGGCTGCGGAACTTTTTCGACAATGTCCCGCTCTCGATACTTCGTAATGCTGCAGGACATTTCTGGCGATTCGATGTGCTTCCGGCACACCTACCCACTCGTGTGCCTGCACGCCCCTTTGATCGGTCAGATCGGCATTCTCAGTGCCCCTATCGAGCCGTCACTACAGCAAAAGTCTGCTGCTTTCAGCAGCGCATCCTCACGCTCGCCCAAAACCCAGTCAGCTCTCGAGCGTGCCATCTGGGTTCTTTCTCCATAGCCGCGCCCGCCACACCCACCAGCGGCTTCCTTCTAGTCTGCTTATCGAAAATGACGCGCGGTCCACATCACCGCTGCCCCTCAGCAGTATTGCGCTGCGTCATTTCCGATCAAGCCTAGCGACAACCGGTCAATGTGGATACCGAAAGGCAGCGAAATCCTGCGCCTGTACGCATACCGCCGCCCTGCTCCCGGAACGATTCCCGAGATGCGACTCGACTTATTCGGTCTGCGGCCACACCGTTGCAATCCGCTACAAATCGTGAAGGGCGGGTCCCATTTTCGGACACCCGAACCACGAAAATCGACCAGCGGGTGACTCTATCGCTCAATAGAATCAAGCGCCTCCTTGGGAACCCAACCTGCATCCAAAGGGCAGGAAACCACATGCGAGGCATCCTTGAAGACCTCCGGTATGCGGTGCGTGTCCTCCGCCGGACGCCAACCCTGACGGCGGTCGCAGTGCTTACTCTGGCGCTGGGTGTTGCCGCTACCACGACCGTCTTTGGCTGGATCGACGGGATGGTCCTGCACCCGTTCTACGGCGCCAGGGACGACGGACAACTCGCCGTGCTCGAGT
>DASTWM010000308.1:0-13408 GCA_035765855.1 Roseiflexaceae bacterium
GTGGACGAAGGCCCGAAAGTCACGCTGGTGGCAATTGGCGTGTTCTTTCCAGTGTACACGAACTTCGTCGCGGGCATCCGCCAGATCGACCGCAAGCTGATCGAGGTTGGCTATGCCTACGGGCTGCGCGGCCTGACGCTCGCGCGGCAGGTGCTGCTGCCAGCGGCGCTGCCGTCGCTGATCACCGGGCTGCGAATCGGGCTGGCGCAGGGCTGGCTCTTCCTGGTCGCCGCCGAACTGATCGCCGCCTCGCGCGGGCTGGGCTTCCTGCTGATTGACGGGCAGAATACGGGCCGTGCCGACATCATTGTGCTGAGCATTGTGCTGCTGGCGCTGATTGGCAAACTGACCGATGCAATGTTACAGTATGGCGAGCAGCGCTTGTTGCACTGGACCGACACGTACAAAGGTCGCTAAAAAAGGAACGATCATGGATCTTCGCTCGTTACAAAAACCATTAAAAGATCAATACCGCAGCACGCCCGACACAGCGCGCATCACGCTGACGGCGCGTAGCAGCCAGCTTTCCACGCCGGTCGCATGCTCGGTAGACATTGGCCGGGCGGTGTACCAGGCCGAGGCCCACAGCGGCGTCGGCGGGCCGGGCGGCGCGGCATGCTCGGGCGATCTGCTGCTGGGCGCGCTGGCTGCCTGCGCGCAGATTACCTGCCAGATGGTCGCCACGGCCATGGGTATCGCTACCGAGCAGATCGAAGTGACAGCCGAGGGCGACCTCGATCTGCGCGGCACGCTGGGCATCGCCCGCGATGTGCCGGTCGGTTTCGAGAACATTCGGCTGAACTTCGCAATTGACGCGCCAAACGCGACCAGCGAGCAGTTACAGGCGCTGCGCGAAAAGACCGAGCAGTATTGCGTGGTGGCGCAGACGCTGCTCAAGCCGCCGCAGATTGAGACAAGCTGGACATAAGTTTTCGCAACATCGCGTTACTTATGGGAGTTACGCGGTGCATTTGCCGCGCGACGGCTGAAGCCGTGTGCTGGCATGCGAAGGCCGTTGGAAACGGCCTGTGCAGCCCGTTTCCAACGGGCTTCGTGTCCTAGCCGCCGGTTTCAACGGGCGGCGCCAGGCAACCGTGTAATTCGTGTTACTTACAGCAGCGCATCAATAGATTGCGCTGCTTTTTGCGTGTCCATGCCTCCGCTGGTATGATGCGCGAGAACGAGGTAGCAAAAGGAGATGAACATGGGCGTGCTGCTGATGTATCTTGAGCCGGAGGAACTTACCAGAGATCAGGTTGATGCTGTTCAGGCGCTCGTTCCCGACTTGCGCGTAGTCGTGACGCGCGACCGAAGCCAGATCGAGGGCATGCTCGACGACATCGAAATCGCCGCAGGCCATGTGCCAACCGAGCTTGTGCCGCGCATGCCCAAACTGCGCTGGTTTCAGCAGTGGGGCGCGGGCGCGGACTGGCTGCTGCGCCATCCCGAAGCGGTCGAGATGGATTTTGTGCTGACAAATGCTTCGGGCGTGCATCCTATCCAAATCAGCGAACACATCATCGGCATGCTGCTGATGTTTGCGCGGGCGCTGCATCATGCCGTGCGCGCCCAGACCAGGCGTGAATGGTGGCGCGGCACTACGGCGGATGTCTTCGAACTGGCCGAGAAAACCATGCTGCTCGTTGGCGTCGGCGCGATCGGCGAGCGGACGGCGCTGCTCGCCGAGGCGCTCGGCATGCGCGTCGAAGGCATCCGAAACAATGCATCGCAGAACGTCGCGCATGTAGCAGCCATGTACGGGCCAGACCAGTTGCGCGAACGGCTACCGCATGCTGACGTGGTGGTGCTGACTGTGCCGTTGAGCCAATCCACGCGCAACATGATCGGCGCGAACGAACTGCGCGCCATGAAACCAACCGCCTATCTGATCAACATCGGGCGCGGCGGCACGATAAACGAGACGGCGCTCGTGCAAGCGCTGCGCGAAGGCTGGATTGCTGGAGCCGGGCTGGACGTGTTCGAGGAGGAGCCGCTGCCGCCCGAGTCGCCGCTGTGGGACATGGAGCAGGTGATCATCACGGCGCACTACGCGGGCATGACGCCGCGCTACAACGAGCGCGCCATGGCGATCTTCCTCGATAATCTGCGGCGCTTCCGCGATGGCGCGCCACTTCGTAATCAGGTCGATAAGCAGGCGGGGTATTGATGTGAGACGCTACATGGTTGAAACATTGTCATGGTGAGCGTAGCGAACTATCTCATCGATCTCGCACCGAGATGCTTCACTTCATTCAGCATGACAATGCTCATATTCATAGCATCCGGATCTCAATGCACTTGAAAAAACTCAATGCTTTCGCCGTTCGGCCCTTTGAAGAATGAGATCGTTGCGGCGATTGGCCCAAGCTGCACGTCTTTCGGCTCAGTGGTGATCTCGTAGCCAGCGGCGCGCACATGCTCGGTCGCGGCGCGGGTGTCGGTGGTCGCAAGCGCCAGGTGCGTGATTGGGTCATTGGGCGCGGCGCTGCCGGGCGCGGGCGTGCTGGCGGTCGGCTGGAACAGTTCAATGTGGCTGCCGTCGCCGATGTCGAGCAGCACGACTTTGCGCTCCGGCGAGCCGAACTCCGCTACGATGGGCATGCCGAGCACGGCGCGGTACAGCTTGAGCGATTCCTCCCAGTCGCGGGCTTGCACGGCGATATGATGAACGCCGCTGCCAGCAATGATGGTGTTGGTGGTGCCGACAGGCATTTCTTCTCCTTTGGTATAAAGAGCGAAACATGAAACGTAATGCGTAATGCTCATATCACCGTGTCATCGTGTCATCGTGTCACCGCTTCCTCCAGCGCAAGTGGGCGCTTCATGTCGAGCGGCAGCGGCGATGTGTAGCGGGTGTCGTTGGTGCGTTGCGCGAAATCGGCGCGGGCTGACTGCCGCAAATCGGCGTCGGTCACGAGATCAGCGCCGAGCAGCGCGAGCGCCCGCATGGCGTATATTGCGCCCTTCTTGCCGATGCTGGTGCCGTGGCTGGCGGTCGCCGCCCAGGTATGCACGCTAACGCCCAGCGGCATGGTCGGCATGCCGCAGCCCATGGTCGGCGTGATCCAGCTCACATCGGCCACGTCGGTCGACGCGCCCATGGTTGTGCCGTCGGGCGGCAGCGGCTGCGTGGCCGTGGTCATGCCAGCCGGCTCGACGCCGAAGTTCTGCTGCAATTCGCGGGCGAACGCCAGTTCCTCGTCGGAGTAGCTCGGCACGCCGATGCGCTCCATGTGGGTCTGCAAGCGCTCGGCCAGCGGGTTATTCGGCAGCAAATCGTACATGCCGTTGTACACCAGCGTTTCGGCGCGGGTCTGCGTGGCGCGCGCCGCGCCCTCGGCAATTTGCTTGAGCCATTCGGTACTGGCTTCGACATGCACGCGGTCCACGTCGCGCACAAACAGCTTGATGCGCGCGTAATCCGGCACGATATTCGGCGCGAGGCCACCATCCTCAACGATGTAGTGAATGCGGGCGGTCGGCTCGACATGCTCGCGCATGAGATTGACGCCGTGGAGGAACAACTCGGCGGCGTGCATTGCGCTGCGCCCCAACCATGGTGCCATGCCAGCGTGGGCCGTTTTGCCGAAAAACTCAATCCGCAGCGCGTTGACCGCTGCGGAGCGAATGTTTGTTACCTGAGCTTTCGAGTTAGGGTGCCAGTGCAGCGCGGCGTCCAGGTCGTCGAACAGCCCGTCGCGGGCCATGTAAATCTTCGCGCCCTCGGTTTCCTCGGCGGCGCAGCCATACACGCGCAGCGTGCCGGGTACGCCCCGCTCGGCCATGACCTGCTTCAACGCGATGGCCGCGCCAATCGTTCCCGCGCCCAGCAGATTATGGCCGCAGCCATGGCCGCTGGTGCCGCCGTCCTCACGTGCTGCTTTGCGCGGCACGGCCTGATTGCCGAGGCCCGGCAGCGCGTCGTACTCGGCCAGAAAGCCAAGTACCGGCTCGCCCTTGCCCCACTCGGCGATGAACGCCGTTGGAATGCCGGACGTGCCGCGGCTGGTCAGCTCGAAGCCCTGCTCTTCCAGCACGTCCATGACCAGTTGAGCGGACTTGACTTCCTGATGGGAAAGCTCGGCAAGCTGCCACAAGTCGTCAGCGACGCGCTCGACAATCGGCTCGACCTGGGCAACGGCGCGGTCTATCGCTTCGGGCGGAATCGTGTTTGTCATGGTGTGCTCCTCGGCTTGAAGAATGCTCGGGCGATTATACCACTACCGCTACCGCTACCGGACGGCGGCTGGACGGCGATTGTGGTAAGATCAGGCTCTAGCGGACAGTCAGATGTGAATGAAAGAGAAAGAGTCATGGGATTGCCACCGGAGAATAGTATCGATGTTGCTGCGGCACTGCGCGACGTTGCCAATGATGGCCCGATCTGGAGCGTGAACAGCGAACAACTCAACGCGAATCTCATTCGCCTGCCCACCGGCGACGGCGTTGCGGAGCATGTTAATAACGAGGTGGATGTGGCGCTGGTGATATTTGAGGGGCGCGGCCAGCTCACGGTTGATGGCGCTGAGTATGCGTTGCATGGCGGGCAGGTGCTGGTGGTGCCACGCGGCGCACGGCGGGTCATTCGTTGCACGGCGGGACCGCTCGTGTACCTGACATGCCACCGACGGCGGGCCGGTTTGATGCCATCGTAAAGGAGCATGGGATATTTGTGCCGTTGGAAAACGCTGGAGGTGGGAAACACAGCGTCTTGTGCCAGTTTCACCCTCCAGCGTTTCGCTCATGCTAGCGTTGCATGAGGGGCAGATAGATGCCGTTGGTTGGATCCTTGCTGCTGCTGGTGTCCGTCTCGTCGCTGTCGCCGTTGACCGGCGGCACAGGATCGTCGTTGTCCGGCGGGTGCGCGGGGTCGGCAATCCCGGCGGTCGCGGCTCCTGAACTGCCCAGCGCGCCGCCGCCAAAGTCGTCGAGCACGGCATTGGGCGCATTGATGAACCATAGGCCGATCGCGCCGCCTTTGCTGTTGAAGAATGCCTGATCGGTTGCGTTGAGTGTCAGCGTACCCAGCAGCGTGCAGTTCTTGAACAGGCGGAGCGTGCCATCGGCCAGCGCCTGCGCGCCGAACCGGTCGCCGTTCTGCAACGTTGCGGCGATTGATGGATAGATCGTCCAGTGGCGCTGGCCGGGGCGATAGGTTTCCACATGCACCGCGCCCGCCCGCGCGTCGTAGACCGCTTCGATGACGCCATTCCGCCAGTTGGCCGTGCTGCCCTGAACCTTGAGCAGCAGATCCTGTTCGCCGCCCTGTGGGTCCACCGCCGCCAGGGTTACAAACACTTCCTGAGACGGGTCGAAAGACGGATTGCCATGCCAGTAGAGCGGCCCGCCGCCGACCACATGCAGTTGTCCGTTGACGATTCGGTAGCCGCTCAGGCCGCTGCGCCCGCTCCAGTTCGAGCCAATGTTGCCATTGGCGCGGTCGAACGTATCACGCACGGGCGTCGTCAGGCATGCGGCGGCAGGCGCGCCAACCGTGATTGTGACCGTCGCAACGTTCGAGTCGTTCGCGCCGTCATTGGCTTTGTAGGTGAAGCTGTCGGTCCCGCTGAAGCCGCTGGCCGGCGTGTAGCTGAATGAGCCATCCGGGTTGAGGGTGAGGCTGCCATGCGCCGGATCGCTGGCTTTGATTGCGGACAGCGGGGTGAGATCCTGGTCGCTATCGTTCAGGAGGATGCCATGCAGCGCGTCCACCGCCAACGTCTGGCCTGCCATGGCCGTGTAGCTATCGTCCTGCGCGACCGGCGGGTGATTGACCGGGAGTGTGACCGTTACGTTGATCGGATCGCTGGGGTCGCTGGTCACATCATTTTGCTGCGTGCCGTGTTTCGGCGTGACGCTGCGCACCACCAGCGGGTAGGTCTGCCCGTTTGTCAGTCCGGTGACGGTGATGCTGGTCGCCAGCTTGTCGGTTGTTTTGGCGAGCGATTTGAGGCCAGTGAATGGGTCGGACGACAGCACCTCGTAATAGCCGCCGTCGCCGGTGTACGCGATCGGCGTCCATGTCAGCAGGACGCTGGTGGCGGATTGAACGACGGCATGAATGTTGGTGGGCGGCACGGTTTGCGTGGCGGCCCAGTTCGCCTGATGCGCGGTAAGGAAATCGCGCACGCCGCTGTCGGTGGGATTGAGCGCGTTGTAGCTCAGGTTCAATGAGATCAGGTTTGTCAGGTGCGTAATCAGGGTCGATATGTCACCCCTGAGCATGTTCGAATTAAGATTGAGCGATTGTAAGCTGGACAAGTAGCCAAGCTGCGCGGGTAGTTCACCGCTCAGTTGATTCTGGCTCAAATCGAGCGCTTGCAGCTTGGTCAGCCCGCTATACAGCGGCGGAAGCTGCCCGGAAAGCTGATTACTGCCCAGGCCCAGTGAAACGAGGCTGGTCAAATCGTTCAAGCTGAACGGCAGTGTGCCGCGCAGCCCGTTGTTGGTCAGGATCAAAGCCAGGACATGGCCGTTGTTGCACAGCACGCCGTACCACGAGCATGGCGTGTTATTTTGCAACCAGCCAGCATGATTTGTCCAGCCTGCGCCATTGGTATTCAGGTAGATATCCGCTAAGGCATGGCACTCGGATTGCGGTATCTCGGTGACGCTGCCGCAGCGAAAGGCCAGCCGCGCGATCTCGGTGTCGGACAGCACGCGGTTGTAGATCCGCACGTCGTCGAGCGCGCCGTCGAATGGCGTATCAGGGGCGCTGAATGTGACACCGCTGCCGGGCTTCAAAGGATAAGATCCGGGCAGATCATTCACCGCTTGCCCGTTGAGAAACACGTGCATGCCGTTGCTGCCATACGTCGCAGTGACATGGTAATACGCGCCTGGTTGCGTGCCGTACAGGGAAATGCCCCGACTGACGATAAAGGGCGAATCAACATATACAGTGAAGAAAATAGGGCTGTTAAATACATTCGTGTCATACATCAGGCTGGCCTTGCCCGGCAGCGTGATCAACGACATGCTATGTTGCGGCGTGGCATTAAGCCGGACCCAGAACGAGATTGTGAACTGCTGCAAATTGTCGATGTTGGTGCCGGGCGCGGTGCCGTAGCTGTTCGGATTGTCCACGCTCTTGAAGGCCGACGGGTTGTCATGATCGAGCGCGGGCGTGACGTTCGTAAATCCGGCAGCACTATGAAACGTGACGTGGTTGCCGCTGCCACCATAATCAATGCTGGTCGTGCCGCTGCCTTCGTCGAACGGCCAGTAGCTGAGCAGCCCGTCGTCAAGATTGGCCGGAGCTGCCTGGGCGCTGCTGGTAGCGGTAGCGGGCGTGGCCGCATGCGCAGGCGGCGCGGCATGCATGGCGAACACGGCAAGCACGGCGAGCGCGCAGACGTGGCGCGCCAGGTGGATACACAATGAGAAAAACGAATACACGCGCATGGCTTTCCTTCCTTCACAAACGCCCTGATTATTGGGTTCATGGCTTGTGCTGTGAGTGTATGCCATGAACGTCGAGAAAACGTCGATACCACGGCGTGGCTGATCGGCGCGCAAAGGTACAACCAGAGATGGTTGGCAGGTGTTTCCGGCTTGTGTATCATGGCCTTACCATCCCGCACGCTGCGCGCTCCGGTCGCAGTTCTGCATGGTTTCTGACACGCGCAAATAGCCACCAATCGCTTTTACGAAGATCGGCCAGTGTTGGCAATGCATGTTTAGTTTGAGGAGAACAGCATGGTCCTGATTGACGTCCATGACCTACAGAAGACGTTTCAGATTGCCACGCCGCGTGAAGGGCGCTTTGGCGCACTGCGGACGCTGCTGGTGCGCAGCTATCGCGAGGTGCATGCCGTCAAAAGTGTGTCGTTCCAGATCGCGCGCGGCGAGATGGTCGGCTATCTTGGCCCGAACGGCGCAGGCAAATCGACCACGCTGAAGATGCTGACCGGCATTCTCGTGCCGAGCGGCGGGCAGATCATCGTCGATGGGCGCGACCCGCACAGGGAGCGCGTCGCCCATGTTCGGCGGATTGGCGTCGTGTTCGGCCAGCGCACGCAACTCTGGTGGGACTTGCCGACGATTGAGTCGTTTGAGTTGCTGCGGCATGTCTACCGTATTCCGCTGCCGCGCTGGAGCGAGAATCTGGCCCGCTTCAACGATCTGCTGGACCTCGAACCATTTCTCAAAACGCCCGTGCGCCAATTGTCGCTCGGCCAGCGCATGCGCGCCGATCTCGCCGCCGCGCTGCTCCACGATCCGGCGATTTTATTCCTCGACGAGCCGACCATCGGCCTGGATGTGGTTGCCAAAGAGCGCATTCGCCAGTTCCTCGGCCAGATCAACCGCGAGCAGGGCGTCACGGTGATTTTGACCACGCACGATCTGGCCGATGTCGAGCGGCTGTGTCGGCGCGTCATCCTGATCGACCATGGCCAGGTGATCTACGACGGCGACCTGGCGGCGTTGCGCACGCGCTACGGTCGTCAGCGCACGTTGGTGGTCGATTTCAACGACGAAGTGACGCCGCAGGTGCCGCTGGCCGTGGTCGTGCGCCAGGAAGGCCCGCGCGCATGGCTGCGCTTTGATCGTGACGCGACTACGGCGGCGGCCCTGATTGCCGATCTGGCCCGCAGCTATCCCGTGCGCGATATTACGGTCGAGGAGCCGGAGATTGAGGCGATTGTGCGTGGTATCTATCTTGCTGATCATGCGCCAGAAATGTCCCACAGCATGAGCTAGCTTGTGTGTTGGTCGTGAGGTGGTATACTGCTCTCCTTCATTCTGGCGTGGCAACGCGGCCCGCGATGCTCCCTGAGCGGAACGATAAAGTAGGGAATAGATGCAGGCACAGCAAAACCGCGCAATCATCAGACAACTCCAGCAATTCCAGACTGACGTACACTATGTGCGCCGCTTCATGGTGCTGTTTGCCGCCGTTGCCGTGTTCGTGACGCTGCTTGTCACAGGCGTTTATGCTGCCCCGCTGACGCTTGTACATGATGTCGGCACGCGCATGGAAACGATGAGTGGGTTGTATCGGGCGGAAAGGAACAAGCAGTTCTCCTACGCCTACACCAACGGCGACGCCACCTTGCAGATGCCGCAGCTCGGGCATGGCCAGTTCGTTATCACCTTGCACATGAGCGGGCCGGGCGAAAGCGTCGCGCTGCCGACGCAACTTACTGTGAACGGCGCGCAAGCCGACCTTGGGCCGGTGAAGCAGCTTCGCACATACCGCGTCCTGACGCCATCTGACGGAAGCGGTGCCGTGACGGTGCGGCTGCGCAGCCAGACCACGACGATTGGCGGCGACGAGCGCAAGCTGGGCGTACTGCTCGACCGTATCGAGGCGCGGTCGCTCGGGGCGACATGGCCGAACGCCATGCTGCTGCTCAGCGTGCTCGTGCTGCTGGGGCTGGCTACGGCGGTGACGAGTCGGCTCCTGTGGTCATTCAGGCAGCAGGTCGGCGTGGTGCTCATTATGAGCATGGTGCTGGCATTATTGTGCTGGGTCGGGCGCGGCAACCTTGACATGCTGACCTGGTGGAGCATGCTGCTGCTGTGTGCGTTCCTCGCGATCTTTTTGCAACTGAGCAAGGCCGGCACGCAAGCGGTCGCGCACCCGATTACGGCGGTCGTTGTGCTGTTTCTCACATGGCGCGCGGCGCTGTGGGTGTTTGCGGCGCTTGGCCTGCGCTACAGCATGCTGTTCAATCCAGTTATCGATCTGGTCCAGCACAATGAGTATGACACCAGTGGCAGCCGGGTTCAGCAGGTGCTGGCGAATAGCTGGGTGCGCTGGGATAGCACGCTATATCTATCAATTGCCGACCATGGCTATTCGTTCGCGGGCGAGCGCTGGCCGAACATGGCCTTTTTCCCGCTCTACCCGCTGCTGGCCCGCGCCACCGCGCTGCTCACCGGCATGGGCAACCTGCTCGCGCTGGTCCTGGTCGCACAGGTGGCCTTCCTCGCGGCGCTGCTGATCCTGTATCGCCTGCTTGCAGCTGATTTTGGCAGCACGGTCGCGTTTCGCAGCCTGCTGCTGCTGATCATCTGCCCGTCATCGTTCTTCTTTGGCGCGGCGTACAGCGAATCGGTCGCGCTGCTGATGCTGGTGACGGCGGTGTGGGCGCTGCGCCATCAACGCTGGTGGCTGGCGGGCGTGGCCGGATTCTTTCTGGCGTTGGCGCGGCTGCCGGGCGTGGTAATCGCGCCCATGCTGGTGCTCGCGTATGTGCAGGCGTGCAACTGGAACTGGCGCGCGATTCGCTGGCCGATCGCGGCGGCGCTGCTGCCGCCGCTGGGCCTGGGGCTGTTCATGTTGTTCCAATGGTGGCAGTTTGGCACGCCGTTCGCGTTCATGATCGCGCAACGAAGCTGGCACAATTCTCTCAGCCCGCCGTGGGTACTGCCACAGGCGCTGTACGATAACATATTTGTGTACGGCTACTGGCCCATGGCCGTGTTTCAAGGCATCTTCTGGATTGCATTTCTCGCGCTGACCGCTGGCGCGCTGCGGCGCATGCCGCTGCTGTACAGCATAACACTGGTGCTGATGCTGCTGCCGCCGTATCTGAGTAGCTGGCCGTGGAGCGTGTCGCGGCATGTTTTGCTGGGCTTCCCGGCGTTCGTCATGCTGGCGTGCTGGACGGAGCGCTTGTGGGTGCGTCAGATGCTGATTGTCGGCATGTTTGCGCTGCTCAGCATTGTAACCATGCTGTTTATCAATGGATTTCTCGTGGCGTAATGACCGAATCTTTGGGCCGTCTCAGGGAATATCCGTCAAAAGTCCGAGAGATTCCCGCTTGACATTGTGGAGCGGCTCTGCTATTCTACATCAGGATGTTCAAGAAAGGCGCACGAGCGCATATGTTTTCAGAAAGGACGGACGTAGTAATGGTTATCACGATGAAGCTCATTACAACTGAGAGCTTCGACGCGGCGGCAGCTTTCCTGCCCGCTGGCGGCGCTGATCGTGGCCATGCTGCGCCCATGATCCTGAGACTCAACCGCTGACTTCAGCAACAACGAGTTTCCAGGCCGTGGGCGACGGATGGTCGACGCCCACGGCCTTTTTGTACCAAAGGCTGTGGGGGATCATGGAACCCGCGGCCTTTTTGTGTCCCGAAAAATCGGCATGCGGGCCGGTGCGAAGATGCAGCAATTCTGCTCCAGAAAACGATGTTGGTTGTGACGCTCCATGACGCACGTATGTGCTATAACAAGAGGAGCAAAGCGGTTTGAAGACAAGGAGCATGCCCGTGGTTATCCTGAATAGAGAAGGCTTGCTACAAGGAACAACGCAGGATGGGGAATATCGTTGCTATGCCGAAGTGTCGGCTGAGTCGCTTGAAGAACATGAGCAGCTACTCGACCGCATCGTTCAGTACGCGTTCGACCGGCTGCATGTGCGGCGGCTCGAAGTACGTATTCTTGATAGTGTGAGCAAGCAACGCGGATTGAAGCAGGCTGGCTGCTAAGCGACACGAGTTACGTGTTGGGCAGGTCGCATGCTGGCTGATGAATATTGAGCAATTATTCGGGGATGGTATCGTAACGATGCCCCTTGTGGGCGTCGCGCGGCACCCACGAGGGGTGCCGCTACGGAATATCCGATTTGGGAAATATTCATCAGCCATGTGTTGAGAGTCAGAGGCCGGTTGCCCGCTCTCGTGATGTTTCATGAAAGGCTTTGTTGTGAATACCGTTTCAGCGCCAGTTGATGAGGACACCTATCTCGCGCAGTTGCTCGGCGCTCCGGCGGCGCAGGCTCCGGTGGCGCTCGCGATGACGGATGCCGTTAAGCGCTTTGGCAAGGAAGATGGCGACAAGCAGCCATGGTGGCGGCTCGGCAAGCGCAAGCAATCTGCCACGACGCTGGCGGTCGACCACATCAGCCTGACGGTGCAGCGCGGCGAGATCTTCGGGTTGCTGGGCGCGAATGGTTCTGGTAAATCCACGCTCATCCGGCTGATCTCGACGCTGCTCATTCCTGACGGCGGCGAGATCAGCGTGTTCGGCCACGATGTGCAGCGCGACGAGCGCGCGGTGCGGCGCATGATCAATCGCGTGAGCGTGGAAGCGTCGTTCTTCAAGAAGCTGTCGGCGCTTGAAAATCTGATGTACGCTGCCCGGCTGTATGATCTGCCCGCCACCGAGGCGCGCGAACGCGCGGTGTACATTCTGGCGAAGCTCGGCCTGGGCGAAAAGCGGCTGTACGAGCCGCTTGAAAACATGTCGCGCGGCATGCAGCAGAAGGTCGCCATCGCGCGCGGCCTGCTGACCTCGCCGGTCATGCTGCTGCTCGACGAGCCGACCACCGGCCTGGATCCGCGCTCCAAGCAGGACGTGCAGCGCTTTGTGCTGCGCATGCGGCACGAGCACAATACCACCGTGTTTCTGACCACGCACGACATGGACGAGGCCGACCGGCTGTGCGACCGCGTGGCGGTGATCAACAGCGGGCGGATTGTAGCGCTCGACACGCCGGAAGCGCTGAAGCGCACGATTGGCGCGCAGAACGGCACGAATGGCAGCACGACCATGGAAGATGTGTTCATGGCGCTGACCGGCAAAAGTCTGGACGACGATTTTGACATTGAAGAGGAGTAACCACCAAGACACCAAGAACACAAAGCAGATTCATTATCTTGGTGCCTTTGTGTCTTGGTGGTGAAGCATGAAGGAGTGATGGATGCGCGGAACGGTGCTGCGGGCACAGAGCGGCTTTTTCTGGGTTAAGACCGACGAAGCGGGGATTTTAGAGTGCCGGTTGCGCGGGCGGCTCAAAAAGGAGCGCCAGTCCAGCGACATCGCCGTGATTGGCGACGTGGTCGAGGTCACGCAGGTGTCACCGACGGTCGGCGCAATCGAGGCGGTTGAGCCGCGCCGCACCAAGCTGGCCCGCCGCGCGCCCGGCACGCGCGGCGTGTGGCGCGAGGATGTGCTGGTGGCGAATGTGAATCAGGTGCTGCTGGTGTTCGCCTGCGCGCGGCCCGTTCTCAGCCCGCGCATGCTCGACCGCTATCTGGTGCTGACCGAGTTCAGCGAACTCGACGCGGTGATCGTGGCGAACAAGGTCGATCTGGTTGGCGAAGAACGCGCGCACGAACTGTTCGCGGTTTACGAGCAGATTGGCTACCCGGTCATGTACACCAGTACCAAACAGGGCTGCGGGATCGACGCAGTGCGCGAGCGCCTGGCGGGTCGAATCAGCGTGGTGACTGGCAAATCGGGCGTCGGTAAATCGAGCCTGCTGAACATGGTGCAGCCCGGCCTCGGCCTCGCAACCGGCGAGGTGAGCGAGACGCTTAACAAAGGCCGCCACACCACCACCGTTGCCGAACTCATTCCACTCGACTTTGCCGACGGCTACATGGCCGATACGCCCGGCATCCGCGAGCTTGGCCTGTGGCGCTTTCCGAAAGACGAACTGGACTGG
>DASTWM010000309.1:0-8991 GCA_035765855.1 Roseiflexaceae bacterium
TCAAAAAGGTGCGGAATGCGCTCCCTGGGAATGCCAACACCGCTATCAGAAACGCGCACCATGACAACCCGGTCGTTACTCTTGTGGGGCTTGACCGTCTGAACGTGGAGCGTGCCACCGTTCGGCATGGCCTCGATGGCATTCAGCACGAGATTAAGAAAGACCTGCTTGAGATGATGCGGGACGCCCTGAATGTGCGGCAGCGCTGGATCGAGCTCATGGCTGATACGGATATCTGCGCGCTCGAGCTGCTTGCTGGTAAGCAACAGCACCTGCTCGATCAAATCGTTCACATCCACCGGCGCGATCACATCGGTCTTGGGCCGGTAGAGGTCGCGCAGGCGCGAAATGACTTGCACGATCCGCTCGATCTCTTCTTCGGCAAGCTCAAGAAAGCGCCGGTTCGGCGTTTCCGGGTCGCACTGCTCCAGAAAGAGCGATAAAAATCCCTGGATGGCCTGCAATGGATTGCCGACTTCATGGGCGATGCTTGCGGCGAGCTGCCCGATCGCGGCCAGCTTTTCCGCCCGAACAAGCTGGGTTTGGAGCGCCACGCGCTGGGTAATATCTTCCCACACTTCAACTGCCTGGTGGGTGTTGCCGTCTTCATCTTGCAGCGGAAAGCTGCTAATCTCCAGCAGCGCGGTGCTGCCATCGGGCCGCACCATAGAACGCCGATCGTGATTCGTCCTGCCGCTGGCAAACGTCCGCGCGGCAGGCGCAAGCTCCCAGCGCCCGATCACCGAGTCATAGAACATGCCGACCAGCTTGGATGGGTCGCGCCCGAAGCGCTCGGACAGCGCGCGGTTCGCCGCCAGGATCGAGCCATCCGAGGCGACCAGCGCCAACCCGAGCGGGATGCTGTCGATCACGCCACGGATGAGGTTGCGGCTGGTTTGCACCTCGCGCAGGCGCACGCGCTCCTCGATTTCGCCAGCCTGCATGTGCAATGTGGCAATCGTGCGCGCCGCGCCCAGCGCCGACGACGCGAGTTCAGCAGCGGCATACGCCTGCTCGTACGCAATCGCCGCGCCGTCGGCAAACGTCAGGAGCGCGATGCCAGCCCTGCGCCCGTCCGCATGCAGCGGCAGGAGCAAAGCAGGTTTACCATCAAACGCTGCATCGTACGGCTGTGTTTTGTCGCGCGCCTGTTGCAGCAGCGGCAGGAGCATTGTTATCTCCTGCTGGGTTATGGTGGCGCTGCTGGACGTAAGCCCCGGACGCTGGCCTGGTTCGCCGACGTACACAAGGTAACATGTGCATGCGCCAGCCGAACGAGCAAGCTGCTGTGCAATCTGCTCAGCACTCATGTGAAATTGCGGCCCTTCTGCCGAAAAGAAGTCGTCGAACAGAGCTGATTGTTGTTCCACACACCACCTATGCATGAAGTCGGTACGCAGGCATGAACAGAATTAGCCATTTTTATTGTTGCACTTGGTTTGCTGCTTGTCAAGCCTCTGTAAAGCAGTGCGCTATAATAAATAGCCCGTGAGTTGAACAAAGTCATGGGTGTTTGGCCGAGAACATCCAACACGGTTTATTGTAGTAAGCAATATCGCTTAATTTTGGGAGGAAGTGTCCATGCCACAGGCAAGCATCGGCGTGATCGGCGGCAGCGGGTTGTACGCCATGGAAGGTTTGGAAGATGTTGAGCGGGTGGAACTCGATACGCCGTTTGGCGCGCCGAGCGACGCGTATGTGCTCAGCACGATAGCCGGGCAGCGCGTGGCTTTTTTGCCGCGCCACGGCGTCGGCCACCGGCTGTCGCCCAGCGAAGTGCCGAACCGCGCCAATATCTACGGTTTCAAACAATTGGGGGTAAGATCGCTCATCTCAGTCAGCGCCGTGGGCAGCCTGCGCGAGGAATACGCGCCCGGCCATGTCGTCGTGCCCGATCAGCTTTTTGACCGCACGAAAGGCGTGCGCCCGGCGACGTTTTTTGGCGAAGGATTGGTCGTCCATGTGGCGTTCGACCAGCCATTCGATGCGCAGTTGTCCGACATGCTGGAACAGGCCGCGCGCGCGTCCGGCGCAACGGTGCATCGCGGCGGCACGCTGGTGGTCATGGAAGGGCCGCAGTTTTCGACGCTGGCCGAGAGCGAGGAAAATCGCCGGCGCGGCCACGACCTGATTGGCATGACCGCACTGCCGGAGGCCAAACTGGCGCGCGAGGCCGAGATCGCCTACGGGCTGCTGGCGCTGGTGACGGACTACGACTGCTGGCACCCCGGCCATGACGCCGTGACGGTGGAGGCGGTGATCAAGGTGCTGCGCGCCAACGCGGCGCTGGCGCAGACGATTATTCGCCAGGTTGTGCCGCTGATTGGCGCTGGCTTTGACAGCCCGGCGCACCACGCGCTGGCGACGGCGATCACGACCGATCCGGCGGTGATTCCGCCCGCCAAGCGGCAGCAGGTTGATCTGCTGGTGAAGAAGTATCTTTAGCCACAAGCGAATGAGCGGGCGAGCTATGTTCTACGCTCTCCGCTCTACGATTATTCGTCGTCCTTCATCCTTCTGCTTTCCGCCTTCCTGCCGCAACCCGGCCAGAACCTGCTACAATTCACGCAGCATGCTCGGAGGAGCGCGATCGCGTGATCGGCTCCTTTTTGGCATGCCCATTGCATCTAGAACGCGGTGTAACGTAGTCTCCAGATAGCTTCAGTACAATAAAAATATGCCTGATCTTGATGTTCTTCTGCAACAATTAGCTGACCATGAGCGCGTCGAAGCGCTGAGCATTACGCTGCGCGAACAGCCGCGCGCCCGCCTGTTCGCCGGGCCGGTGATTACCGCCGCGCGCCCGGCGCTGCTGGCGGCGCTCGCCACACATACCGCCGGGCCGCTCGTCTACGTCGTCGACAGCAGCGAAACAGCCACCCGCGCGGTTGGCGATCTGAATCAATGGCTCGACACAAACACAGCCATGCTCTTCTCGGCCAGCGACGCGCTGGCATACGAGCGCATGTCCACCAGCGCGGCGGTGCTGGCCGGGCGGCTGCGCGTGCTGCAACACCTGCAAGGAACGACGGACGACGGACGACGGACGACAAACGATGAACAACAAGCGTCAAGTGTCAAGCGTCAAGCGCCAATCATCGTGGCTTCCGTCCGGGCGCTCATGCAGCCGACGCTCGCGCCCACCGAGTGGAACGATGCCGCGTTGCGCCTGCGGCAGGGTGATGTGTACAACCTTGAGGAATTGATCGAGCGCTGGATCGCCATGGGCTACCGCAGCGCGCCAACGGTGGAGGAGCCGGGCGAGTTGAGCAGGCGTGGCGGCATCATCGACATTTTTCCGCCGGGCGACGAGCAGCCGCTGCGCATTGAGTTTTTTGGCGACGAAGTTGATAGCCTGCGGCGCTTCGATCCGGTGACGCAGCGCAGCAACACGCGCATGACCGAAACCATTGTCGGGCCACCGCAGGATCTGCCGTTCTGGCGGCGCGACGAAGTGCTGGCGCGTATCCGCAACGTTGACACATCCGGGCTGCGCCCGGAAGCGCGCGACGAATGGGAAACCGACATCACCCGGCTTGAGCATGGCGAGCGCTTTGAAGGGCGCGGGTTGTTCGCGCCGTTCTTCCGCGAGAACGACCGCCTGCCGACGCTGCTCGATCACCTGCCGCCCGGCGCGGTGCTGGTGTTCAGCGACCTGACGCTTCTGAGCCAGCACGCCGCCGACCTTCAGCGGCTTGCCGAGGATCGCCATGCCGCGCTGGTCGAGACCGGCGAACTCCCGGCAGATTACCCGCGCCCGTATGTTCCATGGAACGAGCTCCTTGCGCACCAGACCGCGCCCGCATTCGTGGACTTAAGCAGCAATGAGTGGCTCGCTGCCCGCGAGCATGAGCAGAGCGCGTTAGACACATTGCAGGGCTTCGAGCCGGTTGTGCCGCCGCAGTTCACGCCTGCTGACCTATTCGGCGGGCAGCTCAAGCGGCTGGTGGATGACGTTGTGACGCGCCTGCACGCGGGCGAGCAGGTGGTCATGGTCACGCCGCAGGCCGCGCGCATGCAGGAATTAGTGGAAGAAGCCGTAAAGACGAAAGACGAAAGACGAAAGACGAAAGATGAATCACACCTACAAGAAGCAAGGGGTGATTCGCCTTCCTTCGTCATCGGTCCTTCGTCCTTTGTCGTGGTTCACGGCTCGCTCGACCAGGGCTGGCATGCGCCCGACCTGCGCCTGACGCTTTACACTGACACCGAGATTTTCGGCTGGCGGCAGCGGCGCAGCGTTTCCGAGCGCACCCGCAAGCGCGACCAGAGCACAGAAGAGCGGGCGGCGTTCCTGCGCGGCCTCAAAGAGGGCGATTACGTCGTCCATATCGAGCATGGCATCGCGCAGTACGACGGGCTGGTGCGCCGCACGGTTGGCGGCATCGAGCGCGAGTACCTCAACCTGCGCTACGCCGAGGGCGACCGGCTGTATGTGCCGGTGGATCAGATCGACCGCGTGTCGCGCTACATCGGCGCGGGCGACGCCACGCCGCACCTGACGCGGCTCGGCACGCAGGAATGGGAGCGCGCCAAGCGCAAAGCGCGCGCCGCCGTGCAAGACCTCGCGTCGGACCTGCTCAAGCTGTATGCACAACGGCAGCTTGGCGAAGGCCATGCCTACCAGCCCGACACCGAATGGCAGCGCGAACTTGAGGACGCCTTCCCATACGCCGAAACCGACGACCAGTTGCGCGCGATCGCCGATGTGAAGCGCGACATGGAACTGCCGCAGCCCATGGATCGGCTGGTGTGCGGCGATGTCGGCTTCGGCAAGACCGAGGTGGCGCTGCGGGCGGCCTTCAAGGCCGTGCAGGACGGCAAGCAGGTGGCCGTGCTGGTGCCGACCACCGTGCTGGCCCAGCAGCACTACGACACGTTCAGCCGCCGCATGGCCGCATTTCCAATTAAAATCGAACTGTTGTCGCGCTTCCGCTCGGCCAGCGAGCAGCGCCGGATTATCGAGCAGCTTGGGCGCGGCGAGATCGACATCATTGTCGGCACGCACCGCCTGCTGTCGAAGGACGTGCGCTTCAAGGATCTGGGGCTGCTGGTGGTGGACGAGGAGCAGCGCTTCGGCGTGCGCCACAAGGAGCGCATCAAACAGTTGCGCGCCAACGTCGACGTGCTGACGCTGACCGCCACGCCGATCCCGCGCACGCTGCACATGGCGATGGCTGGCATCCGCGATCTCAGCGTGATCGACACGCCGCCGCAGGACCGGCTGCCGATCCGCACCTATATGCTGCCCTACGACGAGCGGCTGGTGCGCGAGGCGATTCTGCGCGAAATGGATCGCGGCGGACAGGTCTTTTTCGTTCACAATCGCGTGCAGAGTATTCATTACGTCGCCAACAAATTGCAGCAGCTTGTGCCAGAAGCGCGCATCGTTGTCGGGCATGGGCAGATGGACGAACACCAGCTTGAAAAAGTCATGCTCCAGTTCTTCGAGGGCGAGGCCGATGTGCTGGTCAGCACGACGATTATTGAGAACGGTCTGGACGTGCCGAATGCCAACACCATCATCGTAGAGGACGCGACAAAGTACGGTCTGGCGCAACTGTATCAATTGCGCGGGCGCGTAGGGCGCAGTTCCAACCGCGCCTACGCCTACCTGTTCTATCCCGGCGACCACCGCATGACCGACGACGCGCAGGAGCGTCTGCTGGCAATTCAGGAAGCGACCGAGCTTGGCGCGGGCCTGCGGATCGCCATGCGCGACCTGGAGATTCGCGGCGCGGGCAACCTGCTGGGCTCTGAACAAAGCGGGCAAATTGCGGCAGTTGGCTTTGATTTATACACGCGGCTGCTGGCGCAGGCGGTGGAGCAGTTGAAAGGACAGTTTGATGCTGGACGAACGAACGGAGACAAGGAGACAAGGAGACAAGGAGATAAGGAGATAGAGGAACGCACGGATGACCTGGCTTCCAAGTCTCCTCCTCTCCCAGTTTCCCGTTCTCCCAGGGTCAAGGTGGATGAGCGCGTGCTGGTCGCGCCGCTGGTCACGCTCGATCTGCCCATGGATGCCTACCTGCCGACCGATTACATCGCGGATGAGCAGGTGCGGCTCTCGGTCTATCAGCGGCTGGCCGACGTGCAAACGCCGCAGGCCGTGCGCGACCTGCGCCAGGAGTTGCGCGACCGCTTCGGCGAGCCGCCGGAGCCAGCCGCATGCCTGCTGACGTGGCTCATGATCAAGGCGCTGGCGTTGAAAGCTGGCGTGGCGTCGATTGTCACCACCGACGAAGAATTCATCGTGCGGCTGCCCATGAATGCCAGCCGTGAAGCGCTCCGGCGGCGCTACAGCCGCGACCCGGCGGTAAAGATCGGGCCGCAGTTCGTGCGGCTAGACCGGCGCGAACTGCATGGCGAGTGGATTCCCGCGCTCACCGGCGTGTTAGACACGATTGCGGGGCAAAGCGCGGCAGTCGAGCGGTGAAGTGTGCGCGAGTGAGCGACCTGATCATCACTCGCGCGCGAACACATACAGCAGGTACGCTCCGGCTTCGCGCAAGACATGCATCGCTTCATCCAGCGACTCAATGCCGTTGGCAGGCCGAATTGGCGAGGCGTAGGCGTTCAGGCCAAGGTCATGCGCCATTTTGAGCGAGCGCAGCATGTGATACGCATCGCTGACCAGCAGCACCGAATTGATGCCATTGGCGCGGGCCAGCTCGGCGGCATTCTGCATGCTTTCCCATGTGGTTGTGCCTTGCTGCTCCAGCAGCAGGGTTGGCGTCGTCACGCCATGCTGCACAAGGTAATCGCGGCCTGCCGCTGCCTCGGACACGCTGTCGCCCTGCCCGACGCCGCCAGTCAGAATGATCTTGCCGACCGTGCCGCGCCGGTACAGGTCGAGCGCATGGTCGAGCCGCGCTTGCAGCACGGGCGATGGCGAACCGTTCCACTGTGCCGCGCCCAGCACCACGGCTGCGCCAGCCGATTTGGTTTCATCGCGCCGTCCTTGAAACGTGATCAAGACGCAGATCAGCGCCACGAGCAAGATCAGACTCAGCAGCGCAAGCAGAAGGCTGCGCGCAATGCCACGCCCAATCTGCCGCAGATCTATCGTTCTTCGTCGCATGTGCATCTGCTTCATAAAGCAACATATCCTCTCGAACCATCGTCACAGTGCTGTGAGCAGCATTATCATCCAGGGCTAACGATTGCGCAAGGAAGCCGATGATATAATGATGTCAGCGGGTGGCTACGCTGTATTTATCTGCTGGCGACTGGTCACTGGTGACTTCGTACTGGCTTCTGGCGATTGCTTACAACATGTGAGGAAACAACAATGAATAGATTTCAATTCGACTGGCGCTGGATCGGCTTGATCATTGTCGTGGTGATTATTGCTGGCGGCGCGCGGCTGCCATGGCCGATCACCGCGCTAGTGCTGGGCGGCGGCGGCGCATATCTGCTCAACATGGGCTGGCAGGCATGGACGCGCTCCGGCGGCGCGCCCAGCAAAAGCAAAGTGACCTACTGGCGCGGCCAGCGCATCGAGGTCGGCCCGCCGCGCCGTGGCCCGGCCATGCCGCGCCTGAGCAACATTGGCCCGGCGCTGGTGCCGCTGCTGCTTGGCGGCGTCATGGTGCTGGCGGCGGCGTCGATTCTTTTTCAGCGATTTGGGATGTGAGCCAAAAGAGCGGAAGGAACTGCGGAATGAAGGAACTGAAGAAATCGAGAGCATGGGCGTTCCCTGGTTCCTCAGTTCCCTTAGTTCCCTGGTTCCCTGGCTCCTCACCGCAACGGCGACCAGATCACCTGCTGCCCCTCGGTGAGCAGCACCGGGTCGGTGCCGTTCGCATGCATGGTGTAAATCGGGCCTTCCGTGTTAAAATCCCCAGCCTTGAACGCCACAAACGCGTTATCCGCCGACCACACCGGCAACGAATAATTGCCCGCGTAGTTCGCCGTCAGATTCAGGCCGTTCGAGATTACTACGTCAGTTTTTGATATATCGTAGCGGTAACGGCTGTATAGTAACTGCGTGCCATTATTCGACCATGACGGCGAGCTGGAAAGTGCCTGCGTCAGGTCGCCGGTGAGCAGCGTCAGGTCGCTGCCGTCCGGCTTGATCGTCCAGATGCCGCTGCCGTCCTTGCCACGGAAGAACGTCAGCTTCGAGCCGTCGGGCGTCCAGACCAGATCGCCGTAGAAGGCTGACTCGTTCGTAATATTGGTTGCGTTTTTGCCGTCTGTGCCAACGATGTACACGTCTTTATCCTGCACAAACGCGATCTTCGCGCCATCCGGCGACCATGCTGGCCCGGCTGTCACTGCGCCCGTGCTGACCAACGCGCTTGTGCCGCTCCCATCGACGTTGGCGAGATAGATGTTGCCATCCTGCTGGTAGGCCAGCCGCGCGCCGTCCGGCGACCAACTGATGCTGCCGAACGTTTGCGGGTTAATGGTGGCGACGCGGCTCTGCACCGCGACTGACAGATTGCCGCCGTTGGGCTGCGCGGGGTCGTAGCTCACTTCGCCGACGAACAGCCCGCCGTTTTCCGTGAATGTGAAATGCTGCCCATCGCGCGACCATGTCACGCCGCCAGCATGCTGCGTCTGTGTCAGACGGTGAATGTCGTTGTTTGCCGCATTCTCGATGAACAGATCGCCCTGACGTAACACGGCGATGATGCCCGCCGGCGTGGTGGTGCTGGCACCTGCTATGGTCCGAACTTGCGAGCCGAGCAACCCCAGCAGCACCTTGTACGGCTCCGGCTCGTCGGGGTGCCACTCAAAGCGCGCCCGCTCGAACCACTGCGTCATGTAGGTTTTGCCGTCGGTCGGGTTGACTTCCGGGCGGGCGGTGGTAATCGGGTAACCGAACAGCGCCAGACTGCGCTGATAATTATCCAGGCCGCTGATCAGCAGACCATGTGACTTCCAGTAGCTCATGAAGCCCTGCCCGGCCGCCTGGTCGCACACATTCAGCGACGTTTCCGCGAACCACAGGCAGCCGTCCTGCGGGCCGGAGTCGCGCGG
>DASTWM010000310.1:0-2200 GCA_035765855.1 Roseiflexaceae bacterium
TCGTAGGTAATAGCGACATCGCCGATGCCCTGCTCGAAATTCGTGATGCTGCTGCGCGCATCCTTGTCGAGCGCCGTGACATTTTTGAGCACCGACACAAGAAACTTCGTCGCCGCCGCATCGTCATCCTTCGGCACGCCATCCACAAAGCCGCGCTTGGCCGCGCCGTACAGCGCCAGAATGTTCCACTGCGCGCCGCCGCTGGTCTTGGGGTTGGGCGTGAGAATTTGCACGCCCGGCCTGGCGAGATCGGCCCAATCCTTGATGCCCTTGGGATTGCCCTTCCGTACTGCAAAGCCAACCAGTGAATCACTGACCATGCCCTTGGTCGGCCCGCTCTTCCAGTCATGCGTGATCAGCCCGGCCTTCTCAATCGTGTTGATGTCGGCCTCCAGCGACAGCGCGGCGACGTCAGCCTCGAAGCCCTGCGCAATTGCCCGTGCCTGCGCGCCGGAACCCTGGTATGACTCCTGGAACGCGACATCCTGGCCGGTCTGCTTTTTCCATTGTTCTTTGAATATCGGAATCAGCTTGCCATACGCCTCGCGCGGCGTGCTGTACCCGCCTAATACGATGGTCTGGGGCCCGGCAGCCACATGCGCGCCAGCGGACGCATTTCCTGTGGACGCATTCGCGTTTGGCGCGCTGTTCGCCTGGGTGCCGCTGGTGGGAGCGCCCGCACCACAGCCAGCCAGCAGCCCCACAAGAATCATCATGCTTACGTGACGAACGATATGCAATTTCATGAGAGTAACTCCTTTACCGAATGGCGGGATCCGTAAGTTAATGCGACCGGCATGCTGCTGGCGTGCGCCGAACGGACGATCAACACCGGCCTGGTCAGCGCATCTCCGAGCAGATTCTTCGTCAAATCACCGAGCGGCGGCGAACCAGCGCGGCGTTGCAGCGGCGCACCGAGCACCAGCATGTCATAGCCACCGCTTCGCAACTCCGTGGCAATCTCATCCTGCACCACGCCGGTGCGGACTACCGTTTGGGATGGCACACCGAGCAGTGCGAGTGTGCGCACGCTTGCATTCATGAAGCGCTCCACCTGTGCGCGGGCGGGCCAGCGACCGTCATGATTGGCCGTAAGTACCGAAAACAAGGTTGCTTCCGCCCCGAAATGACGAATGAGCCGCCCGGCAAAGCGCACATCCTCCTTGCCCGGCTCGCCAGCCGTGACGCAGATCAGCGCACGGGCGGGTGGCGGCACCGCTTCTGGCACCAATAAAAGGTGCTGATCGCCAGTGCGCATCAGTTGTTCGACCAGTGCCGTGTTGGCGTACGCTGACGCGCCTAGTACCACCAGATCGTAGGCTTGGCGCTCCAGTTCCATGCGAATGCTTTCTGCAAGTGGGCCAGTCGCAGAACGGACTTCCAACGCGGGCAAACCGCTGCCGATCTGCTCCTTGCGCTCCTGAAGGTGCTGCTGAAGACTCGTCCCCTGCGCGGCATGCTCGTCGTAGCCCAGCAGCGTCACCCGCGCATGCGCGAGTTGTGCAAGCTCGCTGCCGACGGTCAGCGCCGCCTGTGCGGCAGGCGAGCCGTCGCTGAGCAGCAGCATGCGTATACCAGGATGCGCCAGCGCGTGCATGCGCCGCACGCCGACCCAAACGCTGTCGCCTGGCTGGAGCGGAAAGCGGTGGGCCTGGTCCTGCGAGCGCGTCGCCTCGACCAGCACAGCATCGCTGCCAAATGGCGGCGCGGGCGCGATCGGGCGCACATCGGCGAGCGGGGGAAGCTTTAATTGCAGGCGTTCAAACGAGCCTGCGAAGGTGCGCGAAGCCACCTCGGCGCGACCGAGCGCCGGACTACCCAGCGCCTCTGCATGCGTGGCGAGCGCCACATCCTCGGGCCGAAACAGCACCTGTACGCGCGGCGCGCCGCCAAATTGTGCCACATCGGTGCTCAGCGGAAACGAGGTTGCGCCAAGCTGCACGCCCTTGTCGGTACATTGACCAACCATGAGATTCGCCGAGCCGAGGAACGTCGCTACGAACTCGGTCTGTGGCCGCAGATACAGCTCTTCAGGCGGGCCAACTTCCAGCAGGCGGCCATGGTTCAGCACGCCCAGCTGATCGGCAAGCTCAAACGCCTCCTCCTGATCATGGGTGACAAAGATCGTCGTCGTGCCGACCTCGCGCTGGATGCCGCGCAAGGCTCGCCGCAGATCGACGCGCGTTTTGGCGTCCAGCGC
>DASTWM010000311.1:0-4752 GCA_035765855.1 Roseiflexaceae bacterium
GTACGAGCGTTTTAATATCAACGGCACGCCGTACATCACGAACGGGCTGGGCGGGGCCGAAACGTATGAAAAGCACGGGCAGGCCAAGAACAGCGAAATATTTTATAACGATCATCATGGCGCGATGCGCGTCAACGCCACCCACAAGAAGATGACATTGCAGTTCATCAGCTACAAGAACGAAGTGATCGACCACCTCGAACTGACTTCCAGGCGCGCATAGTGGCGCGCCAACAGCACATTTTTATCCTCGTGACAGCTCGTGCCGCCACTCACGCAATACATCCTGTAATCGGTCGAGCGGCAGCGCATGGGCCACGCGCCCGTTGATTCCTGCCGTGGTCGTCGCGGCGCACAGCGCGTTCAGGATCGCTTCCTCGACCGCATCGGCCACCGCTTCGAACAGCGGCGAAAGCGCGTCATTCGGCAGCATGCGGACGGTGTGCGGCTCCGCGCTCATGGCGCTGCGGTACAGGCCGGTGTTGCCGGTCGAAAAGGCCAGAAAAATGTCGCCGCTGGAGTTTTCGCCAAGCCCGCCGACCCGCGCGACGCCCATGGTGGCGCGTTGCGCCAGGCGACGGCACTGCGACGGCAGCAGCGGCGCGTCGGTCGCGATGATCACAATGATCGAGCCTGCGCCTTCCGGCACGCCCGGCAGCGGCACCACATCGCGCCCGATCAGTTGCCCGACCGGCACGCCATCGACCCGCAGCCGCGCCCGCTGGCCGTGGTTGGCCTGCACCAGCGCGCCGACCGTGTAGCCGCCTGCGTTGTTCGGCAGCACGCGCGAGGATGTGCCGATCCCGCCTTTGAAGCCGTGGCAGATCATGCCGGTACCGCCGCCCACGCAGCCCTCTGCGACCGGGCCGCTTTGTGCCGCATCGAGCGCGGCGAAGACGTGCTCTGGCCTGACATGGAAGCCGTTGATGTCGCTGAGAAAGCCGTCGTAGGTTTCCGCCACCACCGGCAGGCTCCATGTCGTCTCATAGTTGCGCTCGCCATGCTCGATCACGTAGGCGATCAGCGCGTCGCGCACCACGCCCACGCTGTGGGTGTTGGTGATCGCAATCGGCGTCATGACTGTGCCGAGTTCCTCGATCCACGGCAGCCCGGTCATCTCGCCGTTGCCGTTCAGAATATGGTAGCCCGCGAACACCGGATCGAGCGCCGCGTCGCCGGGGCGCGGCTCGATCACCGTCACGCCGGTGCGCACCGGCCCCTGCCCGACCACCAGCGGCCCGTCGCCATGCACGAGCGTGGCATGGCCGACCCGCACGCCCGGCACATCGGTGATGGCGTTCCACTGGCCCGGTTCCAGCCGCCCGATTCGCACGCCGAGTTCACGAATGCGGCGGCGCTCTGTTTCTGCTGCTTGCATGTTACACGCCTCCTTTATTCCAATTGCGACAAGGTTTGAACATCATTGTTGCTACGGCACTAATGAAGGAGTTACGCAGTTGAAGCATTGTCATGGCGAGCGCAGCGAACCATCTCATTGATTCCGCAGCGAGATGCTTCACTTGGTTCAGCATGACATGGCGTTATGAAGCGATACGCGGTCAACTGCGTAACTCATATATCATGGATTGCCGCTTTCTTATGCAGTATCCTCCGTCTATCGGCAACACCAGAAAGCCGCCCGCGCGTCACGCGAGTGGCTTCAACCATCGAGCTACGTTAATCTTCAAACATCGAGCCGGTGAGATACAGGATGCCGACCCACAGCCCGCGCGCATGGCGGTAGAACCACAACGAAAACACCAGCGCGAACAGGCCAATGCCAAGCATGAGCGGCAGCAGCGGAATATCGGTAAAGACCGCCGCCAGCCCGCCGCCGATAAAGACAATCATGGATGTGACCGTCGAGTTAATCGCCACGCCGCCGGTGACTTCGCCGCCGTCGCGCTCGAAGATCACGCCGCAGACCGGGCAGCGTACATTCATCTGAAAAAGCGAGCGGAACATACGCCCCTGCTGACAGGCCGGACATGTCAGACACAGGCTTTGTGCTAACACACGCAGCACGCGAGCCATTACGCGTCTTTCTAGGAGGAACTGATCACAAAAGGCAGGGGCGAAGCGTAACCTTCCAACCACTGCCTTTACAGATACCGGGTGTTATGGTGGGCGATAGTGGACTTGAACCACTGACCTCTACGATGTCAACGTAGCGCTCTAACCAACTGAGCTAATCGCCCGTGCAGGTGCTATAGTAGCACCCAAGGTTAAGATTGTCAAGAAAGAGGTGCCTATGCGCGCCGTGCAGCGTAGCTTTGCGCCGCCCGAATCAGTGCTATAGTAGGAGTATACTATTATTCGGGTATGTCATCGTAGCGGCGGGCTATTATTCGGGTATGTGATCGTTGCGACGCCCCTTGTGGGCGGCGGGCGGCACCCACGAGGGGTGCAAATCCCCGTTTATTTTGGAACCGTTCATCAACGGCCTGTGGAGGCCGCTTCCAGCGGGTCTGGGCGTGCGAACCGGCGGATTCATCACGCGGCGCGCCGGGGACCGCGTACCGCGTGTTAGTGTTCGTTGCTCAGAAAGGAGCGGGTGTATGATTGCGTGGATCCGCGAACAACTCGTCGGCCATAGCGCCATGATTGAAACCCCATTTGGGCCGCGCCGCCTGACCTACGCCGACTACGTCGCGTCAGGCCGCCCGCTGGAATATATCGAAACCCTGCTGCGCGAACAGGTTATGCCGTTCTATGCGAACACGCATACCGAAGACAGCTTCACCGGTCGCCACACCACCCACTGCGCGCACGATGCCGCAACCTACATCAAGCGCTGCCTTGGCGCGGATGATCGGTTCAAGATTGTGTTCGCCGGTAGCGGCTCGACGGGCGCGATCAAGCGGTTGCAGGAAATACTGGGCATGAGTGTGCCGAGCTGCCTGCGCGAGCGTCTGCTCGGTGTGCTGCGCCCCGACGAGCGGCCGGTGGTGTTTGTTGGGCCGTATGAGCATCATTCCAACGAGGTAAGCTGGCGCGAGACCATTGCCGAGGTGGTTGAAATTCCGCTCTCGCCGGAGGGGCTGATCAATCTGGCAGTGCTGGAGCAGGCGCTTCAGGAGCCGCGCTTTGCCGGGCGGCCAATGATTGGCTCATTTTCGGCGGCCAGCAATGTCACCGGCATTCTGTCCGACACGCGCGCCATTGCGCGGCTGCTGCATGCCCACGGAGCATGGGCATGTTTCGACTTCGCCGCCAGCGCGCCGTATGTCACCATTGACATGCGGCCCGGCGAGCCAGACGGGTACGACGCGGTGTTCATCAGCCCGCACAAGTTCATCGGTGGGCCAGGCACGCCCGGCATTCTCGTGTTCAACAGCGCCATGTATCGCCTCAATGCACCGTCGACCGCCGGTGGCGGCACGGTGCTCTACGTCAGCCCGACCACGCATCATTTTGTGAACGACATCGAGGCCCGCGAGGATGCCGGCACGCCCGCTATTTTGCAAAAGGTGCGCGCCGGGCTGGTCTTCTGGATCAAAGAGCAGGTTGGCGTGGAGACGATTGAAGGGTGCGAACGAAGCCTGATTACGCGGGCAGTGGCGCGGCTGCGGCAACACCCGCGCCTGGAATTGCTTGGCAACCTGGATGTGCCACGGCTGGCGATTCTCTCGTTTCTGATCCGCTCCGGCGATGACTACCTGCATCCACGCTTTGTGGTGCGGCTGTTAAATGATTTGTTTGGCATTCAGGCGCGTGGCGGGTGCGCCTGTGCCGGTCCCTACGGTCATGCGCTGCTCCATATCGATTCGCAGCGCTCGACGCGCTACTGGGAAAGCATTCAGGCTGGCTTTGAGGGTGTCAAGCCGGGCTGGACGCGGGTGAACTTCAACTACTTTCTTTCCGATGTGGAATTCGCGTTTTTGCTTCAGGCGATTGAGTTTGTGGCGGATTATGGCGAGCGCTTTCTCAGCCTGTACGACTTCGATTGGCACACTGGCACATGGAGCCACCCCGCTGACCCGCCGCTGCCAGCGCTGTTCGAGCAGCCGCTGCGTGCATGCCAGCCGCTGGTGGCAGAGCCTGCCCTGCCCGGTGACGATGAGCTTGCGGCCATCTACCAGCGCTACCTTGACGAAGCGCGCGAACTGGCGAGCGTGCTGCCGTCCGGCGCAGACAGGCCGGCGCGAGATGTGCCTGCTGATGTCGCGCCGGACCTCGTGTTTTTTCGGCACTGATCAGGGCATCAGCCGTACCTGGACCAGTGCGCTGCGTGCTGATCAGGCTCCCCATGCCGCTGATCTACTTTGCAAGCGCCATCTCATTCGCGCGCGTCGCCACGCCATCGAGCGGCAGCGGGCGCTGGTCGCCTTCCACATACGTCTGGCTGGCCGCCTTGACAAACGCGCTGAACAGCGGGTGCGGGCGGTTGGGCCGCGACAGGAACTCGGGATGGAACTGCGTGCCGAGGAACCATGGATGGTCGCGCAGTTCCACGATCTCGACCAGCCGCCCGTCCGGCGAGTGGCCGCTGACGATCAGCCCGGCCTGCTCCAACTGGTCGCGATAGCTATTGTTGAACTCGAAGCGGTGCCGGTGGCGCTCGGTGATCATGTTAGTGCCGTATGCTTCAGCCGCCAGCGTGCCAGGCTCGAGCACACACGGGTACGCTCCGAGCCGCATGGTGCCGCCCTTATCGGTAATATCAAGCTGGTCGGGCATGAAGTCGATCACCGGGTGCGCCGTGTTGGGCGCGAACTCGGTGCTGTTGACTTCCTTGTTGTTAAGAATCTG
>DASTWM010000312.1:0-2926 GCA_035765855.1 Roseiflexaceae bacterium
ATGACCTGTGCATCGTGCGTGAACCGCGTCCAGAAGGCGCTCAAGAAAGTGCCGGGCGTGCTCGACGCCGAGGTGAATCTCGCCAGCGAGCATGCCACCGTCACGTATCTGCCGAGCGCGACCGGCTGGAGCGAAATCAAGGCGGCCGTGGAAAAAGCGGGCTACGGCGTGGTCGAAACAACTGAAACCGAGCCGGGCATGATGGAAGACGCTGAGGCGGTAGCGCGTCAGCGCGACCTTGCCGACAAGCGCCGCAAGTTGATCGTCGCTGTGGCGCTGGGTTTGCCACTGTTCGTGCTGTCCATGGCGCGCGACTTCGGCCTGATTTCGCCATGGCTCACGTCATTCTGGGCCAACAACGAAGCATTGATGCACCATGATGGCGGCGGCATGAACGCGATGCACTACCCGGCTTATGCCGACATCCTGAACTGGGTGTTTCTGATTTTAGCGACGCCGGTGCAGTTCTACAGCGGGCGTGATTTTTACGTGCATGCCTGGAAGGCGCTCAAGGCCCGCACCGCCAACATGGACACGCTGATCGCGCTTGGCTCGTCGGCGGCCTACTTCTACAGCATTTTCGTGCTCATTCTTGGCATGGCCGGGCATGTGTACTTCGAGACGGCGGCGCTGATCATCGCGCTGATTCTGGTCGGCAAGTACCTGGAAGCGCGCGCCAAAAGCCAGACCAGCACGGCCATCCGGGCGCTCATGGGCTTGCAGGCCAAGACGGCCCGCGTCCTGCGCGGCGATGCCGAACAGGACATTCCAATCGAGCAGGTCCGAAAAGGCGACATTGTGATCGTGCGTCCGGGCGAAAAGATTCCGGTTGACGGCTTGATCGTCAGCGGCCAGTCGAGCATCGACGAGAGCATGGTCACCGGCGAAAGCCTGCCGGTCTTGAAGAAGCCGGGTGATCAAGTGATTGGCGCGACAGTCAACAAGACCGGCAGCTTCCAGTTCCGTGCCACGCGCGTCGGCAAGGACACCGCACTGGCGCAGATCATTCGGCTGGTGCAGCAGGCCCAGGGCAGCCGCGCGCCGGTGCAGCGCCTGGTGGATCAGGTGGCGGCGGTATTCGTGCCGGTCGTCATTGGCGTGGCGCTGCTGACATTTCTGGCATGGTATTTCCTGAGCGGCGTTGGCTTCACGCAGGCGCTGATCTTCGCCGTGGCGGTGCTGGTCATCGCATGCCCATGCGCGCTCGGTCTGGCGACGCCAACCGCGATCATGGTCGGCACAGGCACCGGCGCGGAGCACGGCATCCTGATCAAGAACGCCGAAAGCCTGGAGCGCGCTGGCGCAATCGGAACCGTGGTGTTGGACAAGACTGGCACGATTACGGAGGGCAAGCCAGCCGTTACCGACATTCTATTGACGAATGACCAACGACGAACGACGAACGAAAATCTTGTCGCTGTTGGCGGCACAGATTCAGATACTCTCCCTTCGTCCTTCGTCCACCGTCCTTCGTCTGATGACTTGCTGCGCCTTGCCGCTTCCGCCGAACGCGGCTCGGAGCATCCATTGGGCGAGGCGATCGTGCGGGCGGCGCAGGAGCGCGGCCTGACATTGAGCCAGCCGCAGCAGTTCGAGGCGATTGCCGGGCATGGCATCACCGCGCAGGTTGATGATCATGTGGTGCTGCTGGGCAACACGCGGCTCATGCGTGACTGGAGCATTGACACCAGCGGCGTCGAGGCCGACGTGGCGCGTTTGCAGGGCGAAGGCAAGACCGCCATGATCGTCGCCGCTGACGGCGAGGTATTGGGTGTGCTGGCTGTGGCCGACACGGTCAAGCCAACCTCGCGGGCGGCTGTACAAGCGCTGCGGCAGCAGGGCATCGAGGTCGTCATGCTGACCGGCGACAACCAGCGCACCGCCGACGCCATCGCGCGCGAGGTCGGTATCGAGCATGTGCGGGCCGAGGTGCTGCCGCAGGATAAGGCCGACGAAGTGAAGCGGCTACAAGGCGAAGGCCGCGTGGTCGCCATGGTCGGCGATGGCATCAACCACGCGCCTGCGCTGGCGCAGGCCGATGTCGGCATCGCGATCGGCACTGGTACCGACGTGGCCATGGAGGCCGCCGACGTAACGCTGATGCGCGGCGATCTGACCAGCGTGTCGCAGGCGATCGCGCTCAGCAAGCAGACGCTGAAGACCATCAAGTGGAACCTGTTCTGGGCGTTCATCTACAACGTGATCGGCATTCCAATTGCAGCGGGCGTGCTGTACCCGTTCTTTGGCATTCAGCTCAGCCCGATCATTGCGGCGGCGGCCATGGCGTTCAGTTCGGTGTTCGTCGTGACGAATTCATTGAGGCTGCGGAAGGTGCGGTTGACCGCCTGACTGCCGGGCCAGGTGTTGTCGTTATCTTAAGGGCGCGCAAAGTGAGAGATAGCTTCTTGCTTTGCGCGCCTCGTTTTCATTGAACTGTGTTCAAACCTTTGTCCTACCCATCCTGCAGATCGCAAGGACACCCCGCAAGCGCAATCTGGCGGCACAATGCGTGCTACCATTACCTCAACGCCAAGCATCAGGAGGTTCCCCATGTATATCATTCGTTTTTCCTACGATTTCCTGCCGAAGCATCGCCAACAGGCCATGGCGCTCATTCAGCGCGAGGTCGAGGGCGCGCGCAACCGCGGATTGCAGGCGCGGCTGCTCATCCCGCTGACACGCGCGCCGGGTGGCCCCTCGCTGCACTACGAAATTGAGTTGGAACATCTGGACGAGTTCGACGAATTTCGCAACACCGGGATTGGATCGGCAGAGGCAACCGGCGACTGGATGCGCGAGTTGAGCGAACTCCTCACCGCGCCGCCGGTAGTCGAGATCGTCCGCGTTGCGGATCAGGCGTAGGTCACTGCTCGCTCAGGAAACGCCATGGGCGCTTCGGCGTCAGGCGGTCTTGCGTCTGCTCGCG
>DASTWM010000313.1:0-13102 GCA_035765855.1 Roseiflexaceae bacterium
GCGCGGCCCAGCGGATCCGCCTGGTCGCCGACGAACACATCGTCCAGCATGCGCTGGTCGCCGCCGCCGTGGCCGCCCTCGCCGCCGGACTCGATTTCCACGCGCAGCGGCTTGCTCCACAGCGGGCGAATCAGGATGCTGGCTGGCTCGTCTACCACGGTCTCCCTGGCATCGCGGATCTCGGGCCGGTTCATATCGCTACTCGACCCGCTGACGTAGGTGTTTTCATGCACTTCGTATTCGAGCCGCCCTTTGTCGCCGTTGAAGGCCACCCGGTAGCCCTCCCATGGCGAATAGGTCGTCAGGTGGTAGCTCATGGTCGCGCGGTTCGTGTAGCGCACCATGACTGCCATATCGTCCTCGATCGAGATGCCCTCGCCAAACACGCTGCGGTCGCGCAGGTAGCCGTCTTCCTGCTCGGCTTCCAGGTACATCTGGCGCAGCGTCTCGTCACGGTCGAGGTGCAGCGCGAACGGGTCATTTTCGGCGGCTTTGCGCCCGTAGGCCCGCTCGTAGAAGTTCGTCATGCCGCGCTCCTCCGCGTTTTCACGCCCATAAAAGCGCAGATCGCCCATGGCGAACACGGTTTCCGGTGCCGTGTCCAGCCACCAGTTGACCAGATCAAAATGGTGCGTCGCCTTGTGAACCATCAGCCCGCCGGAGTTGCGCTTGTCGCTGTGCCAGCGGCGGAAATAATCAGCGCCATGCACCGTGTCGAGCAGCCATTCGAAATGGACCGACAACACGTTGCCAATCACGCCGGCTTGCAGCAGTTCCTTCACTTTGGAGTTGCGCGGCGCGTAGCGATAATTGAACGTGACTGTCAGATTCTGCCCGGTCGCCTTCACGGTGTCGAGAATTGCCTGACAGCGCGGCGCGTCAATCGTCATGGGCTTTTCGGTGATCACGTCGCGGCCCAGTTCCATCGCGCGAATGATGTAGCGGTGGTGCGTGCGGTCGATCGAGGTCACAATCACGCAATCAACATTCTGCTCTTTGATCATGTCGTCGAACCGCTCGGGATGGTAGGTCGGCACCGGCGGCGCGCCCAACGTGTCGGCGTAGTAACGATTATAGTACTCCATGCGCGTCTGGCTGAGATCGCAAAAGGCGACAAGCTCCGCGCGGTCGGCGTAGTCCTTGAGAATCGCGGTCGTGAACATGCGCGAGCGCGAGCCAAGGCCAACAACAGCGTAACGTTTTCGTTGTGTCATGGTTATGTTTCCCTTTCAATGTTACATATACTTATACTATTGACACCTGAAGCTGTCAAGATGTATGACATGTTGACGGCAATATAGTCAATTGCTATAATGCCCGCACCTTTCGTATATTCGCTCCGCCATTCTCTTATTTCATGCACAAATGATGCAAAGGTGCGCTTGACGATTCCCCGCTCTGCACGTCTTCGTAGAGCGCGTATTTAATCGGAGGTACTGCGTCGTATGTCCGTTTCACAGCTTACCTATCAACTCCAGAACGGCTACATTCATAACTGGCTGGTCGCCGGTCCGCACGCCACGTTCGTCCGCGATCTCGATCGTTTCACAGGCGATGATTTTAAACTTCAGATCGCGCGCCAGTATTACGAGCGCGACTCAGGTATTGCCATGCCTCCCGCCGAGCGCGATAGCTTCGCGCTCGGCGACGACAATCTGACATGGCGCTACGTGCGCTGCCTTGACGATCACTTCGTCGATCTCACGGCTTTTTATCACACCTGCCATTATCTGCGATCATGGACGTACGCGCAGGTGGTCTGGCCCGCCGCGCAGGAAGCAACACTGGTGCTGACGACCAACGGCCCGGCGGATGTCTGGCTGAACGGCCAGCATGTGCATCGCCAGGAGCATTTTCATCACCAGATTCCGCGTAGCGTCACGTTCCGCGCAACGCTTCAGGAAGGGCTGAATGAGATTCTGGTGCGCTGCGAGGAAGTCGCAGTGCGCGAATGCCCCTACGCCATGGCGCTGCGGATTGTCGAGCGGGCTGATGAGGAAACGCCGGTGCTGCTTCCGACATTGGGCGAGCATGTGGAGCGTCGCCAGATGCTTGAGTACGTGTTCGAGGCGGCCTACCTTGACCGCGACGTATACACGAAGCACGACGACATAACGGTGCATTGGCCGGACATGTTCAGCGAAACGGCGACCGTCGCTGCGCGCCTCCAGAATCCAGCCGAGGAAATTTACATGGAGGCGTGGCCGGTCGCGCAGGCGGGCGCGGCCATGAACATCGCGAAAGGGTTTCAGGCACCGGACGGCCCGTACCGCATTCGGTTGATGCCGCAGCCTGAGGAGTATTATCTCAAAAATGTCCGCGTCACGCGCGATATTCCGCTCTGGATTCACAAAAATCAGTATTCCGAGACGCCGTACGGCACCCGCGAAGAGCGCCGCGTTGAAGCGTTGGCGGACGCGATGGATCGTGAAGGCACAATCTTCTGCGAAATTGCAAGGATGGAACTGGCCCGCTGGCGCGACGTTAAGACCACCCAAATCACTGACACAATTGCCAGCATCAACCAGCGCGCGGATTGCAGCGATTTTTACATGGTTGGGCTGCTGGGTATGCTATACCGCTACGCCGACGATCCCGCGTTCCCGCAGGAATTGCGCGGCCCGCTCGAAGCGTGCGTGCTGAACTTCAAGTACTGGATGGACGAGCCGGGCAGCGATGCGATGTGCTACTGGTCGGAAAATCACCAGATTCTGTTTCATACCTGCGAGATTCTGGCCGGGCAACTCTATCCCGATCAGCTTTTCAGCAACGCCGAGCAGCCGGGCCGCTGGCACCAGGAAAAGGGCGAGCGCATGGCGCTGTCGTGGTTGCGCAAGCGCGCGAGCGGCGGCTTCCGCGAATGGGATTCGAACTGCTATTTCGAGGAGGACGTGCTGGCGCTGGCCCACCTGGCCGATCTGGCCGAGAACGACCAGGTGCGCGAGTTTGCTGCCGTGGTGCTTGACAAAATGCTGTTCACCATGGCGCTCAATTCGTTCCACGGCGTGTTCGGCTCGACGCACGGGCGCACCTACACGCCGCATATCAAGGGCGGGCGGCTGGAATCAACCTCGGGCATGAGCCGCCTGCTGTGGGGCATGGGTGTGTTCAATCAGCACATTCTCGGCGTGGTGAGCCTGGCATGCGCCCGCAGCTACGAATTGCCGCCGATTATTGCGGAGATTGCCGCCGACCAGCCTGAGGCGCTGTGGTCACGCGAGCGCCACGCCGGCGAGCTTGAGCCGTGGTGCGACGTTGCGAGCGGCGCGTGGGAAATTAACAAGGTCACGTACAAGACGCCCGACTACATGCTCTGCTCGGCGCAGGACTACCAGCCGGGCCAGCCGGGCTACCAGCAGCACATCTGGCAGGCGACCATGGGGCCGGACGCGGTGGTGTTCGTGACGCAGCCGCCCTGCGTGAGCGAGGAAAACTCGCATCGACCTGGCTTCTGGCATGGCAACGTCGTGCTGCCGCGCGTCGCGCAGTGGAAGGACGCGCTGATCGCTGTCCACAACATGCCCGACGATGACTGGCTGGGCTTCACGCATGCGTATTTCCCGATCTTTGCGTTCGACGAGCATGCGCTCCGCGACGGCTGGGCCTTCGCGCGCAAAGGTGACGGCTACCTGGCGATAACCGCTGCTCAGGGATTGGAGTTGATTACACAAGGCGATAACGCCTACCGCGAATTGCGTTCGCACGGCACGCACAACGTCTGGTTGTGCCACATGGGCCGCGCCGCGCAGGACGGCAGCTTCGAGGAGTTTCAGCGGGCGGTGCTGGCGCTCGATGTGCAATTTGAAGATTTGTCGGCGCATTGCACGACATTGCGCGGCGAGAAACTGGCGTTCGGCTGGGAAGGGCCGCTGCTGGTGAACGGGCAGGCGGAGCCAATCACCGGCTTCAAGCATTACGAGAACGCTTACTGCGTCGCTGAACCTGGCGCTACGGAAATGGATATTATGTTTGGCGACCAGATGATGCGGCTGCATTTCGTATGAGCCGACGCCCACAAGGGGCGTCGCTACGAAGACGATATGCCCGAATAGTGCGCAAGGTTAGAAATGACCTCCGTCGTCCGTTCGCGAAATGAAAAGGAGCATCTCATGAGCAAGGGCCAGCGCTTCAGCTCCGATGGACGGCAGATTCTGTTTGTCAGCGATATGAGCGGCTACGGCAACCTGTACCTGATCGATACGCCCGACTTCGACGCGCTGCCTGAAATGACGGCAGAAAAATAAGGAGCACCTCATGGCATTCACCGAGCACACTATCAAAGGCGTGGAACGGTACATGGCCGACGATAGCCTGCCGTTCGACCGGCTGCGCATGCACGTTTCCGAACTTGAGCCGGGCAAAAATTCGCACCCGCCGCACACGCACGACGGCGTGGAAGCCTTTTACGTGCTGGAGGGCGAGGGTACGCTGGAATTCGACGGGCAACCGTACGTCATCCGCGCGCATGAGACCATGGTGATCGACCCGACTAGGCTCCACGGCCTGACGAACACTGGCAGCACGCGCATGCGCTACGTGGTCATGATATCGCGCGAGGTGTAGACGTTCGCCATTCCCGTGAATTATGTGGACGCCATACTACGGATGCGACCCGGAGGGGCGAAGCATTTATCGGCAAATGCTTCGCCCGTACACAGGTAGCAACAAGGAAAGCGAGGCTCAATGATGACAACCGCTATTGGACTGTTTGAACGTACTGCCGACGCGGAGCGCGCGGTTGACGCGCTGATCAGCTGTGGCTTTAACAAGGACGACATCGGAATCATGGCGCGCGACAGCGCTGTGCAAGACTACCTGAACGCGCAGGCGTCGGCGGCAGCGAAGGATCAAACTGGCACTGGCGTGGTTGGCGGCGCGCTGCTGGGCGGCATGGGTGGATTGCTGGCAGGCATCGCCGCGCTGCTCATTCCCGGCATTGGCCCGGCGGTCGCGGCAGGAACCTTCGCTTCGGCGATTGGGCTGCCGTTGGTGGGCGCGGGAGCCGGAGCCGCCGCCGGCGGGCTGATCGGCGCGCTGGTTGCCGCCGACATTCCTGAGGCGGACGCGCATGTCTACGCCGAGGGCGTGAAGCGTGGCGGCGTGCTCGTCACCGTGCGAGCCAGCGAAGGGCGGCTGGCTGAAGCACAGGCAATCATGGGTGAAGCGGGCGCAATGGATATTGAATCGCAGCGCGCGGAGTTGCAGCGGGCCGGGTGGCAATCATTCAACGAGCGGCCCATGAACCCGCCGCGCACCGAGCCCGAGTTAATGGAACGTCCACCCGATCCGCTCCCGCCCGAACTGCCACGAACCGACCCGTTGATTGATATGGAAGCCGATAAATTCGGAACGTAGATAGCCATTTCGTTCCACAGAGGAATCGTGGATGCGCGACAACATCTCGCGTAAAGTACAACCAACACTGCCGCTCTACCTGGCGTGCTACGCGCTGTGGCTGGGCCTCGCAGTCCTGGCACTCTGGCTCATCTTCCAGATTCAGGCGGCCATGTTCGATCTTGCAATCGCATTTCGATTTAACCCATGGCAGGTGCGCGCCCTCGATCAGTTTGGCATCGTCACGATGGGGCTGATCTGGCTGGTATGTATTTTTATCCTGGAGCATTGGCTGCGCCAGGGCATGCTCAAGCAGCGGTTGTGGCGGCGGGCCGCGCTCGTGCTGGTGGTCGAGGTGGTGGTGCTTGGCCTGTGCTACGCGGTGCAGGCGCTATTCGGGTAAATAATTGCGCTGAAACCTGACAGGTTTTATAACCAAGGAATTAAACCATGACCCTCCTAACATTTCCAAGCGAGAAGCGAACCTATACCGACCGTGTAACCGGCGTCACCGTCCATCAATTGACTGATTACATGGCCCACAGCTACCACCTGTACTTCACCAATCCGGGCTGGTGGGATGGCGACCGGCGGCTCTTGTTCGGCTCGGATCGCGGGAACAGCGGCAATCTGTATTCGATGGAGCTTGCCTCCGGCGAGATGACGCGCCTGACCGATAACCCGCCCGGCGAGCAGGGCAGCTTCCAAAACCCGTCGATCAACCCGACCCGCGACGAAGCCTACTTCTGGCATGGACAGCAGTTGATCGCGATTGACCTGCACACCGGCGAACAGCGCGTGCTGGCGGAGTTCCCGGAGGGCTTCGGCGCGAGCGGCACGAACGTCACCGCCGACGGCAAATATGTGTGCGGTGTCATGCGCCAGCACGTCGATGTCGGCCCGGTCGATCTCGGCGCGGGCTACGTCGGATTTCATGCGATTTTTCATGCCCATCCGCTCTGCCGCATATTCCGCGTGCCAACCGAGGGCACGCATAATCAGCCCGAAATCCTGCACGAAGAGCACAACTGGATCGGGCATGTGAACACCTCGCCAACGCAGGCGCACCTGCTGACGTTCTGCCACGAAGGCCCGTGGGTGCTGGTCGATCAGCGCATGTGGGTGCTGGACATGAACAACGGCAAGGTCTGGAAATTGCGCCCGCAGCAGCCGGATGAGGCGGTCGGCCATGAATACTGGATGAACGACGGCGTGACGATTGGCTACCACGGCAAGCGCAACGACGACGCCTTCTACGGCTTCATTCGCTACGACAACAGCAATCAGATCGAGGTGCCGTTTCCGCAGGATTCAAACCACTTCCACTCCAACACGCCGGAACTCATCGTCGCCGACGGCCCGGCAAAGGGCTTGACGCCCTACGTGCTGCTGTGCCGCTTCAACGGCACCTCGTTCGAAGGGCCGCGCGTGCTGTGCGTGCATCGCGGCAGCCGCCACATCCAGCACCTGCACATTCACCCGCGATTCACGCCCGACGGCAAGCAGGTACTGTTCACCGCCGACCCGCGCGGCTACGGGCAATTGTTCCTGGCCGAACTGCCGCCCTTCGAGGAGTTGCCGACGCTGGATCAGATTACCGCGCAGGCGACCGAGGCGTGAGCGTGAGAACGCAATCCGAACATGCATCGTTACATTGATAGGTGTTATGCAGCCACCACGTCGATCAGCATTGTCATGTTGAGCGGAGCGAAACATCTCGTGGAAGAAGTGCTTGGTCATACAGCGAGATGCTTCACTTCGTTCAGCATGACATGGTGTTCATGGTCGACCGCATAACGCCTGTCATACTGAGGACAGTATATGCATGCCAATCAACCAGATGAAATCTTCTTTGATGATGTTATTTACGACTCGCGGTTTACTTCATGAATGATTGTATTTTCTGCGCGATTGTGGCCGGCAGCGCCGAGGTAAGCACAGTCATGCAGAACACATCGGCCTAAGGCTAGCCATGTCAAACACCAGCACATCCATCCGTCGCCATGCCCGATTATTGCTCGCCAGCGCGATCCTGCTGGCGCTGGTGGCAGGGTGCGCGTGGGGTACATGGGCAGCCGCGCAGCCAGATTGGTCGCCGTTCATGACGCCCGATGCGCGCGACATTCAGGCGAAACGCATCAGCCCCGGCCTCGATAGCCTTGAGTTCAGCTATGATGCCAACGTTATTCCACAGACATTCCGCCTGTACGCCGAAATGGAACGGCGCGGATGGCAGATCAGCGACTCGGTTCGCAACGCCGACTGTGACGGTCCATGCCTGTTGGGTGAGGTGACGCTGGCTTTTACGCGACAATCGATCTTTGCGCGGCTTAATGAGGTGGTGACAGTGGATCAGCGTGGGGCGGGTCCGTACCATGTGCGGGTGGTGCTCCGGCGCTGCATTCAGTTGCCGTCGATTGGCTGCTGGCCGCGCGGCTGAACCTTTGCTGATGGGCATGGCGGATTGACAGCGCGGATCGCCAGTGCTATAGTCGATCGCATGTTGCCTGCTAATCAGGCTCCTGATGATATCCTGCATGCGAGATGGACACGCCCATGACCCACTCACTCCACGCTACGTTTGCCGATCCACCGCGTGAGTTCGGCATTATGCCGTTCTGGTTCTGGAATGATGATCTGGATGAAGCAGAATTAGTGCGCCAGATTCGTGCCTTTCACGACAAGGGCTTCGGCGGCTTTGTGCTGCACGCGCGCATCGGCCTTTCGCGGCGGGTTGGCTACCTGACCGACGAATATTTTCGGCTGGCGCGCGTCGCGGTCGATGAGGCGTCGCGGCTGGGCATGAAGGTCGTGCTGTACGACGAAGGTTCCTATCCTTCCGGGTCGGCGCAGGGCCGCGTGGTGGCTGAGAATCCCGATTATGCCGCGCGGTGCCTGATTGCCCTCCAGAATCAGATCACCGGGCCGGAGCGCGGCTTCTGGCATCCCAATCCGGGCCGCGACCTGAGCGACGAACTTGTGTGCGTGGTGCTGGGCCGCGAGGCCGGGCCGGGCGTGCTGGACCCTGACAGCATGATTCTGCTCGACATTCAGGAGCCGGAATTGGTGCATTACGATGTGCCGGATGGCAACTGGCGGCTGATAGCGCTGTGGAACGTCCACACCGGCGGCACGATTCGGGGCGTCTTTGCTGAGGAAGAGGATTTGCATGCCACCGCGCCAGCAGCGGGCGATCTGTTGAACCCGGACGCGGTCGCCTCGTTTCTGCGCCACACCCATGAACACTATTACGCGCACCTGAAGGAACACTTCGGCGAGACGGTGGTGGCGATGTTCACCGATGAGCCGATGGTGCTGGGGCGCAACCCGCAGCGCGGTCACAATCCATGGCCCTTCACGAGCGGCTTTCTGGATGAGCTTCAGACGCATTGGGATGAAGATGTCCGCCGCTGGCTGCCTGCGCTCTGGCTGGACTGCGGCCCGCGCACGGCTGAGTTCCGTCAGGTCTACACGCGCGCGGTGTACGAGCGGCTGGAGCGGGTCTTCTATGGCGCGCAGAGCCGCTGGTGCAGCGAGCATGGCATCGCGCTGACGGGCCATCCGGCGGAAAGTAACGACTTTGGCTCGTTGCGCCAGTTTCAGTGGCCCGGGCAGGACATGGTCTGGCGCTGGGTCACGCCCGGCGCTGAGTCGGCGCTGGCCGGGCCGCACAGTTGCGCGCCCAAAACCGCGAGCAGCGCGGCGGTGTTGCAGGACAGCCGCCGCAACGCCTCGGAAGCGCTGGGCGCGTACGGCTGGCGGCTCACGCTGGACGAAGCCAAGTGGCTGCTCGATTGGCACATGGTGCGCGGCAACAATCTGTTCTACCTTCATGCCTGCTTCTACTCAATCCGTGGTCGCCGCGCGTTCGAGAGCGAGCCGGATATTGGCATCTACAATAGCTGGTGGCCCTGTTTCCAACTGCTTGGCAATTATATGCGGCGCGTCTGCTGGCTGCTGACCGACGGGCGCGAAGTCTGCGACGTGGCGATTCTTACCGATCCGAACAACGCCGCATGGACAGCCGCCAAATTGCTGTATCAAAACCAGTTCGATTTTATCTATATCGATCATGAAGCGCTGGCGCAGGCGAAAATCGAAGATGGGCGATTGTGCATCGGCGCGCAGCACTTCCAGGCCGTCGTCTGCGATCCGCCCGGCACGCCAGACAGCGAGATTCTGGCCGCGTTCGCTGCCGCTGGCGGGCTGGTGCTGGCCGACTGGCAGCCGGACACGCTGATCGACGCGCTGGTGGCGCAGATCGGGCGCGATGTCGATTGGCCCGATGCGCCGGATCTGCGAGTGCTGCGCTACGACAAAGAACAGCGCCACTTCTACTTGTTCGTCAACGAGGGCGAGCATGTCATTGAAGATGACATAACGCTCGCATCAATCGGGGCGCTGGAATGCTGGGATGCGCTGGATGGAACCACGCAACCGTGGCCCGCGATGGCAGTGAATGGACGAACGCATACGCATCTCCGTTTGGAGCGGCGGCAGAGTCTGATTCTGGCCGTCGATCCGCGCGGCCAGCCCGCATCTGATCTGGCGCTGCCGTCACACCCTGGCGAGGTGCTGTTCGACATCAGCGGCCCATGGCAGGTGTATGACGACAACGGCAACCCGCTCGATCTCGCATGCCCCGGCGACTGGGCGCATATGCCGGGATGGGAAACGTACGCGGGCCGGTTGCGCTTCGAGACGACCTTCGCGCTCACGCCTGAGCAGGCGCAGCAACCGCTTTTTCTCGATTTGGGGCGGGTCGGCGACATCGCCGAGGTGCTGCTGAACGGCACGCCAATCGGCGTCCGCGCATGGGCACCGTATGTGTGGGCAATCGGCGCGCATTGTCGGGCAGGCGACAATCAGCTTGAAGTGCGCGTGATCAACTCCATGGCGAACTGTCTTGAAGGACTCCAGCGTCCTTCCGGCCTGCTTGGTCCGGTGAGTATCCGGCAGGCGATCTATTCGGACAATAATTTTGCAAAAGCATGAAAGAAGCGATTGATGATCGACGTCGATCCGGTGTACGATGCACTCCTCGCCACGCCGCAGGACGCCGACGAGCGGGCGCTGGCCGCGCGCTACGCGCCGATCCTGCGCTTCGACGCCAGCGAGCCGTTTCTGCCGCTGGCCGCCGGGTACACAATCTTCCGCGCCGACGGACCATCGCCTTCCATGAATCGCCAGATAACGCTCGCCACGCCCGAGCATCCCGACGCGGCGCTGGCGATTGAGTACGCGATCTGGTGGGATTGGGACATCGGCCACCTGTACGAACTCGAACACGTCTGGGTGTATGTGGACGCGCAGGGCCGCGTGGTGGACTGTGAGGCAAGCTGGCATGGCCGGTTTCGCAGCATGGCGCAATCAGGCAAGCTGGCGATCGAGGGCGAGCGCGTCGTCGTCTACTCCGAGCCGGGCAAGCACGCTTTTGCGCCCGATCCGGCCTGGTTCGACGAGCGCAAACAGCCGCACCGCCGCTCGATCACGCGCGGGCTGGCCGGGATTGGCGGCGTCCTGGCACCGGGCATGTTCAGCGGCAAAATCGCGCGCACGCCTTTCTACGACACGCTGGCCCGCACCTACCTGGCGGACCATGCCTTCGATCCGGCGTGGAAGTTCTCGCGCGCCTTCACGTTCGACGCCGCGCAACTTGTGCCATGGACCGCGCTGTACGACTGGATTCCCCGGCGCGTCAACTGGTGGATCGAGCGGCTGGCGAACGAGCTTGACCCGGCGAGCTACCGCGCGCTGCGGATCGGCCACCGCGCCGCGCCGATGGGCGGCATGGGCAACACGCTGGCGGGCATCCGGCGGGCCGCCGCGCGCGGCGTTGACATGGTGGGCGCTGACCTGTACATCACCGTGGACGGCGCGATTGTGGCCGCGCCCGCGCCGATCATGCGCGACACCGCCGGGCTGATCTGGCCGGTCGGCGGCAGCACGCTCGACGAACTGCGCGCGCTCGACCTTGGCGACGGCGGCGAGGGCTTCCCGACGCTCGACCAGCTCTGGGCCACATGCCGGGAGGAACGGGTTGACCTGTATGCCGAGATCAAAGATGGTCGCGCGATTGCGGAGATTGTGCGCCTGATTCGGGCCAGCGGCCGGACAGCGTTCGCGTTCCTCGGCGCGGCGCGGGCCGACTGGCTGGCCGAAGTGAAAGCACTCGCACCCGAAATTCGGACCGCCGTACAATTGGATTCGCCGCATATTGACGCGCTGCTGCTGGCGCAATCCTGCGGGGCCGATTACGTATTTCCATGCTGGGCCGCGCGCGATGACCAGCCGGTCGCGCAGTTGACGGACGACTGGGTGGCACGCGCGCATGCGGCTGGCCTGGGGGTGATCGGCTGGCGCAGCGGGCGGCCCGAGGTGCGCGACGCGATGCAGCGCCTCGGCCTCGATGCGATCTGCGACACTGGCCGCCTGCCCGCCATGGCGGCTGATGAGCGCGCCGCGCGCCGGGTGCTGGCCGTCTGCCTCGACTGCGGCGACACGCTGGTGGACGAGGCGACCGAGATCAAAGACGCGGGCGAAGCGACCCAGCGCGCGGCGCTGATTCCCGGCGCTGACGAACTGCTGCGCGAGCTAGCGCGGCGCGGCTACCGGCTGGCGCTCGTCGCCGACGGCCCGCCCGCCACCTTCGCCAACGCGCTGGCACAGCATCGGCTCTACGATTACTTCGACGCCTTCGCGATTTCCGGCGATCTCGGCTGCCTGAAGCCCGACCGGCGCAACTTCATCCATGCGCTCGCTCAGCTTGGCATCGCGCCGGATGAGTACGGGCGCGTGGTTATGGTCGGCAACAATCTCGCTGCTGACATCAAAGGCGCGAATGCACTCGGCATGATCAGCGTCTGGCTGGACTGGTCGCCGCGCCGCGCGAAGATTCCCGCCGACGCGACGGAAGTGCCGCGCTACACGATCAAGCAGCCGCTCGAACTGCTTCGGGTACTCGAACGATTGGAGCAGGGAGGCGTGTGAGCCGCGTCCCTCACCCTCAATCCCTCTCCCAGGGGGAGAGGGAAGCTGCGGCGGCAGCCGGGTGAGGGCGCATGACAATCCATAGATACAGGAGTTACGCGGTGCTGCTGTGCCCGGCCCGTCAACGGGCGGGCTACTGGTTACAAAGCCCGCCTACGCGGGCTGATCAGGCTGCGCAGGCAGCCTTCGTCGCAGGAGCCAGAGCCTTGAGGCTCCCGGTGTGTGCCGACCGCGTAACTCCTGTTAGACAAAGAAGCACGTAAGTTGCCAGAGGGAGCATTCCATGAACCAACCGTTGCAGAACGAAACGACGCCCCAAACCTATGAAGAACGGCGGCAGATCTACCTGGAGGCTGAGATCGCGGCTGATCGGCAGCCCGCCGGTGGCCGCGCCGAAGTGTTCCACGAGCTTGCGCGGCTGGCGCTGAATCGCGGGCCGCTCGACGAACGCATGCTGCGCGCCTCGGTCGAACTGGTGAACGCCCGGCACGACTGCGCCGATTTCGCGCTGGCCGGGCTGCTGCGCCTGCTCTACAAATACCGCTCCAGCCCGCTTTTGTCGCCGGGCATGCGGGCCGAGATCGAGCAGGCCGCGCTCGGCTTCTGCTATTGGTACGACCAGCCGGGCGTGCGCGGCATGTGCTTCCACACCGAAAATCATCAGATTCTGTTTCATACCTGCGAGCTACTGGCCGGGCAGCTTTTCCGCGACACGACGCTCGCCAACAGCGGGCGCACCGGTGCATGGCACGCCGCGCACGGGGCCGAGCTTGCGCTT
>DASTWM010000314.1:0-2331 GCA_035765855.1 Roseiflexaceae bacterium
AGCCTTCCGGTACCCTTCCGGGCGCGGCATTCCCCAGTTGTACTTTATGTTTTCACGGGCATTGCGGCCTTTTTGATGGCCGATAACCATGACCGTGCGCCCATCAAACTGGGCGATACCGCCGAGAATCGCTTCATCATCGCCGAACCGACGGTCGCCGTGGAGCTCTACAAAGTTCTCGCACAACGCGCGCACATAGTCGGAGGTGTGTGGCCGTTGCGGATGGCGAGCGATTTGGACTTTATCCCAAGGTGTTAGTGTTACTGTCATAAAGATCAACGTGTATTAGCAAAGCTATTCATTGCTTCCGCGCTTACATAGAGTTAACGAAGTTTTCGCGGTTGCCCTGGGTGATGGCTTGTGAAGCAGTTCCCATATACAGCCGTAGCAAGCGCGCAAGCGTCAGCCGCAAATCGGTGCGCGGGACCACCATGTCGATCATGCCGTGTTCAAGCATAAATTCGGCGCGCTGGAAGTGCGGCGGCAGCTTCTGACGAATGGTTTGTTCAATAACGCGCTGCCCGGCGAAGCCAATCCGCGCGCCCGGCTCGGCAATAATAATATCAGCAACTGAGGCATAGGAGGCAACCACGCCAGCATAGCATGGGTCAACAAGCAGCGCGATGTGCGGCATCCCGCTGGAAGCCAGCCGGGTGAGCGCCATGTTGGTCTTTGCCATCTGCATGAGCGAAAGAATGCCTTCGTGCTGGCGGGCCCCGCCGGTCGCTGTGATCGTGAGCAGCGGCGTGCCGCGCCCGGCCGCATGTTCGGCGGCGCGCGCCAGGCGTTCCCCGAAGACGCTGCCCATGGATCCGCCCAGAAATGCGAACTCTGACACCGCGATGTGAAGCGCATGACCATCTACTTTGCCGTATCCACTCACTAAAGCATCGTTCAGACCTGTGCGCTCTTGATTCTCTTGAATCTTTTGAGCGTACACATCTTTGGTCGAGACAAAGTCAAGCGGATCGCATGGAGCGAGATTGGCATCTTCTTCAACAAAGGTATCCGGATCGAGTATATCTAACCACTCGCGGGCAGTGAGCCGCATGTGGTAGGAGCATTTTGGGCAGACCTTGAGATTATCAAGCAGTTGTTTTTTGTAAATCAGCTCACGGCACGAAGGACATTTGACCCATAAATCTTCTGGTATCTGGTTGTCGCCTTCGCGTGGTGTGGTTGTAAAATTCTTTTTACCACGCCGGAAAAACTCTTTCATTGGCCACTCCTGCAAGTAGACGCCGGTCATTATACCATAGCGAACAAACATAAAGTGTGAAACACTGCCAGCATCCCATGGGATGCCAGGGATTGCCTGTTCCTTTATGTTTTACGTTCCCATGCTCCTTTCGTGTACTGTATCGCGCACTAATCAATATTTATGCTTGCAGATTGCGATAAGTTGTCATATGATACAACCTGGGTCTGCGGCGCGTGTTGCTTTCCGTTTTCATCCTTCTGCGCCAGCACAAATGGAGGTTTGGTCTATGGTGGGTTTTGTCGTCGCCCTGATTGTCGCTGTTGTTGCGATCGTCGGCATTGCGCTGTTCATGATTCGCCGCCGCGCGCGTGACGCGGACGTGCTGCCGCCACCTGAGTTGAGCACTCCGGTTGATTATACGTCACTCCCCGTAGAAGAGCCTGTTACATTTGGCGACCGGGTGCGCGCGGCACCGCTGGCCCTCAAGTTGTTAGCCGTGCTGCTGCTGATTGGCTTGATCGCCGTGATTGGCATTGCGTATTATGCCTTTGTGCAGCCGAGCAATACTGCTGTGACGCCTGCCGGGCCGCCGCCGACATTAACTGATGTTTCGGCGACAGTCGCGAATGAGCGGACGATTGCGGTGCGCGCCAACACCAACATGCCAGACGGCACGACTGCCAACGTGGTGCTGCAAGAAAACGGCCAGCCGTTTGCATGGGCCAAGCCTGAAACCATGTCGGCCACCGTGCAGAATGGGCGGCTGCTTGCATCATTGGAGCGCCGTGATGACGCGCCTGCGCCAAAGCCTGACCAGCAGTATACGGTTGTGCTCAACGCCAATGGTCCCAACGGTCAGCAGGTGTCGTCGGACGCTGTGCCGCTGACGGTGCCGAGCACGTACCGAACGGCGTTCTTTACTGGCGGCGCGGTGGCGGAAGCCCCAACGACTGCGCCGACGGCTGCGCCCACCAGCGCGCCGACTGCCGCGCCAACGGCTGAACCGACGGCTGAACCGACGGCCCCGCCAGCCGCGACGAGCGTTCCCACCCACACGGCGACGGTATTTAATGGTGGCCGCATCCGGAGCGCGCCTACGCTCAATGCGAGCAATCAGGTCGGCACGATCA
>DASTWM010000315.1:0-10858 GCA_035765855.1 Roseiflexaceae bacterium
GTCCCCGTTCTTTTGTTCTTTTAGTGCATCGTCATCGGCAGGAAGATTTGATGAGCACCGTTGGAAGGCTTATCTGGCTGCGGTGTAGGCGATGGCGCGGGCGGTGTTGACACGGGCGGCTGGGACGTAGGCTGCGGCGTCCCTTCGCTGACCGGGCATGCGCTGGTCTGCACCGCGATTCGGTCACTGCGCGCTGACTCACCATTGCTGTTAAACGCGCTCACTTGATAGAAATAGATTGTGCCGCAGTTCAACTCGATATCCGATGCGCTTGTGATATTTGGGCCTCCCCACGAGAGCAGATCCCAATCCGCCGTATCTGGATTCCAGCGATACACGTTAAACCCATCTTCATCTACCGACATATCATTCCATTGCAACGAAATCGTCGACTCGGTAGACTCGTCCGTCTGCAGGCCCGTTGGCGCGGCGGGCGCTGCGGCTGGCGAACCGATAACGACATTGAACGTCTGGCGCGCATTGTTGAACTGCGGTACAAGCGCCGACTGCGGGCCAGCCGCGTCAGCAGCCTGATCGCTCGCGGCAAGACGAATGTGCGCAACGACTGGCGTGGTAATGCCATCTTTCACTTTGAAGCGGAACGTGCCAGCACAAAGCCTCCCGTATGGGAGTGTTGTGTCATCTGATGTCGCCGTGCGCGTCACCCGTAACAGGCCGGTACTTGGATCGTTGCTGATCGAGGGCGACTGGTCCAGGTATCCATGATTGACATTCGCATTCTGGCAGGCTTGCGACACCTCGTTCTTCGCGCTTTCGTCATATTCGAGCAATTCTGGCGGATACTGGAGCGTCATATCCGTTGACGAAACCTGCGTGCCGGGATTGCTCTCAACATACACGTCAACATCAACGCTCCCGTCAGGCGCAACGTTGCTGTGGGTCTGCTCGAAGTAGAACGCCGTTGCTTCACCAACCGTCCCGTCTTGATCGTCCGCGCGCACGGCTGAGGTGGGCGCTACCTTTCCAGACCGTTCTTTGATAAAGCCTTCGCGGAAGAGTTCGAAATCAAGGAGATCGACTGAGCCATCATTGTTGAAGTCACTACGGTTTGTCGTGCGATTCTTCTGCATTTGTGCAATGAACTCTTCACGGAAAATCTCAAAATCCTCCAGATCAATCCGCCCATCGCAGTTGGCATCACCCTCGATCTTGCGCGCGCATGGCGAGGTGTTGATCACGAAGCTGAATTCGCCCGTCCATGCGCTTGGATCTGCCCCATCATGAGATTGCACCTTCCAGTAGTACGTGCCATCGGCAGGCGCATTAAACGTAAAGACAGTGCTAACTGGCGAATTTCCTACGAACGTAGGCATCCCATTGCTGCGAACTTCAAGTTTGAAACTACGCGATTGACGAGGCCCATTATCAGGATCGCCGATATCGTTCCATTGCAGCGTCACCTGGCGCGTATTCAACACTTCGCCATTGCGCGGCAGCACCTGATTGGGTATATTTGGTGGCTGATTACTTTTCGGCGTGAGCCAGCCGGTCGCATCGTTTTGCACGGTCCAGTTTCGGACGGCTTCGGTGCGATAGCCCTTTTTTGCCTCGGCATTGAAAGGCTGCATGTTCTGATTAAGCGTTTTGATCGACCCATTCCCACTGCCATCTACTTGCGCCTCGACAACTATTGATGTATGCCCTGGAGGAGTTGCTCCATAGCTCATTACATCGCCCGGCTTTGGCGCCTGTCCTGGTGTGCCATTCTTGATTTGCTTCAGCTTATCTCCTTTGTAATTCGAAACCACCTCGCTGCCATTCGCCTGGTAAGGCGCAATGCCATACGCCAGGTACATGTAGCGCTTGACAAGTTCCACGCACTCCCATTCCAGCACAGGAAAAGCTCCTTTGAAGAAGAATGCAGAGAGGTTTCCACCTCCATCATATTTATGCCCAGGACCACATGCCTTCACACCCCGATAAGAACCTCCGAGCGGGTAGGAGGCGCGACCAGTTGCCCTCGAATAGTTACTCGTATCACACTCGCCGCTCCACCAGGAAGGAAACGGCAGATCAGCCTGTGCGGCTTGTGATGTGTTTGATGTGGACGACTGGGCCGCAATGCCGGAGTCGAACGTCGGCGCAATACCTTGCCAGCGATTGATCGCGCCGACACCAACAATGGAAGAAACGGCAAGACAGACAAGGAGTACGAGATTGACACGGTGTGTCGAACGAGATGGCAGCGTTGAACGAAGCATGGACACTCCTTTAGATACATTACATCCCCAAACCTTTGGCGACGAGAATCACTTCTCCCACCAGTTTGCCGAGCGCCAGCGCCGAGCCGACACTGCCCTTCAGACCGTCAAGAATCTTCTGCATGGTGGTCAGCTTTTCAAGCGTGCGATCTTTATTCGGCTTGTCACGGTCCACTGCCTTGATCGCCGCATCGGCATGGTCTTTCAGGTCGTCGGCCTCGTCCGCCGGCAGATCATGCGCTTTGTCCAGTTCCGCGCGCAGTTGACGCAAGGCCGCGATCAACTCGTCTTTGCTCGGCGATGGGCCGATATTGAGGCCGCCGGAGATAGACACACGGTTGTTTTTGCCGCCGACTGTACTTCCAGCGACGTTGAGGCTGCCGCCGCCGCTGGTAATGTCGATCTTGTCGCCATTCATGGCACGCTCCTATGGGCTAACGCGATTGTTCTTTCCGCCAACAGCCGACCCGATAATCGAAAGAATACCGCCACCGGATGAGATCGTGACAACGTTGTTGACCTGGCTCACAAAATCATCCAATGTTTGAAACTCCAGCCCATGTCCTTTCAATACATCGCGCACCGAGAAAATCACAAGCGGCAGCGCGCTCTTGAAAAACATCAGCACATCGTCCACGTTGAACGACTGATCATTCGGCGTTTTACTGAAGTTCTGGCGCAGTGCCAGCGCGAGGCTGCCATGCTGCTTAAAGGCCCGGAATACATCCAGCCAGAGCAATAGCAGAAACAGTACAGCCGGCACACAACAGCAGAAAAAACCAGTACCCAGCCCACCACCTGATGATCGCTGACCGTATTGATTGAACTGGCCGGTAAAGGCGCTGAGGGCCGCAGTTACACTGAGATAGGCAAAAATAATCAGTATCGGGATCAAGGTGATCAGCCCGCGCATGAACACGCTCAACCAGTCTACTGTTCCCAGGACGTATGAATCGACAGCGACATACAGATTCTCCCCGAACGGCAGAAACCGGATGAAGATGCTCGAACGGGTTCCCCGGTTTGTATCGCTCTCGACCACAATATAGCGGCGCGGCGCTTCCCTTCCGCTGTAGCGTCCATCCACGTAATCCACCGTTCGCAGCGATACCTTGCCAACACTTTCGGCATATACTTTTTCCAGAACGTGCGTATAGAGTTCATCGCAAATGGCCGGCAGATGCTGTTTATCCACCGTGTAGGTATAGGCAATGCTAAACTGCGGCTGAAGCACGCCCGCAAATTCGGTTGGATCATGAATATCCAGGAAGCTTTGGTTGAACACTTTGACCGGCGCGGGTGAAGACGGAACCGACAGGTTTGACGTTGTCATGGTTGTACTATTCTCCAAATATTGTTCAGATTTGCAGAGCGCGCCTGCAATCATCAGAACTGACTGACCAGCCCGCTCACCATCACTATCAGGCAGAACAGCACGACCACAATTGCCTGCGCGATCAGCATGGCCAAAAGGCAGCCAGCGCCAGCGGGAGCCTTGCCAGTGCGCTGCCTGATCTGATCGGCCTCGTTCCAAAAGACAATGTTGACGATAAGCGCAGAGGGTTCAGGATTCATCCGTGTTCCTGCAAAATTCTGTGAATGCTCAGGAATCGCTCAGTTCTTGAATCAGGTTGATAACTCTGATTGGACTGCCGCCGGTAACTGTGCCTGGCAATGCTGGCAGCGCGTAGCATTAGCAAAGATCTGGTTCTTGCAGTATGGGCATGGTCTTTTTGGGGTTAACTTTAACCCGACGATCAACCAGATTGGGCAGGTTACTGTCACAAACATCGTGATGATCGGGATGATAAATATCCCGAGAAAGAGGACAAGAAGACAGCTTACTGAGGAACCGCGCATCACGGTCCGCAGCACTGAAGAGAGATACCCCTTGCTAATAATCAGGAAAATGCCGTAAACTCCAGACCCAAACCAGGCTACGGCGAAAATTGTTCCGAGAAAATCCTTCATGTCTGTACATCCTCCATTATAAATAGTCAACTATGAACAGCGAACGAGCAGAGCGCACAACCGCTTTCCAATCAGTCCATTTAGCACATATTTCTCAATCTGGGCGGAAAGCCTCACCTCCAGGGCTATACTTTATTTGAGACCGAATCGCTTACTATATTCACTCCTTTGTAGCATATGCGAATAAACACACGGCAAGAGCAAATGATCGCGCAGACAGCGCATACACGCCTTAGCGGAGCAGGAAACACACGAAACGATGCGCCCTGCCAGCAACTGCCCTTGACACAGAAGGTTTTTCTTTAGTACTATATGGGTGTCTTTTACTTTACAGCACCACACCCCAAAAATCTGCCCTCGATTCGCGTCAATTTTTTTGAGCGAAAAGGAACCACCATGCCCCGTAGCTCTTCATTCACTACCGTCGTCAACAGGTATGTCGCGCGCGCGCTGTACACCGCCGGACAGCTCGCAAATCTCACCGGTGTTTCAAAGGAAACTATCGCAAACTGGCTGGAAGGCAAGGTCCGCAAGCCCCGCCAGTGGCGCGACCTGGTGAAACTGGCCCGCGCGCTGCATCTCAACGAAGCCGAAACAACCGAACTGCTCAAAGCCGCCGGGCATCTGTCCATTGCCGCGCTGCTGGCCCGCGCCGACAACGACGCCGACCGCGCGTTGCTCGCGCCATGGAATACCGCCGAGCGCGAACTACGCGGGGCTTTACAACGTTTGGCACAGATGCCGCTCGACCATGTGCCGGAGCCTGCTCCGCTGCCCTCCGGCTCGCGCATGCCGCTGAGCCGCAACTGGCGTTTTACCGGGCGCGTGGACGATCTGCTGGCACTGGCGCGGCTGCTCAAAGACGCGCAAACGGTGGCGATCGGCCCGCGCGGGGTAGCGGGGATGACGGGCATGGGCGGCATCGGTAAAACCCAACTGGCAAGCGCATTCGTCCATCGCTACGGGCAGTTCTTCGCCGGCGGCGTGTTCTGGCTCAGTTTTGCCGATCCGGGCAACATTCCACATGAGATTGTGGCGTGCGGCGGGGTGGGCTTCATGGATCTGCGGCCCGATTTTGCCAGTCTGTCGCTGGAACAGCAGGTGCAAGTCGTGCGCGCGGCATGGCAAAGCCCACTACCGCGCCTGCTGGTATTCGACAACTGTGAGGACGAGGCGCTGCTGGCAGAATGGCAGCCAACTACCGGCGGTTGCCACGTGCTGCTGACCAGCCGCCGATCCGATTGGGACCCGACACTGGGCGTGCGCAAGCTGCCGCTCCAGGTGCTGCACCGCCCGGAAAGCACCGCGCTGCTGCGCTCGTACCGCGACGATCTGGAAGCTGATGATCAGACACTCGATGCAATTGCGCGTGAGCTTGGTGATCTACCGCTGGCGCTCCATCTCGCGGGCGCATACCTCTTTCGCTACCGCGCCGCGCTCACGCCGACCGACTATCTGCACGAACTCCGCAGTCACCTGCTGAACCACCGTTCGCTGCATGGTGGCGGCATCTCGCCCACCATGCACACGCAGCATGTCGCCCGCACCTTCGACCTGAGCTTCGAGCGCCTGGATCCGGCGGATGCCGCCGACCGGCTGGCGATTGCGCTGCTTGCGCGATCGGCCGTCTTTGCGCATGGCGAGCCGGTTTCGCATGACCTGCTGCTGGCGACGCTCGATGAATACACGCCACAGCCCGATGTTGCGGCGCGCGAACATGCGCTGGCGCGATTGATTGAACTGGGGCTTCTGGAACGCAGCGATGAGGAAACCGTTCGCATTCACCGCCTGCTCGCGGCATTTGTTCAACAACAACTAGTGGATGATCTGGCGCGGCATGCAGTGGAGCATGTTGTGGCGCGCCGAGCAGATGATTACAACGAACTGGCCAATGTCGCTGCTCTCAGGCTGCTGCTGCGCCACCTGCGCCACATGGCCGATACGGCATTGCCGCGCCGTGATGCCGATGCCGCGCATCTCGCCATGGCGCTGGGGCAGGCGCTCTGGCTGTTCGCCCAGTACGATCAGGCGGAAATATATCTCGAACAGGCGCTACGTATTTTTCAACAGCAGGCGGAACCGCATCCACTTGATATTGCGGGCTGCTATAACCTGCTGGGACTCATCGCGCAACTCAGTTGCCGTTTTCATCGCGCGCAATCGTTATTTGAACAAGCTTTGGCGATCTGGGAACAAGAACTTGGACATGATCACGAAACAACAGCATCGGAAAAGAATAATCTTGGATATTTACTCCTGCTGACTGGAGCGTACTCGCATGCAAAGCTGTATCTGCGCCAAAGCCTGCGGACACGAAAAAAGCTGTATGGCTTATATCATCCGGGGACCGCGCGAAGCATCAATAATGTTGGCTATTTGCTTCAAAAACAAGGCCACTATCATTCTGCATTGCGTTATTTATCTCTGGCCCACAAGTTGCGCGCTCAACTGCTTCCATCGCCGCATCTCTCAACTGCTATGACACTGAATTTTCTGGGCGAGGTCCGCTACCTGCTTGCGGATTACGACCGAGCCGAGCAGTTCCACCGGCAGGCACTGGAGATGCGCCGCGCGATCTACGGTGATGAACACCATGATCTGGCCGAAAGCCTGTACAACCTTGCGCGCGTGCGGCACGCGCTGGGCGATTACGCCCAGGCCCACAGGTATATCGAGCCAGCGCTTGCGCTGAATAGAACCGCGCTCGGGGATTACCACCGTGAAACCGCCTTTGTGCTTGGCGAGATGGGGCGACTGCTGTGTGATGAAGGGCAATACAGTGAGGCGCGACGCCACCTTGAATGGGCGCTCGCCGCATGGGAGAACTTTGTCGGCCTTGAACACCCCGAAACGGCGACCGCGCTCGACGATCTGGGCGCGCTCTGGCTGCGACAGGGCGACTATCCGGCGGCGCAACGCTTGTTTGCGCAGGCACTCGATATACGGCAAAGCATGCTCGATGCGGCGCATCCCGATCTTGCGTGCAGTTATTATCACCTCGGGCTGCTCCACACTGCACAGGGCGATTGCGCCAGCGCGCAGCAGTTCTTCATTCAGGCGCTATCGATGAGCGCGCGGAGATTGGGCGCGAATCATTCGCTGACCCGCACGATCCGCACGATGGTAGCGCCACTCAGACCATAAAAACAGGGGACAGCGCGAGTACACCTTTCCGCTCCCGCAGCACTACCGATCAGCTTCACACAGCCGCGCCGCGATTCGCACCGCGCCCGCTGCTGGCTCCGCGACCAGTGTCACTGGATCGAGCAACAGATCCAACTCGCGCGCGGCCTGTAACACGCCTGCGGCAACACGCGGGCGATTGAGGAGCAACCCGCCCGCCAGCGCGCATGGCGTTGGGGCGGGCAGTTCGAGCCGCCGCGCCACCGCCTGCAGCGCCAGCGCCAGCTCGCGGCATGCATCGGCAATGATCTCCTGCGCCACGGCGTCGCCAGCCGCTGCTGTCTCCTCGACCAGCATGGCCAGCCCGGCAATTGCGACCGGCGCAATCTGCCCGCCATACACATGGCCGATCAACGCTTGCGGCGCGGGCAGCGCCCAGTGATTGAGAATAACATCCGTGAGCATGGTCGAAGCAGCACGCCCATCCACGGCGCGGGTGATTGCCTGCAAAGCCGCCAGCCCGATTGCATAGCTGCTGCCTTCGTCGCCCAGCAGGTAGCCCCAGCCGCCCGCCCGCGCATAGCGGCCCTCCATGTCGCGCCCGTAGGCGATCGAACCGGTGCCGCCGACCAGCGCCAGCCCCCAGCCTTCCGGCGTGCCCGCCGACAGCACCAGCGTCGCGTCGTTCGCGATAGAAAGTTGCACATTCGGCCAGCATGTGTTCGCCCATGCCTGAAAACGCTGATGATCTTCCGGGCGATCCACGCCTGCCAGCCCCAGGCACATCGCCGCCACCATCTGCGGCTCGCGCTGCGCGTCGGTAAACGCCGCCATGATAGCGCTTTCAATAGCGGCGCAGGCGCGCTCGAAGCCGACCACCTGTTGGTTTGATGGCCCGCCACTGCCGCGCCCGATGATCTGACCGGAGCTATCGGACAGCAGCGCCAGGGTTTTGCTGCCGCCGCCATCTATTCCGAGTACGAAATGTGTATCTGTCATTACATTCATTAAGAACAAAGAGCAAAGAATAAAGAACAAAAATCAGAAAACCAAGAACCGAACGGAAGACGATGGACGATTGAATCAGAGAATCAGAGAATCAGAGTTCCTCTAGTTCCCTCAGTTCCAATAGTTCACCTGCCGCCTTATCACCCGCGCAACGCCCCGCGCACCACGCCGTTCGCCGCATGCAGTCGCGCGCGCGCCTCAGCAGGCGACACATCAGCCAGATGCGCGACAATCGCAACCTTGACACTTCCATCGCATGATTGCAGCAGCGCCGCCGCTTCGTCAGCAGGCACGCCGCACGTCTCCTGAACGATTCGCACCGCGCGCCGCCGCAGTTTTGCGTTTGTGGCCTGGAGATCGACCATGAGGTTGCCATACGTTTTGCCGAGCCGAATCATCACGCCGGTTGAGAGCATGTTCAGCGCCAACTTCTGCGCCGTGCCCGCCTTGAGCCGGGTCGAGCCGGTGATTACCTCCGGGCCAGCCAGCGGCGCGATGCTGATGTCGGCGGCTTCAGCCATGGGCGAGGGCGCATTGCACGCCAGGCTGACCACCAGCGCGCCACGGCGGCGCGCCTCGGCCATGCCGCCCAGCACGTACGGCGTCGTGCCGCTGGCCGCGATACCAACCACGCTGTCGTTCATGCTGACGTCCAGCGCTGCGATGGCTTCCATGCCCGCGTCGGCATCGTCCTCGGCGTTCTCGACCGAGCGCGTCAGCGCCTGCGTGCCGCCCGCGATCACGCCGATCACCACGCCCGGCGGCACGCTGAAGGTCGGCTGGCATTCAGAAGCGTCCAGCACGCCCAGCCGCCCGGAGGTACCCGCGCCGACGTAGATCAGCCGCCCGCCGCGCCGCATGCGCTCGGAAATCTCGTCAACTGCCCGAGCGATCTGCGGCAACTCGGCGGCGACGGCCTCAGGCACATACCGATCTTCGGCATTCATCAGCCGCAGCATGTCGAGCGTCGGCAGCGTGTCAATGTTGGCGGTGGCGGGGTTGCGTGTTTCGGTGAGTGCAGATGACGGTTGACGATTGGCGACGGACGCCCGCCACGCTTGCTGATCATTCGTCATTTGTCGTTCGTCATTCGTCGCAGGCGTGATGCTGCCCAGTACAACCGGGTGCCGCGCGCCAGTCGCCGCCAGAAGATTGCCGGGCCGCCCCTGCCACGTTTCGCAGGCCAGCATGGCAAACGCCGCAGCTTCCTTCGCCTCGGAGGGCATGCCAAACTCGTCGGACAGGCGCAGCCGCGCGGGCGCAACGGCCTCGCGCAGCATGCCCATCAGCGCCGGGTTGGCCGTGCCGCCGCCGCTCACGATCACCTCATCAGGAAATTGGGGCAGAAAGGCGCGATAGGCGCGGGCAATCGACTGAGCTGTGAGCGCGGTGAGCGTGGCAACCAGATCGGCAGGCGCAAGGCCGAGCCGCGCTGCTTCATTCCATGCGCGTTCCAGAAACGCCGCGCCAAAGTACTCGCGCCCGGTTGTCTTCGGCGGTGGCTGCTGAAAATAGGGATCGGCCAACAGCATGGAAAGCAGCCGCTCGTTCACTGTTCCATGCGCTGCCATCGTGCCGTCGCGGTCATATGCTTGCGCGCCGTCAGTAATGCGCGCCACCGCCGCGTCGATCAGCATGTTGCCGGGGCCGGTGTCGAACGCCAGCGCGCCAGCCATGGCAGCGGGCGGCAGAAATGTGACGTTGGCGATGCCGCCGATGTTCTGCACCGCGCGGGCGTTAGCCTGATGGGTGAACAGCAGCGCGTCGGTATAGGCCACCAGCGGCGCGCCCTGGCCGCCCGCCGCCATGTCGCGGGTGCGGAAATTGCTCACCACCGGCAGGCCCGTCAGTTCGGCGATGACCGCTGGCTCGCCCAGTTGCAGCGTCGAGGCGCGTTCGCCCGCCGGAATGTGCCAGACCGTCTGGCCGTGGCTGCCGATCAGATCGACTTCGCGCGGCGTTAGCCCGGCCTCGTTGATCGCATGGAGCGCCGCCTGCCCAAAGGCGCGACCGAGCGCGAAGTTGAGCGCGCACAATTGATCGACCGTGCCAGTCGCGGGGTTGCACGCCGCGAGAATGGCGGCGCGCAGTTCGGATGGATGTGGCAGCAGCGTGTGGGACAGCAACTGCCAGCGCAGCGCGGGCGGCTGGCCTTCGATCTGCACAACGGCAGCGTTGATGCCGTCCGCCGAGGTGCCGGACATCAAACCAACGACGATCATGGTCGCTCCTATGCCTCAAACATCAGTTGCCCGCCCACAAATGTGTGCGTCACCGCGAAAGTTTCGTCAAACACCACCAGGTCGGCGTCGCAGCCCGGCACCAGGCGGCCCTTTCGCGCCAGGCCCAGCACATTGGCTGGCGTGGCCGTTGCCATGGACAGCGCCTCGGCCAGCGTGCAGCCGCTGAAGGCGACGGTATTCTGCACCGCCTGCGCCATAGTCAGCGTGGAGCCTGCCAGCGTGCCATCGGGCAGCCGCGCCGCCGCTTCATCCACAATCACCGTGCGACCAGCAAGCTGATAGCTGCCCGGC
>DASTWM010000316.1:0-7637 GCA_035765855.1 Roseiflexaceae bacterium
GCCCTCCCAGATGCGTTCCAGCAGCCCGAAGCATGTGTTCGTCTTGCCGCTGCCGGTCACGCCGACGATCAGGCCGTGCTTGGCAAAATCATCACGCGCGACGCCGAATGTCTGCCCGGTCGGCAGGTCGCCGTCGAGCACCGCGCCGATCGCGATCGACTCGGCGTCGCCTGTCGCCGCAGACGGCAGCGCCAGGTCGAAGCGCGCGTAGTCGCGCACATGGTAGCCGGGCGCTTCTTCGCCGGGAAACTGCATAAGCGTCGCCAGTTCGCCGGTATGCAGAATGGTCTGGATGTGGTCGAGCGGCACAGGCGGCGCGGCGGGCGTATGCGCGCGGGTCCGCAGCGGCTCGGGCCGCGATTCCATGCCGGAAAAGATCGCGCGCAGCAGGCTGGCAAGCTGGGCCAGCGTCGCCGCATCCGGCGCGAAGAAGCTGCTTTCCACTCGCCACATTCCCTGCGCCTTGCCACGCTCCAGCCGCTCGATCTGGCGCTCCAGCAGCGTGACACACTGCTGGGCCTGGCGGTCGCCCTGCACGCTCAGGCCGTCGCGCAGCTGGCGGCTCATGTGGGCCTGTTCGTCGTAAGGCTTGAGCAGTTCCAGCGCCTGCGCGCTCCAGCGGGTGACATCTGCGGCGGCAACCGGCAGCGCGCGCACGTAGAAGCCCCAACTGGCCCGGCCCATGCCACGAATGAGGCGCTCGATCTGCTGCACCGGCGCATGGGTCGCCGCTGCCCCCGCGCCGCCGTTGGAGCGCGATTCGGATGGCACAACTTTCAGCGTCGGCACGCCGGTCAGTTGCCCGCTGTGCGCGAACATGCGCTGATCGCGCAGCGCCGATCCCAGCCGCTGAGGCGCAGGGGCAAGCGTGATGCCGGGGAACACGCCGCGCAACACCGACTCCAGCGTGCGGCTGCACTCCGGCTGCGCGCCGAAGTACATGTGTAGCTCGCCATTGAGCGCATGCAGGAGCAACAGCGGGGCCGCGCCGCTGCCGTGCAGCCCGGTGAGCGCGTCCTCGACGCAGCGCGCGAGCGCGCCATGCTCCTGCGGCTCCCAGAAGCGCGCAATGCCGGGGACATGCTGCCATGCCGCGCCGTCAATCTGCCCGAAGATCGGTTGCGGCGGCAGCGGCTGGGTGTCCAGCGCCTGGCGCTCGACGAGCGCAATCAGTTGGGCGGGCGGAAGCTGAGATGTGGGCAGCAGCGCGAGCATAGGCGTGTGTCTCCTGCGCGGGATGAATCCCGCTGTTAGGCACTCAAAGCCTGCTGAAGCAGGCTGGTGAACCGTTTATGGAAATTTACAAAATAGAATTGTAGGGGCAAACGCGGGGTTTGCCTGGGCGAATACACAGTTTACCCCTACACAGGTCACTGAGCATACAAATACTGCGTGCCATCATAGAACCAGCGGCCCCAGCCCTCAGCTCCGTCTGCCGTGCGAACCCGCAGCCAATCGCCCAATTCGCCGGTCACCGTCAGCACGCTCCCGTCCGGTATTAATTCCCTGAGCTTGCTGGCCGTGCTGGCCGGCTGGGCGCGCAGCGGGATGCCGACGCCCTTCGGCGTCCGAACGACGACATGCGCGCCATCGGCGAACCGGCGGCCAGGATCGGATGCTTCGGCGGGCGCAACCGACTGATCATCGGCGGCGACGCGCAGCCAACCTATCACCCCTTCCGGCGTCTGCACCTGCCACCAATCGCCCTGCTGCGCGATCGCCTTGACGGTTGCGCCCATGACCAGCAGCGGGCGCTCGTAGACGGTGCTGGCCGCTGGGTCAGGCTGCTCGCGCAAGGGCATGCCGCCCGGCGCGCGAACGGCCAGCGTATCACCGGCGGCAAACGGCGTGAGTTGCGCCTGCCCGATCACCACGACTTCGCTGATCGGCGTGAAATCACGCCCGTCGTTCGCTGCCGGCGCGCTGGTCTGGAGCACCACGATCCGCACAAACGTTGTGACCACCGGGTTCATACTGACTGACTGGAGCCGCATGTCGTCGGCGAACGATGCCTCGGCGCTGCTGCCGTCGCTGAACTCCAGCCGCACGCGCTGCACCCGCCGATTTTGTGTGAAACGGTTCGTGCCGTCATACGGGTCAATTTTGGCATAGCCGGGCAGCAGCCGCACGTCGCTCACGCGCACCGGCTGCTCGAACGCGAGCATGAGCCACTGCCCGACGCCATCGCCCGGCACGCGCCACGTGGTTTCCGGCTGCCCATCAACGGCGTTGCTGGCATCGTAGGTAATGGTATGCTGCTGGCTATCGAAATTCGGCGGCGCGGTGTCGCTGGCGGTCACATGAGCGGGATGCTGTTCGCCGGGCGGCCCAAACCCGGCGATAGTAGACACAGGCACGGCAGGTGTGACGGGCGGCGCTGGTGTTGTTGTTGGCGCTGGTGTTGCTGTTGGCGCTTCCGTCGGGGACGTGGTGGCCACCCCAGTTGCCGCGCTCGTCGGCACTGCGGCAGTTAGCTGGGCAGCAGGCGCTGTTGCGGCGACTTCGGAAAAACCTATTGGAGCGGGCGTTGGGGAACTGCCAAACAGCAGCGGCACAACGCCCATGCCATAGAGCGTCCCGGCGCCAAGTATGGCAACGACAATCGTCACCGCACCTGCGAGCCACCAGGGATGGCGGTGAGACGGCGGCGGGGTGGCGATCTGCTCGCGCACATGCTGGAGCGCCGCGCGGAACTCGCTCGCGCTCTGAAATCGGTGCTCCGGCTTCAGCGCCATGGCCCGTAGCATGGTCTGGGCCAGCGCGGGCGGGCAGGCCGGGTTGAAGGACTGCGGCCCGGGCAATGGCTGCCCGCGCATGCGATCGGTGGCGGGCGTCGGCGCGTGGTTCGTCAGCAGGTGGTAGAGTGTCGCGCCCAGCGCGTACAGGTCGCTGCGTGCGTCGGTGTGCGTGCTGGCGCTGAACTGCTCGATTGGCGAATACTCCAGACTGTAGGCTTTGGCGACATTGACCGTCTGCGCGCCCGACTTGGCGATGCCGAAGTCCAGCAGCTTGATCCGGCCATCCGCGAGCGGCTTGAGATTAGCCGGTTTGATGTCGCGATGGATGACCGGCGGCGATTGGCGATGCATGTACTCAAGCGCGTCCAGCACCTGATCGGCCCAGCGCAACACCGGTTCGAGATCGAATGGCTGTCCGCGCGCCGCCAGCAGCGTCTCCAGATCATCGCCCAGCACGCGCTCCATGACCAGGAACTGCCCGCCGCGCTCGCTGAAATGGTCGAGGACGCGCGGCAGCGCCGCATGATCGAGCTGCGCCAGTAGCTGCGCCTCGTGCTCGAATTGGGCGCGCTCTTCGGCGTTCTGGACAAATGCCTCTTTCAGCGCGAAGGTAGCCCGCAGCCGTTGGTCGAATACTTCATAGACGGCACCCATCCCGCCGGTTTTGATCGGCGCTGTCACCTGATAGCGATGTTGAAGCACTGTACCGATGGTTAGCATGGGCACCTCGCATGACGATGTGCATTGGTCGCCAGCCACTGCGGAGTGTCAGGAAGACCAACACCGACAAGGCTCTCGATCGAGTATCCTTCCTGGAGCGCCAGTCTGGTTGTAAAGCGCCTGCGCAGCTCGCCGTCGTCGTAGATGTGTTGCATGGCCGTGTACCAGTTCAGGCCGTCACGATGCTCGTAATGCCAGAATTCAAGATCGAGGTAGGTGTGCCGCCAGTCACCATCGGGCGGCGTAAGGGCCGGGATGCGCGTCCAGCCTTCGCGCTCGGCCAGATCGGTGAAGTCCACGAAATAGCCGCGCGGCGGAGCCAGCGCCTGACCGCCCGCCGCAGCCAGATCGGGGCGGGCCAGTCGTCCGTCGGTCTGCCACAGGTTTTCACGCAGCGGCATGCCCTGGCTGCCGTCCTGCCGTGCGGCGCGCAGGTAGATGCGAAAATAGGTCTGGCCAGCTAGAATCTGGCGGGCAATAAACAGCGTTTGCTGGCCGCCCGGAGCGTACCAATCGCGCAGATCCATCGCGCGGCCAGTCTTGTGCCAGCTGAGGAACCCGGCTGACGGATGATCCAGATCGCGCCATGCATCGTTCAGGACGCCCAGGAAGTCATGTCCGCTTGCGTCGCGCGTGCGCTGGCGCAGGCGCATAAACGAATCGGTTACAGCTGCGGCCAGCCGTGGTTGGAGCGCCTGCACATTCGGCAGCATGGCCAGCCCGCGCGGTATCATCGTGTCCGGTGCCGTGTGGGTTCCCAACATGTGCGCGAGCGGCTGCCATGCGCCTTTCAAAGGCATGTCGGCAGCGAGACAGGATGGGCGCTCCCACTGGCCGGGCAGCGTTTGGGCGCGCGTCCAGCCATTGTGTACGTCACCATGCATGAAGTTCAGGCTCCAGCCAGTTGGATAATGGTACGGGCCACCACCAGTCAACTCCAGTGCCAGAAGCGACGAACGGCCTGCCGAGGGCATCCAGGCTGGCCACTCGCGCTGATTATCGTCAGCGCTATCCAGCACAACCTCGCCGCTTGTCAGATTCCGAATCGCCAGCCGCCGGGTCGTATCATGCGTGCTGACATAGGCTAGTCGCTGTCCGTCCGGTGACAGGGCTGGCTGGCTGGCGTCTTCATCAGGCGTTGTACTTTGCCCGCTCGCCAGGTCGGCACGGTACAACTGGCGCGCGCCGGAGCGCCATGAGCCAATGATCAATCCTTCGCCGTCGGCGGTCCAGATTGGCCCGACATCGGCTGCCGGTTCGGTGGTGACGCGCGTCGCCGGGCCGCCATGCGCTGGCATGGTGTAGATCTCCAGATTGCCATCGCGGTACGACTCGAAGGCGACCCGCATGCCATCCGGTGACCAGGCGGGTTGCCCATCATACGCCGGATCGTCGGTCAGGCGATGCAGGCTGCCAGCGGCGAAGTCCATGGTGTACACATCCCAGTTGTGATCGTGGTGGGCGGCGAATGCAATCGTGCGGCCATCGGGCGATATGGACGGCCCGCGCTCATCATCCGGTGATTGCGTCAGGTTCAGCGCCAGGCCGTGCTGCCGATCGAGCGCCACAATATCCCAGTTCCCATTGATCACGCCCGCAAGCACCACATACGCGCATGCCCGGCTCGCTGGCGCATCGACCGGCCAGGTACTCAGCTGGGCGACATGCGCGGAGGCAACCGGGCGACAGACTGCGAGCAGCGCCAGAAGAAACAGCGCAATGCCGAACCGGTAGGGCATGCGGTAGCGAGAGAATTGCCGAATAGTCATTGTTTCCCTTGCACATCATTCAGCATTACGGGCATTCAGGTGAATCGTGCGTGTGAGCATGCGGGCAACGCCATCCTGAATGGTGCGATCATGCAGATAGCGGTACAGGTTGTCGCCCGGGCAGGTAATCTTCTCGCCAGTGTGAATATCGATGTGCTCGCCCCGGCTGTTAAGCGGGATAAAATCACGGTGCCCGTGAATGTGCTCCGGCGCGATCTGGTAGCGTTCGGCGACCCATGCCATCAATGCGATAATCGAATCAATCTGGGTCTGGTTCGGCTCCTGCTCGCCAGAATCGTATTTGCCGAGCACCGCAACGAGCGCATGATCTTGCAGGTTGTACGAGGTGTTCGTGTCGCCGCGCGCGTCCAGCGGACGTCCTTCATACATCCGCCCTTCCAGATCAATCAGAAAATGGTAGGGAATGTCAGGCCAGCCCCGGTCATGGATTGACCAGCGCTGTACGTGCTGCAGGTAGACTGGAGCGGGCGTCGAGCCGTCGAAGTAGACGCCTTCGTGATGCAGCGTGATCTGGCGCGGGTGCTGCGGGACGAACGCGCGCGTCGGCGTGACCGCGCCCCAGGCGGCATGCGCGATGATCGGCGGCCTGGAAACCGGCAGGTGGATGCTGAGATCTGATTGCTCATGCAGCGCTTGTCTTGACTTCGCTCCAATCGTCGGCGTCGCCGCAATCGTTGGTGTTGGGGCAGGAGGTGCTGGGGAGGGCTGGACGGCAACGCGCACGGGCGATATGACGGCCTGAATATTCGGCATGCTGGTGCCTCGCTCCAGCGTCGGTGCCTCGGCGACGAATTCCTGCAGCATGCTTTGCAGGCAGGCAATGCCAACCCCAAGCAGCCCGGCCCATCCCAGGTGGAACAGGCGACGGCGGGAAACTGGTCGCCGCTGATCATCGTGAAGGTGTCTGGTACGCATACGTTCCTGTTATGTTCCTGCCAGGCGCCCGGCAACCTGGCGGCGGATGTCGTCCATATCGACATTGCGGCCCGGGCTGGTAATCTTCGGATCCGTCTTTGGCGATTGATTGGCGAAGTAACTGTGCGGGTAGATGTCGCTCGGCGTGATGTTGTACTGCTGGCACAGCCATGCCATGAGCGCGACAATCGCTTCTTTCTGCTGCGGCGTGAGCGATTGCGTGTCGTAGTCACCCAGGATGCCGATGGCGATCATGCCGTCGGTGTCGTAGTGATAGTTTGTGTCGCCGCGATCGGTGGGCGCATGACCTTCGTAGATGTTCCCGTCGCGGTCAATGATGTAGTGCCAGGCGATGTCCACCCATTGCCGCTGGTGAATGTCCTGGATGCGGCGCAGCATGTCGGGAATATCGCGACTACCAGCCAAAGGCTGCCCGTCATGGTTGAGCGTGATCCGGCGTGGCTGCTGCGCGCCGTTACTGCCAGTTGCTGGCGCAGCGCCCCATGCGCTGCGCGAGATGATCGGCGGCTGCGTAACCCTAACCTGCTGCGGCACTTCCGCAGGCGCTGGCGTTGCGGCCACCGATGGTTGCGCGGCGGCAGGTGCAGACGTAGGTGGCGTGGTGGGAACGGTGAGGACCGTGGCGAGCGCTGCTGCTGACATGGCGCTTCCAGAGGTTGCGGTGGGCGCGCTCATCACGACCGGCACGCTGGTCGGCGCGGCGGCGGCACTGGGCCTAACGGGGCCTGAACCAAACACCAACGAGCCAACAATATACCCCAGCAGCGCGACGACCGCGGTGGCAGTCGATCCGAGCAGCAGATGCTTGCGGCGGCGGCGTGTCGGCGCGGCTCCGCCGCTGATCTGCTCGCGCACATGCTGGAGCGCCGCGCGGAACTCGCTCGCGCTCTGATAGCGGTGCTCAGGTTTGAGCGCCAGCGCGCGCAGCAGCGCCTGGGCCAGCGCAGGCGGGCAGGCGGGATTGAAGGACTGTGGACCCGGCAACGGCTGCCCGCCCGCGCGATCTGGCGCGGAGGTCGGAGCATGGTTCGTCAGCAAGTGGTAGAGCGTTGCGCCCAGCGCGTACAGATCGCTGCGCGGATCGGTGTGCGTGCGCATGCTGAACTGCTCAATCGGCGAGTACTCCAGGCTATAGGCCTTTGCCACCGTCACCGTCTGGCTACCGATGGCATGCTGCTTGGCAATACCAAAATCGAGCAGCTTGATTCGTCCGGTACCGGCCAGTTTAAGATTGGCCGGTTTGATGTCGCGGTGAACAACCGATGGGTTCTGGGCATGCAGGTATTCCAGCGCGTCCAATAGTTGGTCGGCCCAGTGCAACACCAGCGCGACATCGAACGGATGTCCCTGCGCGCGCAGCAGCCCTTCCAGATCGTCGCCAGGGATCAGCTCCATCACCAGAACATGATGCCCGCGCTCGCTGAAGTGATCGAGAACGCGCGGCAGCACCGGA
>DASTWM010000317.1:0-3427 GCA_035765855.1 Roseiflexaceae bacterium
GCGATAGTTCGGCAGATAGGTCTTCGGCGTAATGCCGAGAATGCGCCCGCGATAGATCACGACGGCGCAGTTGAACAGCTTGCCCTCAAAGCGCAACGGCGCGCCGACCAGCAGCACGGGCGTCAGATCGGCGCTGGCCTCGACAATCCGCCCGATGGCCGCCACGGTCGCGTCAAGCAGCGCGTCCTGGTGAAACAAATCCTCATTCGAGTAGGCCGAGATGCCAAGCTCTGGAAACAGCGCCACCGCCGCGCCGTTGTCTGACGCCCGGCGGGCCAGCCCCAGCGTCCGCTCGGCGTTGTAGGCCGGGTCGGCTACCCGCACGAACGGCACGCCCACGGCGACACGGACGAATCCATGGTGATACAGCGAAAAAAATGACATGGCGCTATTCCTCCTGGGGCGGCTGCTTCAGCCGGTCAAGATCAATCTCGCTCGATGGGCGCGTGTCTGCCTTCATAACCCGTTCCATCTGATCCAGCGCCTGCGCCGTGAGTTCAGCGCTGTTCGAAGCAATGCAATCCTTTGGCACCACAATCTGGTAATCGCGCATGTACGCATCATGCGCGGTGAACAGCACACAAATATCGCCCGCTACGCCGGTCAAAATAAGCGTGTGCGCCTTGAAATACAGCAGCAGCGTCTCAAGCGTCGTGGCGAAGAATGCGGATTGCTTTGGCTTCAGAATGAAATAATCGTCGGCATCGGGCTGGAGGCGCTCAAGCACCTGCCGGCCGCGATCTGACTCGCGGCAGTGCTCAATCAGTTTGCTCCAGTCCGACTGCCACTTCCCATAGTTATCATTGACGTAAACAACGGGAATGTGCGCTTGCTTGCAGCGCCGCCGAAGTTCGGCAAGCTTCGGAATAATCGGCCTGGTTTGTTCAAATAATGCCTCGCCATCCTCGAAATAGAAGGTGCTGATCATGTCGATAATGATCAGCGCAACTGGTGATGTATCGGGCGCACTCCCATGTAAATCGTTGTTTATTGTTGGCATAGCTTTATGAGTTGTGGGTTATACGTTCTGAGTTTTGAATTGAAGAAAAGGAAATTCATAATTCAACATTCAAAACTCAGAACTTGGTCTTCGTGTCCTTTGTGTCTTCGTGGTTATTCCTGTACTCGATGAAACAGATACATGCGCGGCGTCATGCCGCCGACCCGCACCCGCACGATGTCACGGAGACGCCATTCCGCGCGCCACTGTTCGGCAACGCGCTCCAGCAGCCTCACTTCGTGAGAGATTAGCACCATGCGTGCCTGTGTTGCCGCCACGCGCGTCGCTTCCGCAACTAATCGCGGATACAGCACTTCGTTATCGCGGTGCGAGCCAACCAGTTGTCCAAATGGCAGATCAGCGCAGATCACGTCCACGCTACGGTCAGGAAGTGGCAACTGTGTGGCGTCCCATGGCTCCAGCCGCACGGCCCGATCATAGCCGCTCGCTTGCAGGTTCGCGCGAGCGCTGGCCAGCGCCCGTTCGTCAATATCGCAGCCGATAGCCACGCGCGCCGGGCCAAGCGCCAGCCGCTCGATCAACAGCGTGGCCGAGCCGCATGCCATGTTCAGCACGCGGTCAGCGGGTCGTGGCTGCGTGAGCGACATCATCGCGTGGGCCACGGTCGCATTCAACGCGCCGGGCAGATTGTCAACGCGCCAGGCGCGGGTCGCCAGCGGGCGCGGCGAAAGGCGCACCAATACCTGCCAGCCAGCGCGCGCGCGCCGCAGCCGCAGCAACATGTCGCCATCGTCAGCAGGCTCCAGGCCGGTGCGCGCCGCCAGTTCGTCCCTCAGCCGCCGCAGCACCGCTGTGTCAGCGCCAGCCGCACTGAGTCGCAGCGTGCGGAAAGCATGGCGCGGCCAGAGCGACTGTGCATGATCAATCGCAGCGACAATAGCTTCAAAATGTTGATGACCGAGCAGCGCTTTGGGGCGTGGCGCGTCGAAATGCAGCACGCGGAACACCGCAACGACGCTGCGTAAATCGAGCAGCGCGTCAGGCGGGACGTTGTAGCGAAACGTGAGCGCGCCGGGCGCTACATCTGCGCCTGCGATACCTAGCGCATCACGTAGCTCATCTTCAGCAAACGGCTCCAGCCCTTCCAGCACGTCGGCCTCGTACAACGGCGCGGCAACGGACGGCATGGGCTGAACCCGCCGGGCAGGCGCTGGAGCCGCGCGCGGCGGCTGGCGGGGATGCGAACGGCGCGGGTTGGCGGCGCGGCGCTGCCCGAATGACGTAGCGACGGCAGCCTTCGCGGCTGCCGTTTCAGATCCATTATTCATATACCATACACATACAAGGCTATTATTTCTTACGCTGCGAGCGGCTCTTGCTGCGCGGCATGCCAGCACCGGGCAGGTCTTTTGCGCCGCTGCTCTGCTTGTTCGCAGCCCGGCTAATCTTCGCTGATGCGACATGCCTTTTGCCGTGCCACTGCCTGGGAGCATTGGAAAACTGCTCGTCCTTCAAACCATTCGCCGCGCCATGCCGAGGTGTTCTCTCGGTATCATGATGATTCGAGACGCCATTCCGATAGTCCTGTGCAACTGGAGTTACACCGTGTGTTCCGTTTGCTGGCTCGCCATTCGCCGCACTCACATCATCAGCATGTGCATGCATGTCCACCCGTTGCTCGTGCTCGATAGCGCCCGCACCTGCATCAGCTTCGTCGGTTGGCAACTCGATGTCATCAGAAGTTTCCGACTGTGTTGCAATTGCTGCATGCGTGGAAGCTTCAGCGGCGGGCGCACCAGCCGATTCAAATACATCAGTCTCAGCAATAGGGACATCATGCTGCTCGACAGCGCTGTGATCACCTTCAACTGGTTCTGCAAGCGGCTCCTGCGCGAGATCCGCCTGCGCTTGATCTTCAACGTTAACAGGCGCTTCGGCTGGCGGTACATCGGTGTTGAGCACCGGCAGCACCTCTGTAGAGCGCGGTGCCGGGCTATCATCCATGGCGCTATCCGCCGCAACACCTACCTCATGATCAACCTCGTCGCGCTCAAGGGCGGGCAAAACCACGGTATCGCGCGACGCTGATACGTCAATACCTGGCTCCTGCTCCGCCGCTTGTCCCTCGTCCCATGGCACAACACGCGCGGCTTCGTCGGTCATGACTGGTGCGTCGGCGTTTTCATGATCTGTATCATCGGCATCGTCTGCAACAACATCTTCATGCCCCGCAGCATCTGCATCCCGCGCAATGAACGCAGGCTCGTCTACGATAGCAACCTCGTCACTGCCCTCGTCGCCTGTGGCTTCAGGCGCGATAAATGCCTCATCCAGCGCGTCATCATGCGCCAGGTCATCGGCGACTGCTGGCACATGGTCTTCATCAAACGTATCGCCGTCAGGGATCGCAGCCACCGCGTCGGCGAATGACACCACCATTGGCTCGACCACCAGCTCGGCATACCC
>DASTWM010000318.1:0-10034 GCA_035765855.1 Roseiflexaceae bacterium
AGCTTGCGGTCGCCGATGTAGCCGAGCAGCAGGCAGCTTTCGAGCTCCAGCAGCGCTGCCGCCTCGTTCAGCACTGGCTCGACGATCACCTGCTTGCTGCCGAAATGGTACACGCACATGCCGCCGAACGCCGCCGCGTACTGGTCCTGCCGCCCGCCGGGAATGCCAAGATCCTCGCGTTCGATTCGGAAGGCCAATTCAGCCAGCGAATGCGGATCGGTGTGCGTGCCGTAGGCGGCGTCAATCAGCTTGAGCATGCTGACAACCAGCGCCGACGACGAGCCGAGCCCGCTGCCGGGCGGCACATCGGAGAACATCGTCACCTCGACGCCGGTTGCGCCGGGCCGCGCGTCGAGGACCGCCTGCGGCAGATCAAGGCGACCTTCCCAGTGGCCGGTGATGTTGCGGCTCACCTCTTCCAGATCGAGCGAGCGGATGGTGATACCGTCTGCGCCGGTTGGCCGCAGCATGCAGCGCACGTATTTATCAATCGTGCAGTTCAGCACCTTGCCGCCATGCTCCTCAGCATACGGGCTGACATCGGTGCCGCCGCCAAAAAAGCCGATCCGCATCGGCGCTTTTGCTTTGTAGATGCGCATAATCTTGCCTTTATCCCATGGCCGGGTTATCGGCGCAAGTATAGCACAGGCTGTGGTGACAAGATGACAAGCTGACAAGCTGAAGCCCTGAGCGCAAACATGTATCACAGCTACAAAATCTGCCGATACACCGCCAGATTGCGCTCTAGTTCCTGCTCCGGCGCGTAGTCGCGCAGCACCGTGGCGCGGGCGTTTTCTCCCAGGCGGGCGCGCTCAGCCGGATCATCAAGGAGTGTGGTGATGGCGAAGGCGAGTGCTGTGCTATCACGCGGCGGCACAAGCAGTCCGTTTTCGCCATGGCGCAGCACGTCGGGGATGCCGCCTGCCGTGCTGGCAACAACGGCGCAGCCGCAGGCCATGCCCTCAAGCAGCGCGTTCGGCAAACCGTCTTGCAGCGACGGCAGCGCCAGCACGTCGAGCGCGCGGTAGTACGCGGGCAGCGCGTCGTGCGGCATGTACGGCGTCACAATGAGCGGCAAATCAGGATTTTGCTTTTGAAAGATCGTGACGAGCGACTCGTCGTCGCCGGCCCGCACGCCACCGATCAGCATGAGCGCTACCGGGCGGGTTTGCGCGACCTCGCGGAAGGCCAGCAAAAGCGGCGCAAGGCCTTTCTTTGCGCGCGCCTCGCCCACAAAGCCGATACGTGCAGCATTCTTAGCCACAGAGGACACCGAGGCCTCAGAGGACGCATGTTGATTAAGGATATTCTCTGTGTTCTCTGTGTTCTCTGTGGCAGATAAAGGGGTGAATAATGTAGTGTCTACGCCATTGGGAATCAGCGTCGCCGTGCGGCCCGGCGCGAGCGCCTCGGCCTGCCGAACCAGTTCGCGGCTGTTGGCGGTGATGGCGCTGGCATGCTGAAGCGCATGGAGCGTGTGGGCCGCCTTCGCCGGGTCGAACACGGCCCGGTCAAGGTCGTTGCCGCGCGCGCTGACCACCGACGGCAGGCCAAGATAGCGCCCGGCGTAGGTCGCCACGAAACCCACCTCGGTGACAAAGTAGGCATGCAGCAGGTCGAACGGCTGCTCGGCATGCGCCGCGACAATCAGCCTGAACCACTCAGCCAGCGTGTCGGCGGTGCGGCGCTGCGCGCCGAAGCGGCTGATTGTGAGATTGCCGTCAGATGAATGCGCACCCTGCCCTGGCGCGAGACTGCCGGTCGGCACAACAACATGGACATGCTGTCCGGCAGCCGTCAGCATGCGCGCCAATCGCTCAGCCGAGGTCGCCAGGCCGCCAACATCGGGCGGGTAGGTTGGGGAAAGCAGCGCAATTCGCATGACAATATAAACCGCAAAGGCACAAAGAACACAAAAGAAAAGATCAGGTATAATCTTCGTGTTCTTTGTGTCTTTGTGGTGAAAAGAAGATCACACATGACCGAACCACAACGCCCATGCCCAAATTGTAGTAACCTTGTGGCCGCGACGGCAACGTTCTGCCCGTACTGCGGCACCCCGTTACATGAGATTACCGCGCCTTCCGGCGATGCGCCAGTTGCGCCTGCCGCGCCACGCGCGCCGTCAGCACCCAGTGGTACGCAGCTTGCGCGCTGCGAAATGATCGTCGGCTACCTTGTGCCGCATCGCTGCGATAACCCGGCGCTCGGGCGGTGCAGCAAGTGCGGGCGCGGCTACTGCGAAGAACATGTCGAACTGCGAACCGAAGGGCTGATGTGCCTCGCCTGCCTTCAGGGGCTTGACCAGCCGGTCGCCTTGCCGCTGACCGCCCAGACCTACACGCCCGCCGACATCGCGCTGTTCGACACGGTCAACACATGGGATAACGATGACGGCGACGACATGTTCGCGGATTTGAGCTGAGATTTAGCCACAGAGAACACCGAGGATAAAGAGAATATATTGGCAATATTTTATACCTCGGTGTTCTCTGTGCGCTCTGTGGCTGACGAAGTTGCTACGGCCAGCAGCTTGCGATTCTCTTCCAGAAAATCATCACAGCGCTGGCATGGCGCAAGTTGCGGCGGGTGCATCATCTGCCGGATTGCGTTGTAGCCCGCGCCCGTCCAGATATCAGTGAACGAATCGCGTTTGAGATCCCCAAGCGGCGCGACTTGCTCACGCGTCATGCAGCAGACGTACACCAGGCCATTGTAATCGATCAGGCTGTGCGTCCACGGCGCGAAGCACGGGCGTCGTTTGTACCAGCCAAACGCGTACTGTCCATGACGCGCCATCCGCATCTCGCCGGGCGTGCGGCCAAACGGGTACGCCGCGCGCTCGTCGCGCATGAGGCCGAGCGCCAGCGCCCGCTCGGCGATCTGCGGCGCGATCTCGGCGTTAAATGCTTCCATGTCGCGCCGTCGCAGCGACAGGTGCTCGCCGCAGTGGTCGTCCACCGGAATAAGATTGAGCGACTGCGCGCCAAGACTGTGTACGAGATCCGGCAGCGCGGCGAGGCTCTGGTAATTGTGGCGGCTGACAACCGTGTTGACGCGCACGGCCAGCTTGCCTTTATGGGCGTAGCGCGCCAGATATTCAAGCGCCTGGGTGGTCTTTTTCCATGCGCCGCGCACGCCGCGCACCTGATCATGCACGCGTCGGTCGGGCGAATCAAGCGAAATGTTCACGCCGCGCAGCCCGGCCTCGACCAGCCGCCTGGCGCGCTCCTTGTCGATCAGTGTGCCGTTGGTGGTCATGTTGACGCGCATGCCGAGGCTGGTCGCGTACGCCGTCAGGTCGGGTACGAACGGGCGCAGCAGCGGCTCGCCGCCCGTGAAGTGAATCTTGCGGCAACCAAGCGCGGCAAGCTCGGCAAGCACCTCGCGCAGACGGGCCGCGGAGAGCGGCGCTTCGCGTGGGGCGCGCCAGTGGTTGCACATGGCGCAGCGCAGGTTGCAGCCGTAGATCAGCTTGATCTTGACATACAGCGGGCGGAACGCCTGCCGTTCGCGCACCGCGTGGCGGAACGCCTCAGCATCAGCCTGCACTTCTTCGATTGCATACATTGGCATGATCCTCTGCTACATACCGTACGTAGCAGCAGATGAACGGGATAAAACAGAAATTGCGCCAGACAACAGGATAAACTGTAGCCTGGCGCAATCCTTTGATGAAGGAACGCTCTTACTGCGCTACTTCATCTGTCGAAGCATTGCCCTTAACAGCTTCCTTCAACGTGCTGCTGGCGCTGAAGCCGGGCGTCTTGGTCGCCGCGATCTTGATCTTCTGGCGCGTCTGCGGGTTCACACCCTCGCGCTCCTGGCGCTGGCGCACCTCGAACGTGCCGAAGCCCGTCAAGGTCACCTTCTCGCCACTCTTGAGCGACTCGGTGATAACCTCAAGCGCCGTGTCGATGACTTTCTTGGCGTCCTTCTGCGAAACTTCGGCGCGATCCGAAACAGCTTTGATAAAGTCCGTCTTCTGCATATCAATGACCTCCTCTGATATTGGTACACATGTGCGGTAATCCCTTCGCTATGCAGTATACCGCACGTGTCAAGCCCCTTTGCCTGATTAGGACGCGTTAAACTGAGATTAGTAAATCTTCGGAGCAAGAAATGTGCCATTCTGGCGATGTGGAGAATAGCAAAACGCTTTACACCAGTTCAACGATAAAAGGTAGCATACCGCGCCAATTCCCTCGTTTTCGGCTATAGAACGGGCTAAACAGCGTCCTGCATGAAGAAAGCAAGATCGTTGCCAAAGTGTGTGAAGAGTCGTTGCCCATACGCATGGCAAATGCTATACTTTGCACAACACAATCTTCGAACCTATGTGCGGCATGACAACAACGCTTGAAGCAGTTCTTGAACGAATCACCTTTCACAGCGAGCAGGACGGCTACACCGTCGCTCGTGTGCAGCCGCGTGGCAAAAATTACGTCGTCACGATTGTCGGCAAGCTGCTGGGCGTGCAGGTCGGCGAGTCGCTGGAACTGGAAGGCCGCTGGGTAGACCACCCGGAGCATGGGCGGCAGTTCATGGTCGAGCGCTACCGCACCGTGCTGCCCGCCACGGTCGAAGGCATCCGTCGCTATCTTGGCTCCGGCCTGATCAAAGGCGTCGGCCCGGTCACGGCCAAGCGTATCACCGAAACGTTTGGCACCTACACCCTGCATGTGATCGACAACGAGCCGCAGCGGCTGGTCGAGGTGCGCGGGCTGGGGGCCAAGCGCGCCGCACGCATTCAGCAGGCGTGGCAGGAGCAGCAGCAGATCAAGGAGATCATGATCTTCTTGCAGGAATTGCAGATCACGCCCGGCCTGGCCGTCCGCATCTACAAGCAGTATGGCGAACAATCCATGAGCGTGGTGCAGGCCGCGCCCTACCGCCTGGCCGACGATGTGTACGGCATCGGCTTCCTGACCGCCGACCGGATCGCGCAGGCCATGGGCATCCCGCACGATTCGCCGCAGCGGCTCGGCGCGGGGCTGCGCTTTGCGCTCAGCCAGGCGACCGACGACGGCCACTGCTTTTTGCCGTGGGATGAGTTAGTCGAGCGCGGCGCGAAGCTGCTGGAAGTCGAGGCGGCGCTGGTCAGCGCGGTGCTGGAAGCGATCGCAATCACCGGCGAAATCCACATCGAGCACTGGGACGGCGAGCGTCTCGTCTACCTTGTGCCGTTCGCGCGCGCCGAGCAGGCCGTGGCCGAACGCATCCAAGACCTGTTGCAGGGACCGTCGAATATTGCGCCATTCTTTCGCAATACCAACTGGCCGCGCGTGTTTGATTTTCTGGCCGAGCGGCGCGGGATTGCCCTGACGGAGAAGCAGCGCGAGGCCGTGCAGATGGCCCTGACGAACAAAGTGAGCGTGCTGACAGGTGGCCCTGGTACGGGAAAAACTATGAGTACCCGCACGATCATCCAAGCATTGGAGCAGCGCGGCTACAAGTACCTGCTGGCTTCGCCGACCGGGCGCGCAGCCAAGCGCCTGAGCGAAGCAACCGGCGCTCCGGCCATGACCGTTCACCGCCTGTTGGAGTTCTCGCCAATCGGCGGCCCGCACTTCGAGCGCAATGCCGACTACCCGCTCGACGCCGACGTGGTGATCGTGGACGAGGTCAGCATGCTCGACATATTGATGGCCAACAACCTGCTCAAGGCCGTGCCGCGCCACGCGCACCTGCTGCTCGTCGGCGACGCCGACCAACTGCCGAGCGTCGGGCCGGGGCGCGTGCTGCGCGACATCCTCGACAGCATGGCCGTGCCGAGCATTCACCTTGACGCGATCTTCCGGCAGGCTGGCAACAGCGGCATTATCGTCAATGCGCACCGGATCAATAGTGGCGAGTTCCCGCAGTTGCGCGGCATGGACGATTTTTTCTATTTCCCCGCGCCGGAGGCCGAGCGCTGTGCCGCGCTCACGGTCGAGCTGGTGGCCGAGCGCATTCCGCGCCGCTTCGGGCTGGACTCACGCCGCGACATTCAGGTGCTTTCGCCGACGCATCGCGGCCCGGCGGGCGTCGCCAACCTGAACGCGCTGTTGCAGGAAGCGCTCAATCCGGCTGCGCCCGGCAAAGCCGAGCATCACTTCGGCTCGACCTCGTTTCGCCTTGGCGACCGCGTGCTGCAACTGCGCAATAACTATGATCTCGACGTGTACAACGGCGACATCGGCGAAATCATCGCCATCGATCCGGTCGAACAACTGCTGACGGTCTGCTATGACGGCGAGCGCGACGTGAGCTATGACTTCAGCCTGCTCGATGAACTCACGCTGGCCTACGCCATCTCGGTGCATAAATCGCAGGGCGCTGAATACCCGTGCGTGGTCATGCCGCTGCTCATGGGCCACTTCGCGCTCTTGCAGCGCAACCTGGTGTACACTGGCGTTACGCGTGCCAGGCAACTGGTCGTGCTGACGGGCGACAAGCGCGCGGTCGGCATGGCCGTGAAGAACAACCACGTCAGCAAGCGCTACACCGGGCTGGCGCGAAGGCTAGCTACGCCATCTTGACCGTGTCGGCCTGCTGCAAATGCAACTCATCGATGCTTTGCTGGCGCATCAGGTATTTCTGAATCTTGCCTGTCACCGTCATGGGAAACGCGTCGGCGAACTTGACATAGCGCGGCACCTTGAAGTGCGCGATCTGGCCCTGACAAAACGCACGAATCTCTTCTTCGCTCGCCGTCTCGCCCGCCTTGAGCTTGACCCACGCCATGATCTCCTCGCCGTAGCGCTCGTCCGGCACGCCGATCACCTGCACATCCTGAATCTTCGGGTGCGTGTACAAAAACTCCTCGACCTCGCGCGGGTACACGTTCTCGCCGCCGCGAATGATCATGTCCTTGATGCGCCCGACGATATTCACATAGCCTTCGTCATCCATGACCGCCAGGTCGCCGGTGTGCATCCAGCGCGCCACATCGATTGCGCCACGGGTGGCCTCCGCGTTGTCCCAGTAGCCGAGCATCACGCTGTAGCCGCGCGTGCAAAGCTCGCCAGTTACGCCAATCGGAACCACCTGCCCGCTCGCCGGATCGACGATCTTGACCTCGACATGCGGGTGAATCTGGCCGACCGTGCCGACCTGCTTTTCCAGCGGCGTGCCGATCCGCGTTTGAAAGCTGACCGGGCTGGTTTCGGTCATGCCGTAGCAAATCTCGACGTCGCGCATGTTCATGAGCGATTGTACTTTTTTCATCACCTCGACCGGGCAGGGCGAGCCAGCCATCACGCCGGTGCGCAGGCTGCTGAAATCATAGCTGCCAAAATCTTCATGGTTCAATTCGGCGATGAACATGGTCGGCACGCCGTACAGCGCGGTTGCCTTTTCTTCCTGCACCGCATCGAGCACGGCCTTCGCATCGAACCCACCGCTGGGGTAAATCATGGTTGCGCCGTGGGTGATGCAGCCCAGATTGCCCATCACCATGCCAAAACAGTGGTACAGCGGGACAGGGATGATCAGCCGATCCTGGTCGGTGAACTGCATCATCTCGGCCACAAAATAGCCGTTGTTGAGGATGTTGTGGTGGCTGAGCGTCGCGCCCTTCGGGTAGCCAGTCGTGCCGCTGGTATACTGAATGTTGATTGGATCATCGAATTCCTGCTGGCGCTGCCGCTCGGCCAGTTCCTCGGCGCTCACCTGCTCCGCCATGGCCAGCAGGTCGTCCCATGCCAGCATGCCGGGCGAAGAGTCGCTGGCGAGCCGGATAACCTCTTTAAGATCAGGCAGCGCAGCGGCATGCAACGTGTCCGGCACGTCGCGCAGCTCCGGCGCGAGGGTGTAAATCATTTCGGTGTAGTTCGAGGTTTTGAACTCCGGCGCGATCACGACATACGCGCAGCCGGACTGCTTCAGCGCGTATTGCACTTCATGGACGCGATAGCTCGGATTGATGTTGACCAGAATCGCGCCAATCTTGCTGGTGGCGAATTGCACAATCGCCCATTCGGCGCAGTTCGGCGCCCAGATGCCGACCCGCTCGCCCTTTTGTACCCCAAGCGCCATGAGCGCCCTGGCGCAACGGTTGACCTCCTCCTGCAACTCTCGGTACGTATAGCGCAAGCCCTGATGCCGCGACACCAGCGCCTCGTTGTCGGGAAAGCGCGCCGCCGTCTGGTCGAACATGTCGCCGATGGTGAGGCCGAGCAGCGGTTTCTCGCTCGTGCCGCTGATGTAGCTCATAGTTGGCCCGGTCATGGTGTTCCTCCTTGAACATGTCGGATCTCAGGTTGATAGAGCGGCTATTGAGTGCAGAATGTGTAGACTGGTATTATGATACCACGGCCTGAAAACGATGAGGAAACACAAACGCTCGCTGCGCATGCAGCGAGCGTCGTCTGGCGGGGAGGGAGGGATTCGAACCCTCGAGGGGCTTGCGCCCCTAGCGGTTTAGCAAACCGCCGCACTAGGCCTCTATGCGACCTCCCCGTGTCAAGCAAACAGTTACCAGTCTACAAGCAGCAGCATTACAAAGCAAAACTGCTAACTGGCTACTGCCTACTGGCTACTTCCTGAAGGAGCGAGTGGGATTCGAACCCACGAGGCTTTCGCCTGGTTGTTTTCAAGACAACTGCCTTAAACCGCTCGGCCATCGCTCCGGGTTTGTGGCAGGCGGGACAGGAATCGAACCTGCAACCTGCGGATTTGGAGGCCGCTGCTCTGCCTAATTGAGCTACCCGCCTACGCGCTGCATATCTTACCACATGGAGCGAAGCCATGCAAGATCACTTTGGACCCTGGCCAAGGCTTTTGCAAAGGCGGTGCAGCCAGCGATAGCGCCTCACATGCGACAATAAAGCACCTTTGTTGGTATGATTTGGGGGCAAGCCACAAATCACTCAGACAGGTGTCCCATGAATCGTAGCATACTTGCCGTCGATCTGCCCACACACGATGCGCCGATTGTGCTGGACATCGGCACGATCTATGGCGCGTTTCTCACGCTAAATGATGCACGCGACCCACGCGGCCTCCGCTATCCCTTAGCCCTGTTACTCACGATTGCGGTGATGGCCAAACTGTCTGGCTCCTCACAGGTGGCTGCGATTGCCGATTGGGCTCGTACCCGCGCCGATGTCTTGGCCGAACTGTTCGATCTGAAGCGTACGACCATGCCGCACCAAGCCAGCTGGACCCGGGTGTTCGGCCAAGCGGTCGCGGTCAGCGCCCTCGAACAGGTTGTCGCGCCTGAGTGCCGAACCTGTCACTGCTGAGGTACCCGATCGTGGCTCGTTGATCGTCCATGTGGACGGCAAGACCGTGCGCGGCACCATTCCTGTCCGACCGAGCAACGGTGTGCATCTGTTGGCGGCCTATCAAGCTGATCACGGGCGGGTGGTGGCACAAGCGGCCGTCGGCAGCAAGACCAATGAAATCGGCGCGGCACCAGCGCTGCTTGAGCAGCTTGACCTGACCGGCATGGTCGTTACGGGCGATGCGATGCAGGCGCAACGGCAGTTGAGCAGGCAGGTGGTCGAAGCCGGTGGTGACTAGTTCTGGTGGGTCAAGGAGACCCAGCCCACGCTGCTGGCCGACCTGGAGTTGCTGTTCGAGGAGGACTATGGCGCGGCTGGTTGGTCAGCGCCGCGCGTCGATTTCACAACTGCACGAACAGGCACCACAGGACATGGGCGCATCGAGGTGCGTGAACTGACCGCCTCCAGCATGCTGGAGGCGTATGTGGACTGGCCGTGTCTGGCGCAAGCAGTCAAAGTAGAACGGACGCGGATCAGCAAACTGAAAAGCGAGCATCAGGTCAGCTACGCCATCAGCAGTCTCCCCGCCAAGGTTGCCGACGCGCCCCGGCTGCTCGCCATCAGCCGCGCGCATTGGCGGATCGAGCATGGCTTGCAGTATCGACGGGATGTGACCTCGCACGAAGATGCCTCGCACGTGCGGGTCGGCCATGCTCCGCACGTATGGGCAGCGCTGAACAATCTGGTGTGCGGTTTGTGTGCGCGGGCCACGGTGTCCAATCTGGCCCACTTCCAACGATGTGTGGCTCGACCCCTGGATCGATG
>DASTWM010000319.1:0-22358 GCA_035765855.1 Roseiflexaceae bacterium
GTCGGTCATAATCGTGGCCGGGTTGGAGTTGACCAGGATGACGCGGTAGCCCTCGCGGCGCAGCGCCTTGCATGCCTGCACGCCGGAGTAATCAAACTCGCATGCCTGCCCGATCATGATCGGCCCCGCGCCGATGATCAAAATACTCTGTATATCTGTTCTTTTTGGCATTTGTGTATTTCCTTAAAAGTAACCACCAAGACACAATTAGCTTTTACCACGAAGACACGAAGGCACGAAGTTAGAATACATGGAGATTAAAGAACAACGCGCCTGATTCCATTTTTGATAAGCGGTACATTGAAGTTAATTAAAAATCCGATGCGCTTTCCTGCAAGCTTCAAGTAGCTCATAAGTTGGGCCTGGAAAACCGGTTTCATCTCTTCAACAGCTTTTAGCTCGCAAATAATAATGCTTTCGACAAGAACATCAAGTCGTAATCCTTCGTCAAATTGCAAACCATCATAGGTAATTGGTAGCACGACCTGACGTTGCACAAGCAAGCCTTGCTTGCTAAGTTCATGGCAGAAGCAAGCTTCGTAGATGCTTTCCAGAAGACCTGGCCCAAGAGCTTTGTGAACAGTATAAGCAGCATTGACGATAGCAGTAGCAACATGTTCGTCTTGGTCGGAGAGATGAAATTGACGCATCTGTGTTACCTTCGTGTCTTCGTGTCTTCGTGGTTCACATGTCTTTGTGATTCATTAGTTGAATAAATTGATCAAACAGGTACGATGCGTCGTGCGGGCCGGGCGCGGCCTCCGGGTGGTACTGCACGCTGAACGCTTTGAGATCATCGGCGCGCAGCCCCTCAACACAATCATCGTTCAGGTTGACATGCGTGATTTCGACCTCCTCCGGCAGTGAATTTGCGTCCACCGCGAAGCCATGGTTGTGGCTCGAAATCTCGACCTGCCCGTTGTCGCTGAAGCGCACCGGCTGGTTGCCGCCATGATGCCCGAAGCGCAGCTTGTAGGTCGAGCCGCCCAGCGCCAGGCCGAGAATCTGGTGGCCCAGGCAGATGCCAAACACCGGCTTCTTGCCCAGCAGTTCCTTTAAGTTGTCAATTGCATAGGTCACTGCTGCCGGGTCGCCCGGCCCGTTGGAAAGAAACACGCCGTCCGGGTTCATCTTCAGCACTTCGCTGGCTGGTGTCTCAGCCGGAACAACCGTGATCTTGCAGCCGCGCTCGGCCATGAGCCGCAGGATATTCGTCTTCATGCCGTAATCGTAGGCGACAACGTAGTAGGGCTTGGCAGGCGTCTCGATCGGCTCCGCGACGTACCACTGGCCGATGTCATCGGTCTTCTCCGGCGGCCAGTTGTAGGGCTCCTCGGTCGTTACATATTTGACCAGATCCAACCCTTCCATGGAAGGCGAGGAGCGCGCCATCTCAATCAGCCGGTCGGCGTCAATATCAACCGACGCAATCACGGCCCGCATGGCGCCCTGCTCGCGGATGTGGCGAACCAGTGCGCGCGTGTCCACGCCGGTGATGCCGACCACGCCCTGGTCGCGCAGGTATTCGTCAAGCGATTTTTCCGCGCGCCAGTTGCTCACGCGCTGGCTGGCGGCGCGCACCACAAAACCAGAGAGCCAGGCGCGCTGACTCTCTTCGTCCTCAAAGTTCACGCCGGTGTTGCCGATGTGCGGCGCGGTCATGACCACGATCTGGCCGTAGTACGACGGATCGGTCAACACTTCCTGATAGCCGGTCATGGCGGTATTAAAAACAATCTCGCCCGTCCGCTCGCCAATTGCCCCAAACGCATAGCCGGGCCAAGTCGTGCCATCTTCAAGCACCAAAAGCGCTGGTTTTCGCTCTGTCATTTAATCTTCTCCATTATCGAAATAAGTGCGCTGGTTGCCGCGCCATGCTTGAAAGGCATGGCTGATGCGCTGGCGATGACCTTCGACTAATTCCTCAGGAAGATCATGCTCGGCAAACCAACCTATTTCCACTGTTTCCAGCATGTGTGATGCTGGTTGCGCTATGTTTTTGCCATCAAGCGGGCAGCACAAGAACGTGAAAATGTATATGTGCTGTGCCACACGCGCTTTCCATAATCGATTGTCGTACACACCCACAAGCATAACAGGTTCACACCGGATGCCTGTTTCCTCCAATACCTCACGCACCACGCCCTGCTCCGGTGTCTCGCCGACCTCTAGCGCGCCGCCGGGCATGCTCCAGAGAAGGTTGTCAGCGCGGTGTTGGAGCAGGATCATGCCATCCTCGTCGATCACGGCAGCAGTGCCAGCGACGAACGGCGTCGGATGAACGAGCAGCGTCTGGCGCAACGGCTCCAATTCATCTAACTGCTGCCCATTTGCAAGCGCGAGCATCTCCAACGCGATCTGCTGGATGATTTCATAGTGCTCACGATCATAGAAATCTTTCGTAAACCTCAACCCTGTTGCCGATATGGCACTCAGGCGATCTGCCCACAACGCTATTTGCTCGGCTGGCGTCATCGCCCCAACTCCAGCACAACCGCTGTTTCATCGCATGCATGCCGTAATGGGCAGATCGCGCAATCAGTCCAGACCTTTTCAGGAAAGCGCTCCTTATTCGTGACCGTAAAGCCAAGTTTCTCAAAGAAATGCACTGCTCGTGTCAAGGCGAACGCCGTTCGAAAGCCCCGTCGCCGTGCCTCCTCGACTAAGCCCTGCACGATCTTTGCGCCCACGCCGTAGCTGCGAAACGCGGGCAGTACCGCCAGCGAGCGCACCTCGACCAGTACATCGCTCATTTTGAGCAGCGAGCCGATCCCGACCACCTGCCCGTCCACTTCCGCAACCAGCCAGGTATTGAGCGATGCCCGGATGTTCTCGGGCGTGCGCGGCAGCAAGTGGCCCTGACGCACATTCTCGTTGACAACCGCGACAATCGCTTCGATATCCGCCTCGGTCGCTGCCCGAACGATGACATCCTTGTTTGGCTTGAGCGTTGTTCCGACATGACCTTCAAGAACCTGGCTGATCATTCATATGCTCCTTGCGCTGCTCCATGCGGGCAGTTAGTGTGATGTGATAGTTGTTCCGGTGTTCGCACCGAGACCGGATAGGTTTGTGATCCGCGCGGCCTGCACGCCGGCATGCAGCGCCGTCAGCGCCGCGCGAACTTTGGGAAGCATGCCGCTGTGAATCGTGCCGTTCGCAATCAATTGCTCGATCTGCATTGCGTTGAGTTGCGGCGCGAGCGAGCCATTCACCAGTACGCCCGGCGTATTAGTCACAAATACGACCTCCGCCGCGCCAATCGCGCTTGCAATCGCGCCAGCAATCTCATCGGCATTGACATTGTACGTGCCATCGCTGCCCAGCGAAACCGGCGCGACGACCGGAACGACGTTCAGGTCAAGCAGCGCGGTGAGCACCTCGGCCCGCACGGCAACCGGCGTGCCAACTCGGCCAAGGTCGCCTTCAGGATGCTGCACACGTTCGACGCGCACCAGCCCGCGATCCACACCAGACAGTCCCTGCGCGTCCGCGCCCGCCGCGATGAGCGCCGCCACCAGCCGCGTGCTGACCATGCCGCACAATACCATCTCGGCAGCATGTAGCGCGGTTTCATCCGTCACACGCAGCCCGCCGACAAAGCGCGGCTCGCCGCCGAGCGCCCGCTGCATGATGCCGATCTCTTTGCCGCCGCCATGCACTAGCACCGGGCATGGTCGCATGGCCGCGACCGTCTGAGTGAATGTATTGACAAAGGTTGGGTCGTCAAGTTCGTTGCCGCCTACTTTGAGAACTATATGTGTCATTTCTTCTTGCTGACGAACGACGAAGGACGAACGACGAAGAAGCGCAGTCTCCTTTCGTCCTTCGTCATCCGTCCTTCGTCCTTACAATAATCCCTGTGTCTCATCAATTCCGAACATCAGGTTCATGTTCTGTATCGCCTGACCCGCCGCGCCCTTCACAAGATTGTCCTCGCTGGAAACAACGATCAGCAGACCGGACCGCACCAGCGTGAGCGAAAGCGCGCACATGTTGGTGTGCGTTGTGTGCGCGAGCGTGGCAAGCTGGCCGGCGGGCAGCAGCCGCACGAATGGCTCATGCCCGTACATCTCACTATACAGCGAGCGGATGCGCGCCTCGTTCCAGTCGCTCGGAACGTGAACATAGATTGTGCTGAGAATGCCGCGATCGACCGGCAGCAGGTGCGGCGTGAACACGATCTCCGGCTTCATGCCGGACGCCAATTTGGCGGCCTCCTGCTGCATCTCGCCGACATGGCGGTGAACCTGGCCGATGCTGTAAGGTGAAAAGTTCTCATTCACCTCCACAAAGTGCGTGTTCTGCTTGGGCGCGCGGCCCGCGCCAGACACGCCCGACTTCGAGTCGACGATCACCATTGGTTCAGCCAGTGCGCCCGCCCGCAGCAGCGGCGCAAGGCCGAGCAGCACCGTGGTTGGGTAGCAGCCGGGGTTGGCGACGAGTGACGCATCGCGCACGGCAGCGCGGTTCAGTTCCGGAAGACCATACGGCGCGGGCAGCATGTCGGGCGCGGGATGTTCATGGTTGTACCAGCGGGCATACGCCTCGGGTGTATCGAGCCGGAAGTCAGCCGAAAAATCGACAACCCGCACGCCAGCGTCGAGCGCGCGGCGCGCGACCTTGGCAGCCGTGCCATGCGGCAAACCGAGAAACACCACATCCGCGTCGGCAAACGGCGCATCGTCAAGCGCCAGCAGCGGCGCGTCGAGCGGGCCGGGGAACACCTCGGCCAGCGACTTGCCAGCCTGCGACTCCGACGTCGTAAAAACAACCTCGGTCTCCGGGTGGCGGCGCAGCCAGCGCAACGCCTCGTAGCCTGCATAGCCCGTAACACCACAAATGCCAACCTTGATCATGGCGATCCTCTTCATACAAAAGCCCCTGGACCGCTTAGCGGGTCCAGGGGCTGGTTACTTCATGCATGCTGATCAACATAGTTGCGATGCACGCGAGCTAACCGTCCTCTGAACCCCTCTGGGGCAGACGACGGACGCGACGGCGCAGCGTGTTGTTGCGAAAAACTACATTCATAGCGTGGGTATGATATACCGGCATGGTTGACTTGTCAAGCAGTTCCATGCTACCCTTGCATCATGGAGACGAATGGTTCTGCCTGGTGGCGAAGAAGTCCTAAAGCAATTTAGGACTAATTTCCTAAATTCGTCGAAACACCCGTAACTTTTTTGTCATCCGTGCTGTTTATATCATGTGAACAGTTAACCATCAGAGATGTACTCAAATTTTGCACCCCTGCCCATGTCTGTTCTGTTGCCAATCAGCATGGGCAAGACGGCTGAACTAAAATACACTCAAAAACGAAGGAGCGCCCGCAATGCATATTCTAGTTGCCGACGATGATCTGCCTAGCGTGAAACTCACCTCTTTTCTCCTCGAAGAAGCGGGCTACCGTGTCATGAAGGCCTATGATGGTCCGAGCATTCTGCAATCAGTTGAGCAGCATGCGCCTGATCTTGTGCTGCTCGACGTGTCCATGCCAAAAACAACCGGGTTTGATATCTGCCGACAGATTCGTCGAACATCAGATGTGCCGATTATTTTTCTGTCAGCCCGCTCGCAATTGCAAGACAAAGTGACTGGCCTGCAAATCGGCGGCGATGATTACCTCGTCAAGCCCTTTGAACCGTCTGAGTTGCTGGCCCGCGTGGAAGCCGTGCTGCGCCGCCGCAACAGCGACATGCTCAATCCATCCGCGCGCCTCAGCCATGGTGACATCACGCTCGATCCGGTTGAACACAAGGTCTTGTTTGCCGATGAGCGTTCGGTTGAACTCACGCCGCTGGAATTCCGGCTGCTGTACTACCTCATGAAGAATGCTGGGCGCGTGTTAAGCACCAGCCAGATTTTGAACAAAGTATGGGGCTACGACTACGAGGGCGAGAGCAATCTTGTCGCGGTGTACATCCGGCGTCTGCGCACCAAAGTTGAACCAGATGCCGAGCAGCCACGTCATGTCATTACCGTCCGTAATCTGGGGTATAAGTTCGAACCATGATGCGCGGCTGTTGTATACTGGTGCCGATGTATACAACGTATCAATGCAGCATGAAGGACACATACATACTGTGATAGCGAACAGCACACTTGTAGCCCGCGCGCGGCCCTGGTTATGGGAGCATCAGCAAGATGTTCTTCGCGCGGCAGTGATCCCGTTTGCGCTCAGTGTCGCATGGTGGTTCGCTGCAACGCCATTGCCCGCTCTGCTATGGGCTGGCCTCGCTGTGTACGCGCTCTCTCATCTGGTGCTGATTGGGCGCGCAAAAAAGCAGCGCAAGCGGCTCTGGCCGGCCGGCGCAGGGCTGGCGCTTGTTGCTGATGCTTCATTGGCGATGTTTGTGATGCAGCTTCAGCCACACCTGGCTACGAATGCGGTGTACCCTGTGTTTCTGCTGCTCGCGCTGCGCGCGCTGGCGGTGTATCGGCAGTTGGCGATTGCTACCGTTGTTCCTTTTTTGTTTGGCCCCGCGTATCTCTTTACATGGCTGGTCAATGCTGCGTCCACCTCCTCGTTAAACGATCTGCGCGCACAATGGTTGTTGCTCTTCGCAAGCCTCGGTTTTGGAGCAATTGCTATCTGGAGCAGTGCGACTCAGCAGCGCGGTAATCAACTATTACGCCAGAGCCTTCAGGAAGCACAACGCGCTGGAGAGTCACGTATCACGCAGTTTGAACGAACGTCCAACGACCTGCGCGCGCGCATGCGCGAACAATACGCGCTGGAAGAAGGCTTGCGGGTGATCACCAGCACCCTGAGTCTTGATGACGTGCTGAGCCAAATCATCGACAGCGCGATTCAAATGCTTGGTGCGGAGCGCGTCCATGGCATTGTGCTGTCGCTCAAGGTGAATGGCGAATTCGAACATCGTTCGTCGTTGCTGAACGATGCCGCCAATGGTACATGGGCCGAACTGTTTGCGCAGCGCGCGATGCACCAGCAAGTTCCATTGATTATTGCCGATGTTCATCGGGATATAACCTTGCAGAGTTCGATGCCGGGCGATGTGTGCGCGGCGTTGAGCGTGCCGCTGTTCTCGACCGGCGGCACACCGCGCGGCGCGCTGACGGTGGTCAGCACTGAACGCGCGGCGTTTTCCAGCGGCGACGTTCGTCACATGACCACGTTTGCGACACAAGCGGGCATTGCGATCGGCAATGCTGAAATGCACAGCCAGATCCGCCAGCAACAGGATCTGCTCGAATCAGTTATGCATGACATGAGTGATGGTCTGGTGGTCGTCAACAAAGATCAGCGGATCATTCTGGCCAATCCACTTGGCCGCATGTTGCTCGAAAGCCAAACGCCAGCGATGCCTGTCCATGAGCAGATGCTCGCTATGGCCGCCAGCATGCAGGATGCTGGCAAATCACTGTTAACCGCGGAAATTCGGCTGGGGGTTGACGAGAACGACGATCCTGCTGAAGTGTACCGCGCACTGGCATCGCAAGTGCGGCGAACTGATAGCGGCGAGGCGCTGACGGCGATCGTGCTGCACGATATCACCGCGCAGAAAGAAGAAGAAAAAGCGCGCACCGAATTTATTTCCATGGTTGCCCATGAGTTGCGTAATCCGCTTAACTCGCTGAATGGCTTTGTCAAAATTGTGCTCCAGGGTCGCGCCGGCGCGCTGAATGACATGCAGAAGGAGTTCCTGGAGATCGCTGATAACCAAATAGAGTTGCTGAAGGGCCGCATCAGCGAATTGCTTGAATTTAATCGACTTGATGCTGGCCGCCTCGCGCTGAATCCGCAGCTAGGCGACCTGCCCATGCTCATTACCGGCACGGTAACACGCCTGCGCCTTCAGGCCGAGCAGGTTGGGCTGGAGCTTGTGAATATGGTCGATTATGAATTGCCGGAGTGCTACTTTGATACAGAACGTATCGGCCAGGTGCTCACAAATCTGATCGAAAATGCCTTCAAGGCGACCCCTCCTGGCGGGACTGTCACGGTTCAATCAAGCCTGCACGAAGAAGAAGTGTGGATTCGGGTCTGCGACACGGGCGTGGGCATCCCAGCGGAAGAACAAAGCAAGATTTTCAATGCCTTCTACCGCGCGCATGATCGTACGTCTAGCCGCGGCAATCATCTCGGATTGGGTCTTTCTATTTGCCAGCAAATCGTTGAAGGACATAAAGGACGGATCTGGGTGGAAAGCGAGCTAGGGAAAGGGACGTGTTTCACATTCGCGTTGCCTTTGCAGCCAATTGAGCGCGCCGTCAATGGCTAGATGCGCCGCCTGCAAATTCATTTTCCTACGCATGAGGGACGGAGCAGCGCACTCCGTCCCTTTTCGTTAGAATTGATCATTATGAACCTTCTGTTAAGATATTAAGAAGCAGTTGTCATTCATCGATTAAGTAAGAGGAGTATAGTAGCAGCATAACGGGTAACAACGACGGTGTACTACCAAGGATTTTGCTGGAGTAATTCGTGAAAATAGCTTTCGTTACATTACCAAGTATCGAAGAATACCAACATACGCGTATCATGCCGCCGCTGCCACTGGCGTACATGGCTGCTCTTCTTGAGCAGCAGCGGCATATCATACGCGTGTATGATCTTGCACTCACACCGATGTTACCGCTCAGCAGCGCCCTTGCGCCGCTCCGATCCTTCCGCCCGCACCTGATTGTCGTTGCATCAGCGCAAGGCTCGATTGTTGCTCAGGTTGAGAGCGCGCTCCAGGGTTGTAGCGCGCAGATCATGCATCTGGGTACCTCTTTGCGCGAGCAAGCACCTGCCCAGGCCGTGACTCAGGCGCTCTGGCATAGCAATGAACGCGAGCAGCTGCGAGATGAACAAACTGTCATTTTCGAGGCGCTCCTCGCGCTCAACGATGATGTCGATTCGCTGCCTTTTCCAGCACGGCACTTGCTGTCGCTCGAACAATATTCATTGTTTACACTCGCAGGCGAATTACAGACGAATGTGCTGCTGGCACAACAACTGTCTGCCTATGATATCGTCGTGCGCCAGATATCCCATGTCATAGCTGAACTGCAAATCATCGCGCGCGAACATGGGATTCGTCATTTCGTTTTCCCATTCTGTCCTATCGCCAGCCACGCGGAATGGCTCAATGACATGCTTGATCAGTTAATAGCTGCCGACATGGATATTGCCTGGGAATGCTGGCTTGATTACCAGCACCTCGATTCAGAATGGTTGAATCTCTTTCGCCGCGCCGGGTGCGAAACGCTGGGCCTGGAATTTACTGCCGGTGATGTGCTGTCATCGCGTGAAACACGCCAGTCGATTAGCATGTTGATTGATCAGGCGCATGAACTTGGCATCAGCGTGCGGGCGCGTGTCCAGTTAGAGCCGCTGTTCAGCACTGTTCCGGCGGTGGTGGACCTGTCGGCCACGCTGAACCTTGATGACATTGAATTCAGCGTGTGCCGCGAGCGGGCCGTTGGTGAGCCAACAGCCGTAGACGAACGCATTACTCTCGACGATGTCACCGAAATGGCGCGCTCGCGCTATCGTTCCAGCCGCAGCCGCCAGTTCTTTATCGAGCGCTTTGGGCCGCAGATTGGGCCGATGTTGTGGCGCGTGGGGCGTTCGGGGCTGTTGGGCCGTACATGGTGGCGCTACGCAAACGGCGGCGAGGATAGTGCATTGGTGTATTAAACAAGTATCCTGATGTATATTGTCAGTTAAGAACACTGCTTCTCGGCATGGGAAGCAGTGTTTTTGCTTGTCAGGTATAATCGTTACAACAGCAACCATGCTGTGATTGTACGCAACAGAGTATGACAGGATTTTTTGCCGAAGGCGATCTTTCGCCAAACCAGATTGAGCTTGCGCGCCGTGCAGCCACGAACAACTATATCGATTTGACGAGCAGCAACCCGACACAGCAGGGCTTGCTGTTTCCGCCGGATGTGCTGCGCGCTGCCAGCGATGCGTACTGGGCCGCGCGGCGCTACAACCCCGACCCGCGTGGCCTCATTGCCGCGCGCGAGGCGATCATGCGCTATTACGCCAGTCGCACGCCAACGTTGGCGCTCGCGCCCGACGATCTGTTCATCACCGCCAGCACCAGTGAAGCATACGGCTTGCTGTTCGCGCTGCTCACCGATCCCGGCGACAACGTGCTTGCGCCAGTGGTCACGTACCCATTATTCGAGTATCTCGCCGCGATCTATCATGTCGAACTGCGACCGTATCCGCTGGACGAGAAACGCGGATGGCAGATCAACGAGGCGGGTTTGCTGGCGCAGGCCGACGAGCGCACGCGCGCCGTGCTGATTGTGTCCCCGCATAATCCAACCGGCATGGTGGTGCAAATGGCGCTGCCCGCGCTCGAACAGCTTGGCCTGCCGGTGATCTGCGATGAGGTGTTCGCCGAGTTCACCTACCGGGCGGCGCATGTGCCGCCACTCGGCGCGCTCCAGCCCACGCTGCCACTATTTCATCTGAACGGCATCTCCAAACTCTTTGCGCTGCCAGACATGAAGCTGGGCTGGATCGCGCTTAGTGGCCCGGCGCGCGAACGCTACGGTGACCGGCTGGAGTTATTGAATGACACCTTTCTGGGCGCAAACACGCTGACACAGACCATGCTGCCAGATCTGTTTGCCCATGGCTGGCCGTTTGTCGGGGCGATGCGCGCGCATGTACAACGAAACCTTGACGTTGCGCTCGCGGCGCTGGCGGGCTGTTCGCGGCTGCGGGCGCAGCCACCGGACGGCGGCTACTACCTGTTTCCCGAGGTGCTGGGCGTCCGCGATGAAGAGGCGCTGGTGCTGCACCTGCTGGAGCGCGGCGTGCTGGTGCATCCCGGCTATTTTTATGGCTACGAAAACGGCGCGCATATCATGCTGTCGTGCCTGACCGAGCCGCAGCGCCTTGCCGAAGGACTACGGCGGCTGGTGGCGGCGCTGAACGAAGTATAGCCTTTCGCCCATGGCGGAGTGCTATAATGCCTGGTGAGCGGTTGTCGACGGCGAAGAATGAGAAAATTATGCCTATTACCTTAAAATCACGCCCGCAAGTTGAAAAATTACGCGCTGCCGGGCGGCTGGTAGCGGAAACATATGAAGTGCTGCGCCCGCATGTGCAGCCGGGCGTCACAACGCGCGAACTCGACCGAATCGCGGAAGAGTTTCTGCGCAAGCATGGCGGCATTCCGGCCTATAAAGGCTACCGCCCGCGCTTTGCCGCGCGCCCTTTTCCGGCCACGATCTGCGTCGCGATCAACGACGTAATCTGCCACGGCATTCCTGACAAAACCAGGCTGCGCGAGGGCGACATCATCGGTATCGATATTGGCGTGGACCTCGATGGCTGGTATGGCGACTCGTGCGTGACGTTTCCGGTCGGCACGGTTGCGCCTGAAACACAGCGCCTGCTTGACGTAACCGAGGAGTGCATGTGGCGCGGCATTCGCGCGGCGCAGGCTGGCAGCCGTCTTGGCGATGTCGGCGCAGCGATTCAGGAGCTTGCCGAGCAGAATCATTTCTCGGTAGTGCGCGAATGGGGCGGCCATGGCCTGGGCCGGGCGCTCCATGAAGAGCCTTCGTCCGTGCCGCACTACGGCAAGCGCGGCACGGGATTGCGCCTGCAATCAGGGCTGGTCTTCACCATCGAGCCGATGATTAACGCCGGTAAAGCGGGCCATGTCATGGATGAGCGCGACGGCTGGACGGTGCGGACGGCTGATGGCTCGCTCTCGGCGCAGTTCGAGCATACGCTCGTCGTCACCGACAATGGGCCGGAAATCCTCACGCTTGTATAACGAGAACAAAGAACAAAGCGCAGAGAACAAATTCTGTTCTACATACTATTTTCTGTTCTTTGGCCTTTGTTCTTTGTTCTAAAACGGCTCCGGCGGGCGAATGCGCCATGCCAGCGCGCCAATCCACTGGCTCACCATGATCCAGATCATGTAGCTGCCCGCGACGACAACCAGCGCCCGGCTGGCACGCCCGCTGCGCCACAGCACGTCGGCGCTCCACGCGGCGGCGACGGCAATCGCCCATGCCGAAAACATCAGCCAGCGCGTCGTCAGCGTTGAGCCAGATACAAACGGCAGAATGGCAAAGCCAAGCGCCAGCAGAAACGTGCCAGCAATCAGGAACAGCACTATTGCGCTGTGGCCCATCTTTCGGCGCTGCCAGAAAAGGGCCAGCCCGGCCACCGCTAGGGGAATCGGAAACAGGCCGAAGTGCGTCTGGAACCCGAAGTTCCAAAGCGTGTTCCACAGCGCCGCCGTGCTGGCTGGTTTGCGCCCGGCGAGGCCAGTCAGTCCGCCCTGCACGGTGGCCTGCGCCTGCTGAACGAACAACCCGGTGTAGCCGCTGTAGAACAGCAGCACAACCACAATTTCGGCAAGCATGAAACTCCACACGAGCAGCCATGCCCGGCTGTTTGCCCAGTCGCGGCGGGCTTTGCTCACTCCGCCGACGAGCACCAGCACGACGCCCATGCCGCCGAGCAGCGACATATTCATCCAGAAGCCGAAGTGGCCGAAGAACACAAGCGATTGCAGGACGACAAAAACTGCTATTATCCCTCTGGTTTGCGCTTTTTGGTCGGTGGCCCGCCAGAATAAGACCAGCACAGTGATGAGCAGCAGGTGCGCCCACTGCGCGAAAATATGCGTACTGAAGTTCCACCATGTGGTCATGAAGCCGGACGCGCTGAGCGAATAGATGCCCGCGGCGAGCAGCGGCCAGGCGGGCAACGCCTTGTCTTCTTGCCCCGATGCGGCGGACGCGCTGAACCAGCATGCCGCAGTAACGGCGATAGCATACACAAGAAATGGACTTGTCGCATCCAGCAGCGTGGTACACAGGCGGATGAGCACGTGCGGATCGATGCCCAGCAGCGAAAAGGGCGCAACAATCAGGTAGAAGGCCGGCGGGTACGGAAAATCCACGCCGCGATTGCGCGACAGCAGCAGCACGGTGCCGCTGATCACGTCGATAAAGCGGTTGTAATGAAAGCCGATGTCGCCCGGCATGGAATCGGGATAGATTTTGCCACCAAAACGCATGCTGAACACCAGCAGCGCCAGCAGCAGCAACACACGCAACAGCCGCGCGTCGAGCGGCACGCGCAGCGAGCGCGCGAGCGGCGGCACGGCCAGACGTAGCACCGTCGAAAAAAGCCAGCCAATCGCTATGGCGATGAGCATGGGGACTGCCGCCAGCGCGGTGCGTGGTGGATCAAGCGCGGCAGCCAGGCCAGGCAGCAGCGCGAGCGGAAGGAGCAGCAGCAGGGTTGTGTGTGAACGGAAGCCGATTCCGCGCACGGCCAGCCACAGCAGCGCTGCGACGCCTAGCCAGCTGATCAATGAAGGCCATGCGGGAACAGCGCCCGCGCCACTGGTGAACACAATGTCATCCACCGGGACGCCAAGCGAGCGAGAATCGCCGGTCGGCGAAAAGGTTGCGCTGTGGATCTCAATCTGTTGATTACCGCTGCCGTCGGGTGGCGGCGGAATGAGCACATGGTAGGTCGCGCCAGCCTGATGCACCGGCAGTTGCGTGATGTGCTGCCCATTCGCCCACAGTTCCAGCGCTTTGGGGCCATGTTGGGCCACTTCGTCGTTCACGCCCAGCACGCGCAGCGTAAAGCCGAGCCAGCGCTGCCCCACGCCCGGCAACTGCACAACCGATTGCGCCGAGGTCCAGCGCCACATGAACATACCGTCGGCGCTATGCTCCGGCGTGAAAAAGCCGCCGATCAGCGGCAGATCGCCGCCCGCGCCATCTTCCTGCCCGACCTCAATGTGGTAGTGCAACGGCCGTTGCGCCGCAAGTGTGAGCGCAACGGCGACGATGCCAAGCAGCAACGCGAGCCGCGCATCCCATGCGCTTCGCAGCGCAAATGCTATTTCATGCCGCAGCGTTCTGCCCGTGCGAGTCACCATACGTTTGTCTGTGAAATGTGTACGCATTCGGCGGTGCATTATCGCTGTGCCGCTGTGCTCTGTCAAACAGAAAGAGGCGGAGCATGCGCATCCGCCTCTTCGTTCCGGTTGTGCTTAAAATTACAACAGCCTACAAGCCAAAGAATTCTTTGTTCTTGTCGATGTAGCTCTGCCACTGCTCTGGCACCGAGTCCTCCGCGAAAATCGCCTCGACCGGGCATTCCGGCTCGCACGCGCCACAATCGATGCACTCATCAGGATTGATGTAATACTGATCATCACCCTCGTAAATGCAGTCCACCGGGCAGACGGCCACACACGACGCATCTTTTGTGCCAATGCATGGCTCTGTGATAACGTATGGCATATCCATACTCCTTCAATGTAACATAATCTTAGAGAACATGAGTATGTTTACTCAGCGCGAGTATAGCACGGGCGCGTGGGCGTGTCTGCGACTTTTGTTCCATTTCGCACAATCGATCAGGGGAAGTCTTCCACGATCTCCGCCAACCCTGCGCGATCGAGCACGATCACGCGGCCCCGTTCGAGCCGCACGAGCCCTTCTTCCGCGAGTTGGCGCAACGCCCGCCCGGCGATCTCGCGCACGGTGCCAGTGCGTTGGGCCAGTTCCTGGTGGGTGAGTTCGGCGGTGCCTTCGCGCGCCTCCTGAAGCAGCTGGCGGGCCATGCGCTCGCGCACCGAACGAAACGCCAGATCTTCAACCAGCACCACCAACTCACGCAGTTGCCCGGCAAGATCGCGCAGCGCCGCCAGTGCAAGGTCGGGGTGCTTGCCAATCAATTCGATCAGCGCGTCGCGTGGCAGCAGAAGGCAGTGGACCGGGCTCATCGCCCGCGCTGTCGCGGGGTTGGGCCGCTCGTCGAACAGCGGCACGGCGTTGAAATGCTCGCCGCTCGTCACCATGGCCAGCACCTGCTCGCGCCCATCGGCCGCCGTGCAAGAAAGCCGCACCCGCCCGCGCCGCACAAAAAACAGGCCCGGCGGCTGCTCGCCCTCGAACATGATGTACTCGCCCGGACGATACTCGAAGCATTGCATGCGGCGGGCTACATCGGCAAGCGTCCGATCATCCAGCGCGGAAAAAAAGGAAATATCGTGAATCTCTGTTGCAGTAATCACCAGAATGACACACATGCGGCGCGCCAGTGGAGCGCCAATTGGACCCATTTCAGGCAGTATACCACGCTCTTGAATAATAATTCATCAGCTATAATGCCTGCATGACCGGCTAGAAGGAGAAGCGAGATGCGTCGAATCGCTTGGATCTTGTTGATCATGCTGCTGGCCGCGAGCGCGCCTGCTGCCGTATTCGCGCGGGAGCCAGTGGATGAGACGCCAACCTTTGATGTGAGCGCGCAGGCTGCCGCGCTGCTGCCAGAGTTTCGCGGCGACCTTCAGTACAACGGCAACTGGAATCGCTACAGCCTTGCGGCCACAATCGATCCGCAGGCGCGTACGCTCGCTGGCGAGCAGCGGCTCGATTACACGAATCGCGACACTGTGCCGCTCGACCGCTTGTATTTCCATTTGTACCCCAATCTTTCAGACTTCGGCGGCGCGCTCGACATGCGCGCCGTGAGAGTAAATGGGCATGCGGTTGCGCCCGCCTATGAACTTGGCCGTTATTTGCTGCGCGTGGATTTGCCGCGCCCGCTCGCGCCCGGCGAAACGACGTCGGTGACGCTTGATTTTGTCACCTGCGCGCCGCAGAATGCGAGCAGTTGGCTGTACGGCGCGTTCAACAAAGAACGTGGCGTGCTGGCATTGGCCTCGGCCACACCGATTGCCGCAATTGTGCGGGCGGGCATGTGGGACATTGGCCGCCCTGACCCGCAGGGCGATTTCGTGAACAGCGAAACGTCGTTGTACGATGTGACGCTGACCGCGCCTGCCGACTGGAGCATGGTGACAACTGGTGTCGCGGTTGACCAGCGTGAAGCAAACGGCGTGCGGACGACGCGCTTTGTCAGCGGGCCGCAGCGCGATTTCACCATTGTGCTGACCCAACTCGCCCATGTCAGCGCGGAGGTGGATGGCACGCGCGTCAATTCTTACTATAGCGCGGGCAGCGCGACGGGCGGGCAGCAGGCGCTCGACATTGCCGTAAACGCCATGCGCATCTTCAACCGGCGCTATGGCCGCTACCCACTCGCCGAACTCGACGTGATTGAAACTGACTTAACGACATTTTACGGCGTGGAATATCCCGGCCTGGTCATGATCGAGCACAGCCTGTATCGCCAGCCGGCCATGCTTGAGTCAATTGTGGCCCACGAGGTGGCGCACCAATGGTGGTACAGCATCGTCGGCAATGATGTGCAGCGCGAATCGTGGATGGACGAAGCGCTGGCGAGCTATTCGCAGGTGATTTACCAGGAAGAGATGCACGGCGCGCAGGCGGCGCAGCACGAACTTGATCAGTTCCGGCAGCGCTATCGTCGGGCGCGCGCCGCTGGCCTTGACGCGCCGGCGGAACAATCGAATTCCAACTTCCATGGCAACTATGTCAGCATTGTGTACGGCAAAGCGGTGCTCTTCTTCCAGGCCATGCGCGTGCAGATTGGTGAGCAGGCGTTCGATCAATTCCTGCACCGCTATGCTGCGAATCATCGCTACGGTTTTGCGGGCGGCGCGAACATGCTGGCCGATGCAAATGATGCCTGTGGGTGCAATCTCGATGGCCTGTATCACGACTGGATTACGTCAGTTGTGCCGCTGCAAATTCCGTAAAGGGTACGGTTTCAGGCGCTCATCTGCTTTGCCGGGCTGATTATTCTGTAAAGTATGGTATCATACCCGGCTGAAAATTGACCAATCATCTGCTGTATGCAGATTGTTACGGAGGAATTCATGATTTCGAAAGAATACACCAAAACCGGCCGCTCGTGCCGGGTGACCTTCACGCTGCCCGCCGATGTGAATGCACAGAGCGCGGCGCTGCTCGGTGAGTTCAACGATTGGGCCGCCGATGCGAACCCCATGAAGCGGCGCAAGGATGGCACGTTCTCGGTTGCCGTGTCGCTCAAGCCCGGCCAGCAGTACCGTTTCCGCTATCTTCTCGACGGCGAGCGCTGGGAAAATGACGGTCAGGCGGATGGCTACGCGCCAAATGAGTTTGGCGCTGAGGACTCGGTATTGCAGGTTTAGTAATGCCTTGCCAGAATAGCATGATCAGAGAACATGAAGCAGCGCTTCTGTTCTCTGATTGTTTTTGGAGGCACGCATGATTCAACAAAGGTTGCTCTCGCCAGCGCAACGGCTGTTGCGGCCTTTGGCGCGCGTGCCATTGCCGCTGATGGATGGCCTCACGCGGCGGCGACTCACGCGCAGGGGCGTGGAGCAGCATGACGTGCGACTCACCGGCAGTGTCGTGCATTATTATTACCTGCCACGCCGGGCGGGCGGTGATAACGCTGCGCCTGTTCTGCTGGTGCATGGCATCGCTGACTCAGCACTGACATGGGCGTTTGTAATCAACGAGTTGGCTCAGGAGCACGATGTCTATGCCGTGGACCTGCCGGGCTACGGCCTTTCGTCACTGCCGCCGCAGCATGCCTCCGTGTCGCTCGCTGAAATGCGGGATGTGCTGGTGTCGTTCATCGAAGAGGTGATCGGACGCCCGGCGCTGGTGGTCGGCAACTCGCTTGGCGGCTGGCTGGCATTTGCGATGGCATGGGCAGCGCCGTCGCGCGTGCGCGGGGTCGTGCCGATTAATCCTGGTGGCGCGCCGCTCAACGGGCCAGAATCGTGGGAATCGTTTCGTGAATTGCTCGCCGCGCGCGATCTCAGGGCGGCGCGTACTATTTTCCAGCAACTCGCGTATCGCATGCCACCGCCGCTCATCTATGTAGGGCAGTGGGGCTTGCAGGAATCGTTTCAGCGCCAGGTGGTGCAGGAATTTATCACGCTGATCAGGGAAGATGAATTCCTGCGCGCTGAAGATGTTCGGCATGTGCCAGTACCCGCCGCGTTGATATGGGGATTGGCTGATTACTTTCTTCCAGCCGGCTCGTTCAAGTTCTTTCGCGACAACCTGCCGGACGCGCCGAAGCTGCTCCTTGAGCAGTGCGGACACCTGCCGCAACGCGAGTGCCCGCATGCTGTAGCGCAATTCGTGCGCGCGTTCGCGGCGCAGGTGCGCGTCGCGCCGCATGCCCGTTCAGGCAGTGTTTGATTGAAGCCATGCCACAAACACGGCGACCAGATGCGGATCCCAGTATATCCCTGCTCCGGCAGCGAGGCGCGCCTGCGCTTCTTCAACGGAGAGGATGCGGTTGTAGGGCCGCTGGGTTGTCATGGCGTCGAATGCGTCGGCAACCGCCACAATCCGCGCGCCAAGCGGAATAGCTTCGCCTGCGAGGCCGTCGGGGTAGCCGCGCCCATCCCAGCGCTCGTGGTGGTGCCGCACGATCGGCGCGACGGCGGCGGCCATGTGGAGCGGCTGCACAATGCGCTCGCCAATCAGCGGGTGCTGTTGCATCAGGCGGTACTCAGCCTGCGTGAGCGGCCCGCCCTTGCGGATAATCATCTCGTCAATGCCAAGCTTGCCGACATCGTGGAGCAGCGCGCCGTAGCGCAGCGCCGTCATGTCATCACGCGATAAGCCCAATTGCCGGCCCATGGCCACCGCGTAGCTCGCCATGCGCTGCAAATGCCCTTCTGTGTAACTATCCTTGGCCTCAATCGCCCGTGCAAGCGCAAAAATAACGTCATCGGCGCGTTCCAGCAGGTCATTGCGCCGCTTCGCGCGCAGCAGCGTACGCACCCATAATTCGAGCTCATCGGGATTAACCGGCTTTTGAAGATATTCGTCGGCCTCGGCCTCAATGCCGCGCATGCGCGCCTCATCTGCGCCGTAGGCTGTCACGAGGAGCACGGGGATGCGCCACGTCTCAGGGTCATGCTTCAAGTGCGCGCAAATCGTGTACCCGTCCATGTCTGGCAGTTGCACGTCCAGCACCACCAGATCCGGCGGGCGGGCTTCAATCGCCTGGAGCGCGGTGACGCCATTCTGCGCAAGCTCCACAGAATGACCGCCAAGTTCAAGCAGCCGCGCGAGCACCAGCCCCGATTCGAAATGATCGTCAACAATAAGCACATGACCAGGCTGGTCAACAATATCTTCTGGCCGTGGGGTAAGGCTGCGCATTGCACGTCTTCCTACATTGGAGGACACCGGTGTTTGCATGCTGATTGCTCTTCTTTCCGACCGCCCAAAGAGCGAGTACAACGAAGGCGGCCCGCGCGCCCTGGGAGCAATGCTGCAGCGGTAAAGACAACGATAACAGTGGCATTGTAGCCGATACAGATGAACAAGAGATGACTCATGCACAGCGCGAAGCTGTATCTCTATCCATCAGCAAAACGCTGCTTCTGTGTTGGTGGACAAAGCCAGAGGATATGGGCAGCGAAACATAGCTGTATATACGATAAGTCTTCACAAATGTCAAATAGCCTGGTCGTTGGCAGGTCCATGCTGCCGTGTTACAATATATTCAGTCATGTACAAGAGAAGGAGCGTGTATGAGCCACAATACGCGCAAATCTCGCAAGCGAAGTGTTGCTTACGAATGGGACAAAGAGCAGATACGCGCATTGCGGCAACATCTCGGTAAGACCCAGCGCGAGATGGCCGACGAGCTGGAGGTACGCCAGCAAACCATTAGCGAATGGGAAACCGGCGCGCATAACCCGCATCGCTCGACCAAAAAAGTGCTTTCCATGATCGCCGAACAGGCGCAATTTACGTATGATCCTGCCGCGCAGCCGGGGGATGATTCTGAAAAAACACCTTGACGTTTACACGATTCAGTGTTAAAGTATGAGCAACAAAGTCGCCCACCTGCGTGGGCTTTTTTAATCGTCGGTTTACACGGAAAAGGATAAAGAGTTGTTTGAGTCTTTGGTTCGTTCGCCTGCGTTGCACTGACACAGGAGTATGCCCATGCCACGGCAAATCACTATTCCTTGCACCGACCTTGTACAGCGCTATGATCATGGGGAAAGTACAGTCGTGCTTGCGCGGGCCTACCATTGTAGCCCGACGACGATTGCGAAGCGCCTGCGGGCATGTGGCGCGGTCGTGCGCCGCTCGCGCTTCCAACCCCTTGCTGTGCCTGAAGATGAGCTACGCAGGTTGTATGTCGCGGAACGCTGGTCGCTCGCTGAAATCGCTGCGCACTTTGGTGCCTCGGTGAGCACGATTGGTAACAAGCGCCGCCAGTACAGCATTCCAGCGCGTTCACGCAGCCAATAAGGTTGCTGCGCGCGTTCAAACAGCGCCGGGCATGCATGCTCATGCTGCGCCCCACTTGTATAGAATCTCCAAACGATCCTCGGCGCACTGCGGGATGAAGCCGGCTGTTCAGGCCACGGAGGTAGCCTTCGTCCGCATGGTCGGAGCCTTCAGGCTCACGGCCCATGATCATCGCGTACCTCATGTTATTTGAATAGCGAACCGGCATGCCTTCTGGTTCGTATGACAGCGGTTTACTGTCTCCAGTGCATGCCAGATTGATTCACGCCGCGCGATTGCTCATCGATCAGCGAACTTCTGGCATGCACCTTCTGGCATGCAGGTGCGCGACGGGCATGGTTAGTGCGTCGTTGTGAATGAAGAAAGTGTTAAGCATTATAAAGCCATTATTGTGTTTAGTTGAACAAATTGTAATTGTATTGCTTTCATACGGTTGTATAGTGTATATACGACAGAGAGAGGATACCACAGACCACATTGCTGTTGTCAGGGCAGCGCTGGAGGCTCATCGTACGTAGACGGTTTGATACTTCCACAACCGCATAGCATCACGTAGAGAGAAGAGGCGTGAAGGAGCGTTTTGTGTGAACTGTCATTCTCATTGCCGCAGTCAATCGCATAAAGACGTGCTACGTAACCAGGCCCCGATAATTGACGCATTCGTTGTTACGTTCAGGCATGGCTGAGGCCGTACACCACAAAGCTAACCAGCGCTGATATGTACGCGTCGGTTGGTTCTTTTATCCATATCGAAGAATCTGTCACTGCATAGGTTATGGTGGCGTGGGCAAGCAATGATCAGGATGAAGATTTGTTCATCATTGCAAAAACCCGTAACTCTTGCGTGTTACGAAGCGTTTAAACCAGTACACGCAGTTTTATGAAAGTGTTTCTTCGGTGTGGTTGTATTTGAGAGGCATACATGGCAAGTTTACGCTGGCGCATCATTACTCTTCTTGCCTGGCTGATGCTCTTCTTTAATATTGAGCGTCTTGATCTCGGTAGCCGGAACACACTTGATATTGCTTCGGGCGTGTATGTTATCGCCATTGCCGTGGCGGTTGCTGGCATGATGCCAACCTTTCAGCGACGGTCGATTCTTTTTTTGATTGTGCCGACCCTGCTGTTGTATGCACTTGTGCTGGCAATCGATCCAAAGCGCCAGATGCTCGGCGGTATTCATACCTATGTTACGTTTACAAGCCTGTTTCTGCTCTCGATTACGCTCTTTTTCGCCTATCGGGTTGGGCAGGCGCTCGAAGAATTCGTGCATGCGGTTGAAGAGATTACCTTTTCCAGCAAGGATGAGCGGCTGCGGACGCTGAACGAAGCTGACGATATTGTGCAACTTGAAATGATCAGCAGCCGCCGGCATCAACGCCCGTTGAGTCTGGTGCTGATGGAAGCTGATGGTGCGTCCCTGAACATGTTGATGCATCGGCTTGTGCAGGATGTACAACGCTCGATGATGCAGCGCTACGTCCTGGTTACAGTGGCGCGCGTGTTATCGAAATATATGCGGCGCACCGACATGATCATCCAGGGCAAGAAATTAGGCCGCTTTTATTTGCTGGCTCCAGAGACAACTGCTCAGGAAGCAGAGGCGATGGGGCTGCGTATGGCACGGCTCGCACAGGACAAGCTCGGCGTGCAGGCGAATTTCAGTGTTTCTACGTTTCCTGAACAAGCGTTGACGTTTGAAGACTTGCTGAATATTGCCGAACAGCAACTACGCGAGCAGCGAACGACACCGGAGGAGCTGGAGTCTGAACCGGAGGAGGTGATCACCGATCGGGCTGAGTTGAAGGAGCAGGAGGTTGGCGCTGCACCGCCGCAGTCCGAGCACGCGATGTACCAGAACGGGTTAGTGAAGAGGTAGGAGAAGGAAATGGCAACATCGGTTATCGATGTACAACAGCAGTCATCGTCACAGATAGAATGGATAGAGCAATACTCGCCAGAAACTGCCCTGTTTCGAGGTGAATCGTACTATCTTGTGAAGCGCGCATTTGATCTTACGCTTTGCATTTTAGCCATGCCATTGCTGCTGCCGCTTTTTTTATTGTGCGCACTGGCGATCAAGATCGAGTCGCCCGGCGGTCCAGTCGTTTTCACGCAATTACGAACGGGCAAGAATGGCAAACGATTCAAAATCTATAAATTTCGCACCATGGTCC
>DASTWM010000320.1:0-7727 GCA_035765855.1 Roseiflexaceae bacterium
AGAAATAACACCGCAGCTTGCGTCATAAGGATGTATCGATGAGCAATCTACCACGACGATTACAAACCATCGTAGGCCATATTCGCGGAGTGGCGCGAATGACCGAAGCTGATGCCTACTGCATCACCATTATGCATCAGGTTCAAGCCGTGCAACGTGCCATAGATGCCTTCAATACCGCACTGCTTGAAGCGTATCTTGCCGATACGGTGACCAGTACTATTTGGGATGCGCCAGAGAAAGAACGGAAGCAGGTCATCGGGGAGCTGCTGGCAGTGTTTCAGCGCAACGAGGAGTCCAAACCGGTGGTTCCCAAAGCTGCAACCTCTGATAGAGAGATCAAGTAAATCCTGGACAAACAGGGTAGCTGTACCTGTCGAGAAATGAACTGCGAAAGCGTGTCTGCGTGAGATGGTGTTCAAAACGCGCCGCGAGGTCAGGCAAGTACCGTTATGTGTGGTTGTGTGCGACTTCACGGCGCGTGGCACGCCACACATGCTCCTGTGGGTTCAAGTCTGGCGCTGCAGTCGGAAATGTCCATAGCGTCAGCCGCGGATTTTGTGCAAGCCGTTCGCGAATTGCACTCCCACGATGCCACGGTGCTTTGTCCCACAACAGGAGGATGTTGTCGTGAGGATAGGTATCAAGAATGGCTTGCAAGTGCAGCGCAGTGGTTTGGGCATTCATCTGTTCTGCTTGCGTTACCACTTCCTGCCCTGTTTCGAGATTGAGCGTGCCGTAAAATGAGGTTTGTGTTCGACCAGGATCAAGGCGAACGGAAAATGCTTGACCGCGCTCTGCCCAGACCGCCATTGTTGAGGCTTGCAAATACAACTTGGCTTCGTCCTCAGCCAGAACAAGCGTGTGTTCTTTGGCTTGCGCCAGGTCAATCAGTTTTTTTCGAGCTGTGTTTCCCACTCGACTACCGCTGCCTCATTGCGTGAGCGGAATGTGGCGCTCGGCTGATGATACGAGAAGTTGCAGCGTTTGAAGAGTGTGTAGTAGGAGACAACGCTTTGATAGCTCACATCATAGTCGTCAGCAACGAGGCGTTTGAGGTCGGCAACTGTCCAAGCCAAACTATCTTGGGTAGCTGCCTGTGGGCCAAAGCGCGAACGCGGTGTGTAGCGCCTGAGCGTTCGACCAAGCGCGTCGATTTGTGCCGCATTCAGCTTGCGAGAGTTACCGCCGACGCGCTTGTCGTCGAGCGCTGAAAGACCGCCTTGACGATAGGTGCGGCACCAAAGCATCAGGCTTGAACGCGGTGCGCCAGTTATTTCGGCGATGGCGACAGGAGTATAACCAAGTCCATACAGTCGAACGGCTTGCAAGCGCGTTCGATATGCTCCGTCGTTGGTTGCTTGATAGGCGGCAAGCAGTGCATTGGCTGCTACTTCGTCTAGATGAAACGTTCGTTGTGCCATACACGCTATTGTACAGCATCTATTTGATCTCTCTATGAGGAGCGCATTCCGCAGCGGATTGCGTGGCTCACCGAGGCAGAAACACGATTGCGCGACGTGCAGCAGGTGGTTGAAGCGGGGGAAAACCGAGTCAGGATTATGCAAGAGATGCGTGCTATTCATCAGCTTCTGACCGCGTTTAATGAACGCATTCTTGAGGACCACCTGAATGGCTGTGTGGTTACGGCGATTACGAGTGACCACGTAACCGAACGGGAGCGGGTTATCCAAGAACTGCTCACCGTCTTTGATGCAACGCAACGTATACAATAGCAAATAAGGAGATATTATAGATGCAAATCAATTACGTTCGTATTGGACTGAGTGCGCTGGTGCAGGCAGTCGGGCTGACTGCCTGCACCACGCGTGGGAGTGCTCCGGCAGCGAGCCCCACGACGACACGTGCTAGCGCGAGCCAACCAACACTGATCCACGACACGATGGGACACGACGCACTGCCGCAAACCAATGCGCCGTTTGATGCCCAGTTTATTGATGGAATGACCAAGCACCATCAGGGTCCGATTGCAATGGCGCAGCAGGTGCTCCAAGAAAGCAGGCGGCCTGAATTGCTGCAACTGGCCAACAATATTATCTCCTCACAGCAGCAGGAGATTGCGCAGCTCGCCACTTGGCGCAAACAGTGGTATCCGGACCTTGCTCCGACACAGGGAATGGATATGGACACGATGGAGCTGAGTACAGAGACCAGTAAGCCGTTTGACCAACGCTTTATTGAAGCAATGATTCCGCATCACAATGGTGCGATAGCGATGGACAAGGAAGCGCAGCAGAAGGCAGAGCACCCAGAAATCAAGCAGCTGGCGGACACCATCATCACAGCCCAGGAAGCTGAGGTTGCGCACATGCAGCAGTGGCAGCGCGCGTGGTTTATGTAACAACATGAAAACTACGGAGATGAGTCTTGGGGCACCCGCACCCCGCCGACTATCACGCAGGTGCTATCGCCGTGACGTGACGGACTGATGAAAGCTAATGTACACCGCTGTAGGTGGCTTAAACAGCCACGAGGGTTCGGAATGTCTACGCACCATCGGATGGAAGCGCTGCACCTGCGCACAGGTCGTGGTCGCGGGTGTCTGCAGTGGCTCGGTGGGTTGGTGACCGCGGTTGTGGGATTGATGCTGCTCGGCGCGGTGTATGAGTCCCGCGCCGAAGCTGCGGATGTCCGGTCGTATCCCCCACCTGGTCAACTGGTCGACGTGGGTGGTTATCGACTGCACATTCACTGCACGGGGACGGGCAGCCCGACCGTGGTGATTGATGCTGGCTGGGGCGATTAGTCGGCCTCGTGGAGCAGTTGGGTGCAGCCCGAAGTTGCCAAGACCACGCGGGTCTGCACGATCGTGTGGGAAACGCAGTATGTTCCCGCAGCAAATGCACAATCAGCGCTTGAGTAAGCGTTTCCAGATATAAGTCTGCTGCAATGCCGCCTGACTGAAGGGTGCGAAGCATTTCGCGTCCAAGTGCAAGCAGCAGCGGAGAAGCGAAACCTGTTCGTGGAATGAGTTCGACACGTTCGGGGTCTGTATCACCCATTTCCAAAGCTGTTTGACTAATGAGGGCGGGTGCGAAAGCCACCATAAGCTGTTCAACCCCCCCTGCGCCTGATAGTAGAATGGAGTGCCACGAGGTAGCGTGAGAATATCACCTGGCGCAATATCAGTGTTGAAACGACGCGCAATCTGTCCTTCAAGACGGCCGTGCTTGTGAAGGGGAATGACGAGCGCATCACCCGGCATAGCCATGAAGGTTGCCTGCCATGCTGAAAGATTTGGCCGTCCACTGAGAATCATCGTCCCTTTAGGCACCACTCGGCGATGGTCGTGGAGCGGGGTAAATGAGAGTATCTGGAACATGTCAATCGGTGTATGGAGATCAGGATTGTAAATTGGTGAGTTGATCATGAAATCTGCACCCAATTTGGTTGTTTATGTTACGGACGGGCCATGTTCTTCTTTTATGTGCATAGGCAAATCACGAGACGTTACCGTGTCGCTCGGCTTTGCTCGGCGGCACGCCAAACCGGCGCTTGAAGTGCCGTGCGAAGTGGGCATGATCAGCAAAGCCCAGCGGGCCGCAATCTCGATGATCGTCAGGTTGATCGTTTCGAGGAGGCGCTTGCCCACCTCTAGCCGCTGCGCCAGCACGTACTGGTGAATCGACTGGCCGGTGGTGCGTTTGAACAGCCACGCGAGATGGTACGGGCTGAGGTGGGCAATATCCGCAAGTTCTGCCATCGTAATGTTGCACTCGGGATAGGTCTGGATGTAGTCGAGCACTTGGCGTAACGCCGCGTGTGATGGTGTGCGATCCTCGCTTGAGCGCCTTTGGCACAAGCAAGATGTCTTCAGGCTGCATCAGTGTGTGATAGAAGCGCACTGGCCTGCCATGTATCTCAGTTGCTCCCTCCAATTGGATGCTCAGCCAGTCCTCATCGAGCGGCTATCTGCTGGACACTCCATTGAGATTTGGTTGCTTGGTCGCTCAATACCAACAGACATGGCGGTAGCGCACGCCGATAGTTGTGGAGCGGCGCGAACGGAAGCATTTCATACAAATCTGTTGGCGCGTTGACGGATGGATCGTAGACTGGCAGTTGCTCCATACAGTAATGCTCCTTACGGCTGCCAAATTCTTTATCAATCTAACGAGCTTTGGACCGTCATTTGTATCATCATGTCAAGTTGAGATTGACTTTGTGATGAGGGCGGATCCTCACAATTGTGCGTGCCGCTTCATCTATCCCATGATGTGCTTGATGCGTTACTAGATCTGCCCGGCGCTTGGGCCTGATCATCATTATAGTGAAATACACTGCTGCCAAGTTCAAGGCAGCATGTCTTGGCGTGAAGTGGACAGGGCGGGGTCCGTCCGCGAGACAGCACGAGTATAGCAGAAGAGGTCTGAATCAAGAAGGCAGAAAGGATCCATTTTAGAGGGTACATTTGTGCCATCGTTTAGGAAAACGCAGACAACGACGACGGAGACGATCAGCGGCACGCTCCCTTGGACCACAGCGCCGATTTACTACGCTTGGGATGGGAGAATTGTACCTAGAGGGAGATGCCTGTGACCTGGCGTTTTACATCTCCCCCTAATTGCATTCTATCGCCGTTTATCGCCGGGCCGCCGCCAGCTAAACAGGTTCGATCGCTGTGGCGCAACGCCCGACATGTTGGCAAAATCATCCTCGCCGGGGCGCAGATTCGGACGGCTTTGGAGCCATTCTTCACGAACGGCACGCGCATGAGCGAAGAGCCGCTCGATCGCTTCAGCGTCATCCGCCTCCAGTTGGTCGCGCGTATCGAGCAGCAGCCGCACGGCATCATCGATCCAGCGCATCATGGCGACCCGATTGGTCATAGCGATATCGCGGTGCATCTCGACATCGCCGGAAGCGAGCCGCGTCATGTCGCGGAAGCCGGTTGCCGCCAGCGGTGCCATTTCGCGCCATGCCGGGCTGCGGCTGGTGATTTCGACCAGCGCCGCCGACAAAAGAAACGGCAGGTGCGACACGCCACCGACGTAGTGATCGTGCTCGACCGGATCGATGTAGTAGGGCTTTGCGCCAACCTGGCGCACCATGCCGTCCACCAACTCGATCGATTGCTGCTTGGCCTGCGGCGAGGGCGTCAGGCAATAGATCGCATCCTTGAACAGTTCTACCTCCGCTGCGCCCGCGCCCGAGCGCTCCCTGCCGGCCATGGGATGCCCGCCGACGAACTCCACGGTGCGTGGCAGCAGTTCGCGCGCCCATTCAAGCGCCTGCGCTTTGGTGCTCGCCACGTCGGTCACCACGCTGCCGTAGGGCACCAGCGGGCCAACGGCTTCCATGACATCGCGCAGCGCCTGAGCAGGCACGGCAAGCACGATCAGGTTGGCGTCCTTCAGGGCTTCCTCCAGGTTGCGCGCCACGCGGTCGATCGCCAGCCGCCCGCGCGCCTCCGAGGTCGCGCGCGCCTCGCGGTCGTAGCCAGTGACGCTGATATCGCCCAGCGGCGACTCGCGTTCGTCGGCTGTACGCAGCGCCATGCCAAGCGATGTGCCAATCAAGCCCATTCCAATAATTGTGATTTTTATCATGGCGCCAGCTCCTTAAAGAAAGCAGAAAGAATCCGCGAAGGCACGCAAAGAACGCGAAAACGAGTCAGCTTTGTGCGCTTCGCGTCCTTCGCGGATCCTCCTTTTTCCTTCTACGTTCATCCTTTGCTATTTTACCGTTTCGATATAGGCCAAACACAGCATTTCCGTCACAACCAGAATCAAAATCAGCAGGATGAAGCCGAGCGGCGTGAGCACGCGCAGCCCGGCCATGCCGCCCGCCAACGCCACCAGCGCGCCAATTTCGTGGGCCTGCCGCCGCGAGCGCCGCGTGTCGTACTGCCGGGCGCGCTGCCGGAACAGCCGCTTGCCGAGCATGTAGACCAGCGGCATGGCAATCGCCGAGACGCTCCAGAACAGCGCGAGCAGAAGAATGACGTATACGGGAATGTCGGGCAGCGACAGGAGCGAGCCGGTGGGCGGCGGCACAAACGCCAGCGCGTACAGCAGCAGAAATGTGCCGGACACACCCTCAAAGACCAGGCCGGGCAGCCGCAGTTGGCGTTGGGCTGGCACAAAGCTCAGCAGCCCCGCGACCAGCACCAGCACGTAGAAAATAATGCGCTCGGTCGCAAACACGTCCGGGTCAGCGCCAATGTTCAGCGTGAGCAGCATCGCCAGCGCGCATGACCAACACAGGCCAGCAGCCACGGCCAGCAGCATGGCCGGGCGGCGCGGGCCTGCGGGAAAGGCCGTGTCGTCCTGCGACTCAACTGGCGCGGGCTGGCGCGTGCGGGTGGTCATAGATCGGCAGGCTCCTCGCCGCGGGCAGTGAAATAGATGCCGAGATACGGTTTATTCGACGCGCCGGGAAATGCGTCGAGGCGAACGGTGACTTGCTCTTTGTCGTTGCCGCGCATGATTCCCAGTTTTGCCATCTCGCCAGGCGTGTAGTTTTGCAGCGCATCGCGCAGGTCGCGCGCGTCCTGCACCGGCGTTTTGTCGATAGAAACGATCATGTCGCCACGCTGAATACCTGCACGCGCCGCCGGGCCAGTGCGATCCAGCCGGGTGACGAGCACGCCAAGCGGCGGCAAACGATCAGATTGACCCGTCATGGCTGTAGCAAAGGCGATGTTGGCCTGGCGGCGACCCATGTCGCGCCCGACAAACCAGCCGCCCAGCGCGCTAAACATGCTGCACCATGCACACAGCACCACGGCTCCGGCTCCGAGCCATAGCAGCGTTGTCCGACGATCGAGGTTCAATAGCAAGCTCCGCCTGATAGAGGATGATGTTCACTTGCATTCTACTTGCGCGCCCGCACAGCGTCAAGTTGCGCGGCGTCCGCGTCGTAGGTATACTGGACGTATTCTTCGCATACTGGAGCCTACTATTGCTGCCTTTTGGAACAACAGCGCTGCATGAATATCGAAAGGATCAGCAGGAATGACCAACGCTCAGACGAAGTCCCCCACGAAGACTGCTTCTTTTCGGCGTGTCGTATGGATTTTCGCGGAGTTACTACTTCTACCAAGCGTAGCATGTAGTCTGTTAGCCCGTGGGATCAATGACCTCTTTATTTTTCTCATGCTCGCAGGCGTTCTGCTAAACATAGTAGGTTTCTTTTGGAACACTGAGCATAAGCTGATTTCTCTGGTTGTTGCTGCCGCTGTTTTATGTGCTTACATTGGTTATGGATTTATAACATTGCTTCCTCTAAGCAGACCAGAAGATTTTGCTTTACATTATCATGAGGATGCATTAGGAGGTGTTCTTACATTTGATCTTTCCAGAGACAAATGTAAGTATAGTTATCAAGGGAGTGGTGGAGATGTTAGTATCCCATGTACTGTATCAGAACAAGAGCTTGATGATTTATACCACAAGCTACGTGATCTCAAATTTGACACGCTGCGCTATCACATTCTGCCTGTTCCTCACAGCGAAGGCGGTGAATTTTATGTTGAAGTCACTGTGAACGGTCATGTGTATCAAAAACTTAATGGTGATGCTACTTATGGCGTTCCACTTACCGGGCGCCAACGTTGGCGAGCAATCTACAATATCATCTCGACATTTTGTGAATCAAAAACAGGAAAGAGCCTTCGATCGTGAGCTATATACGTTCTCTGTAATTACTCTGTAGCTTTGAAGGATATTCATGCACATCTGCGTTTACTGCTCATCCAGCAATGA
>DASTWM010000321.1:0-5520 GCA_035765855.1 Roseiflexaceae bacterium
ATTTCGCGTCCAGAACAGCGAGTGGACAGCGAAGCGGGTTCCTGCTATTATTGCGCGATGTTTCGGAGCGCAATGGGGCGCGGTTTCACACTGGCTGGAGACCGGCTGAAGGCGCAATCTCCTCCGTTTGCGATCAGTCACGTGTCTTCAACCTCGCATGACGTTGAGTCCGTTTGAACGCACGTAGAAGGTGAACTATGTCCTTTAATTTGCCAACCGGTGTCCGATCGTCCGGGGGACCATTGCGCGATTTTCTTGAAATCCCCTACGACCAGCTTGAAGAACTGAATCTGAACGCCAAACAGCAGCGTCTCGACCGCGTTTCGCCTGATGCCATCCGCGACGAGCGCATGCGCTATCTTGCCAGCGAAAAGCGCATCAAAGCGGTAACGGTGTGTTTCACCGACCTTGAAGGTCGGCTGCACATGCTGGACTACGACAAAAAGTTCCTGCTCAAATCGGCTGATAGCCTGACCTTCGACGGCTCCTCGATCCGCGGCTTCTCCGTGCAGGCCGAGTCGGATCTGCGGCTGGCGATTGACTGGTCGGCGTTCTACTGGCTGCCCGCCGATGTGTTTGGGCCGGGCAAGGTGTTGATCTTTGGCGAGGTGCTGGAGCGCGACGGCAGCCCCTATTCCGCCGATATGCGCGGGCAGCTCAAGCGCTACATGGAAACGCTGTTCCAGCGCGATCAAACGGTCTGCTATGCGGCAAATGAGATCGAGGGCTTTCTTTTCGAGGGTTGCAATGCCGAGCAGCAATACCGTGATACGGGCGTGTTTGAGTTGATCAGCCGCGGTGGGTATTATCACTCGCTGCCCGGTGATCCGCTGCGCACGTTCATTGACACCGCCGCCGAAGTGCAGCGTGCCATGGGTTTCGCCAACGAGAAAGACCATCCCGAGGTCGCGCCGTCGCAGTTCGAGATGAATTATTCCTACACCGAAGCGACGATTGCCGCCGATCAGATTCTGCTGTACAAGCTGATCTGCCGACAGGTCGCCAATCAGCTTAACATGACGGCCAGCTTCCTGCCCAAGCCGGTGACAGGCGTGAATGGCAACGGCATGCACACCAATATCTCGGTTGGGCGCGCGGGCAAAAACATTTTCTATGATGCTAACGGCAATGAAGGCTTGTCGCAGCTTGCATGGGAGTTTGTCGATCGCCTTTTGACCAACGCGAACGACCTGTGCCTGGTGCTCAATCCGAGCGTGAATTCATACCGGCGGCTCGACCCGCATTTTGAAGCGCCGAACCAGATCAAGGCTTCGCCGGTTGATCGCGGCTCGATGGTCCGCATTCCGTGGGGCAACGAGCGTTCGGCGCGGATCGAGGTGCGCTCGGTTGCGCCGGACGCGAACCCGTACATGGTCATCTACACATTGCTGCGCACCGGCTTTGAAGGTTCGCTCAATCCAAAGGTGCGCGAGCAGGAAAGCATTCTGCCCGACAACATCTACGACGCGATGGATGATTTCCAAAACAGCGCGTTTATCAGCGAACTGCTCGGCCCAGATGTGCAGACAAAGTACACCGAGGTCAAGCGCGCCTCGGCTGATCGCTGCCCGCGCTTGCTGGGTACAATGATCAAGCGCGCCGAGGTGCAGTTCCACCATGAAGTGACGAACCAGTTTCTCTGGAACAGGTTCTAAATAGAGCCACAAAAATGCCTTAGAATCCCTCACCCTGCTGCTGACGCAGCTTCCCTCTCCCCACCATGCGGAGGCCCGCATGGTGGGGAAGAGACCAGAGAGATTCCTCACTGCTTTCGGAATGACAGATAGTGTCATGTTTATTTGATTTCCCTATTAGAAGTGAAAGATAGCGGTCGTATGGATCAGGCGATTACGCGCGCGCTTGAAACCGGGCGCACGATTGACATAACCACCATCGGTCGGGAAAGCGGGCAGCCGCGCCGCATCGAGATCTGGTTTCACACCATTGATGGGCATATGTATATCACAGGAACGCCAGGCCGTCGCGACTGGTACGCCAACATGCTCGCCAATCCCGCCTTCACGTTTCATCTTAAAGAGGGCGTGACCGCCGACCTTCCGGCGCATGCCCGTCCGATTACTGACCCTGCCGAAAAACGTGCTGTGCTTCAGCGCATCCTCACCAATCTGGAGCGCACGAGCGATCTTGACAAATGGGTGGCAGACAGCCCGCTGGTCGAAGTGCTTTTTGATGCATGATTGATTGAGCGGTGCGGCGGCAACAATCTGAAGCTGTGTTTCTGATGCCCTGGCAGATCCATGCTGCCGGGGCTTTTTGCATAGCTGCATACGCGGCTTCATCGTAGCGCAACACCGCGCAGGAAAATGAATCTACTGTCATACACAATGCGCCGATTTCAAGGTACTATGGAAACAGACATGTCGCCCGCACCATGTGTCTCTGTCTCGCGCGGATGCCCGGCCAGCGTTGCTGGGCTGGCAGCGTGCTGATTCATTGTAGAACATTGCAAGCGTAGAGGAACATCAATGAAGCTTCGTCATCAGCGGCATGGATTGCAGGTTGTGGTGTATGTTGCGCTGCTTGTGGTGATTACGGTGGCACCATTCACCATGTTCGGCGGGAGATATACAGGCATGGCGACTGCGCATGCGGCGACCAACCTCAACTGGGAATACAAAGGCTTCAATATCGCCGCGTACAACCAGGATGAACTCTTACAAAGCGGCCCGATCCTGCAGCAACTGGCCGCAGCGGGCGCAAACTCGGTGACGTTTGCCGTCACATGGTACACCGACAGCACCGCGTCCTCGCAGATCTATCGGCGCTCCGCCACAGCCTCCGATGATTCCCTGATCTGGGCGATCGATCAGGCGCGTACGCTTGGCCTGAAAGTCATCATCAAACCGCATATCGATATTGAATCGGATTCGCGATCATGGCGGGCAAATATCAACCCTACCGATGTCAACGCATGGTTTACGAATTACACCACATGGATGGCGCATTTTGCCGATATCGCCAAAGATCATGGTGCCTCGGTGCTGGTTGTCGGCTCGGAACTCATTACGATGAGCACCAACAAGGCGAATGAGAGCCACTGGCGCGCCATGATCGCCGAGGTGCGCAAGCATTTCGACGGCAAGCTGACCTACAGCGCCAACTGGGGCGGCAACGATTTTTACGAAGAATGGTCGAAGATTCCCTTCTGGGACGCGCTCGATTATCTCGGCATCTCGGCCTATTTCCAGCTGACCAACAGCTACAATCCCTCGGTGACGGAACTCAAAGCCAGTTGGGGAAATTGGAAGCAGAAGCTATACACGTTCCAGCAACGCTGGAATCGTCCCATGCTGTTCACCGAAGTGGGCTACCGCAACATGGATGGCGCGGCCAATAGTCCATTTGACTGGTGGAGCAATAACCAGATCGACAATCAGGAGCAGGTCGATTGCTACGAGGCGCTGTTCAGTTCGTGGGCCAATGTTGCGTGGTTTGCTGGCTCGCAGTTCTGGCATTGGAGTTTGCACCCGCCGTCCGATCCGCCAACCGATTATCCTGTGCAAAACAAACCTGCCTATCAGACCGTGAAAGCATGGTTCACCGCAGGCGGGCAGACGCCGAATACCACGCCAACGCTGCTGCCGACCGTGACGCCGAGCGCCACGCCACCGCCAACGATCACACCGACGCCGACGAATGGACCAGTCCCGACGCCTGACACTGCGGCTCCAAGCCCAACGCCATCCGCGGAGCCAGCGACGCCAGTGCCGACGGATGCGCCGTTGCCAGCGCCGGTGCCACCCGGCATGCCGCCCCTGGATCAGACGTATGAGGTGTACCTGCCGTTGATGAATCGGTGAGCGCAAACGTGTGGTAAGATGCGAGCCATCGTTGTGGTACATGGCGGATCTGGCGGCGTTATCAACATTCTTTTCATGCATGCGGTGTGAAGATGGCACCGCATGCATGAAGATCGTTCAGCGAACCTTCTCGCCGGTACGTACCCGCCATCCGCGTGGCAAACAAAAGGAGCAGCGCGTGCCTGACTTTCCAATTGTCGATGCTCATGTTCACCTGTGGGATCCGCAGCATTTCCCGCTGCTGTGGCTGGCAGGCAGCCCGGTGCTGAATCAGCCCTACGGCCTCGACGAATACCGCGCGCACACCGCGGGCGTTGATGTGGCCGCGTTTGTGTACGTTCAGGTCGATGTTGAAGCGCCGTTTGGCTTGTTGGAGGCGCAGTGGGCGGTTGACTGCGCCGCCGAAGATCCGCGGCTTCAGGGGATTGTCGCCTACGCGCCGGTCGAGTACGGCGAGCAGAGCCGCTCGTACCTTCAGGCGCTCGTGGCCCATGGCCCGCTGATCAAGGGCGTCCGTCGCCTGCTGCAAGGCGAGCCTGACGCCAGTTTCTGCCTGCGGCCCGGTTTTGTGAGCGGCGTGCAGCTGCTCGCCGAGTTCGGTTTATCGTTCGACATTTGCATTCGTCACCACCAGCTTGCGGCGGCGATCGAATTAGTGCGGCGCTGCCCGGACGTGTCGTTCATTCTCGATCATATTGGCAAGCCGGACATTAAAAACAAGCAGCTTGAGCCATGGCGGGCGCAGATTACCGAGCTCGCCACGCTGCCGAACGTGATGTGCAAAGTCAGCGGCGTGGTGACCGAGGCTGACCGGCAAAGCTGGACGCCGGACGATATCGCGCCCTACGTTGCCCATGTGCTCGATGCGTTTGGGCAGGATCGCGTGGCGTTCGGCAGCGACTGGCCGGTCGTGCTGGAAGCAAGCGCATACCGGCGCTGGGTAGAGACGCTCGACACGCTGACGGCGCACTTTTCGCCGAAAGCCCGCCAGCAACTGTGGGCCGGCAACGCGCGCAGGTTTTATCGTCTTTCGGCGTAACAATAAGTTATATTGCGCAAAGTGGCGAATGAATATGGAAGATAACATGACTGTAAAAGAACGCGAACTTATTCTGTCATTTGCGCTAGGTAAAATCAGTGAGTCTGAGTTCTTTGCATCCTTTGGTCATGATTTCCGCGCTCCACAATATGCGATTGAACTACTTGAGAAGGCGCGACAAGAACGCTCCCCTGACGACGTAGAGTTGTCACTCATACTGATTTGTACATTTGGGTACCTGCCAAACACGCTTCATATTCTCAATCAACTGCTCATTGAAGGGTGGCATCGTAAGCATGAAGATATTGCTTTGTATCTTGAAGAATTGCACGACCCCAGCAGTGTCGAACCTTTATATCAGGCAGCCCTGTCAGAACACGAGTATTTAGATTATGATGAGTTTTATGAACTGGCCCGCAAATGCACAATGGGCCTTATCAAAAATCGGCACGCTGGAAGCGTTCGAGCGGCTCCGTGATTTATCACGGGTTGAGAATCCGGTTATCGTAGAGTATGCTCGTAAGCGTTTGTCGGCCGCACCAAGTAGCGCATAACACGACGTTGTGATTGAGTGCCATCTATTGGTGCGGCGCAGTTAATAGGCATCACATCCAGCACTCGGCCGCCATGAGCCAAGATGCGCCAATATGGATTAGCCAA
>DASTWM010000322.1:0-3373 GCA_035765855.1 Roseiflexaceae bacterium
ACATGCTGGCCGGATACTTTGTGTCGCTGTTGATGTACTGGGTAAGATCTTCAAGCACGCCCTTTGGTCCGAAGCGCGTGGGGAACGTGTTCGGCGCGCGGAACACATCCCATGCGTCGCCGCTGGCAATCGCGGCGCTGATCTTCTCGTTGTAGCCCTGGCCCTCGCTGCGCTCGAACTGCACCTCAATGTTGGGGTGAGTCTCGTTGAACTTGGCGACCATCTGCTCGGCCAGTTGCGGGTGGCCGAACATGGTGAAGCGCACCACCTGCTTCGCGCCTGTTGCGGCAGGCGCCTGGGCCTGGCTGGCATCGCCGCCCGATTGGGAAGTTGGTTGCGCCGCGGACGGCTGCTCCGGAGGCGCGCCGCCGCATGCCGCAAGCAGCAGACCTGCCCCGCCTGCGCTCATCCGCTGAAGAAACTGCCGCCGTGTGAGAGGAGTCTGTGCCATCGTTGGTCCCTCCGTAGTGTAATTCTCGAATACGACCATGTATTCACGTTGAACAAAATGAACCTGGCATGTCACGCTGCCCGCGCCACATGCCGCGTTCGGACTATCCCTTCAGTCCGCTCATAACGACATCGCGCACGAAATACCTTTGGAACAATAAGAAGATAATGATGCAGGGCAGGTCGATCAGCAGCGAGACGGCCATCAGCAGGTGCAGGCGCGAACTGAGCATGCCATAGCTGCCGCCAGTGCCGGTCATCATCGACTCGAATGAGGATAGTCCCTGCGTGAGCGTTTTCAATTCGATCTTTTGAAGATAGATCACTGGCCCCATGAAGTCATTCCAGTGCGCCATAAACGAGAAGATCGCCACCGTCGCCAGCGCCGGCCCGAGCAGCGGCAGGATGATCCGGGCGAAGATCTGAAACGTGTTCGCGCCATCGATCCGCGCGGCTTCATCCAACTCATGTGGCAGCGTGATCATGAACTGCCGAAACATGAAGATGTAGAACGGCACGCCGAAGAACGCCGGGACGATGAACGGCCAGAACGTGTTCACCCAGCCGAGCGCCTTGAATTCAAGAAACACCGGGATGAACGTGGCGACGCTCGGCAGCAGCATAGTGCCGAGGCACAGCGCAAAGACCATGTCGCGCCCCGGCCAGCGCACGCGGGCGAAGCTATACGCCACCATCGCCGAGACAAACACCTCGCCGATCATGGGAATCAGGGTCGTGATCAGCGTGTTCAGGAAGAAGCGCGTAAACGGCGCGGCGGTCCAGGCATCAACGAAGTTCTGCAGGCGCACCGGATTCGGAATCCAGATCGGCGGGTAGGCGTAGACCTGCTGGGGCGTTTTGAGCGCGGTGCTGACCAGCCAGACCAGCGGCGCGAGAAACGGCACGCAGAAGATCAGCAGCAGGACGAACGCGGCGGCCTGGCTGAGGGCGACCCGATGGGTGCGCGTGAGCCGGAGTTGTGACATGACCATCGCTTAACCTTCCTCGGTATACACCCACAGGCGTGACATGCGAAATTGTATGGCCGTCAACGTGACCATGATGAGAAACAGCACCATGGCCAGCGCGCTGGCGTAGCCCATGCGGAAGTTGCGAAACGCCTGGTTGTACAGGTAGAGCATGTAGAACAGCGTCGCGTTCGAAGGGCCGCCGTTGGTCAGCACATACGCCTGTGTGAAGGTCTGAAACGAGTTATTGATATTGATGATGATCGCGAAGAAGATCACCGAGGACATCATGGGCAATGTGATGAAGCGCAGCCGCTGCCAGCCGTTCGCGCCGTCGAGTTGGGCGGCCTCGTATAGCTCCTGCGGCACGCGCTGCAAGCCTGCCAGCATAATGACCATGGTGATGCCGATAAACTGGATGTTCATGATCACCATGGCCGGCAGCGCCCACTGCTCGCTCGTTAGCCAGCCCGGCCCCTGAATGCCGAGATGCGCCAGCGCAAAGTTCAGCAAGCCGAACTCAGGATTGAGAATCCAACTCCACAGCACCGCCGAGGCAACCAGCGGCAGGATCGAGGGCAAGTAATAGATCGCGCGAAAGATATTCGTCCCCGGCACGCCGGCATTCAGCAATGACGCCAGCACAAAGCCCAGAATGATATGAATTGGCGCCGACCATAGCGTGTACGAGACGGTGACGCCGAGCGATTTGAGAAACAACGGGTCTTTGGCAAGCGTGACATAGTTCTGGGTGCTAACAAAGACCGGGGAAGTGATAATATCCCAGCGAGTTAAGCCCAGGTAGACCGAAGCGAGCATGGGTCCGGCAGTGAACAGCACAAACCCCAGGATCCAGGGCAGCGCCATCGCCATGCCTTCGATCGCCTCACGCCGGTACAGCTTTCCTGCGCGCTGACGCGCGCGCCCTGACGCCTGCTTTCTACGTGATTCCGTAGGAGTGCGAGATTCTGGCTTTACAACCATCAGTACCTCCTTCCCTTGCAACGGGACCGAGATTCACCGTGCCACAGTCACGCGGAACGAAGCGTCTGCCACAAACGTTCGTGGCGCCCAGTGCGGCGAAGTTATGTGTGGTGGGGAAAGCTGTAGCACAGGTGGAAACCGATGTTGCTTCATTGCAATCTCTCCTAAAACATCTGCATTTCAAGCCTGGCAGCGCGCATGTGCTGCGAGCGAACAATGCACAAAGCATTTGACACAGTTTCGTTTTGTATTAGCATAGAGCTGCGGTGGTTATAGTATTGCAGGAATAAAGCTCTATGACAATGCATATTTCAACACGCTTTATGCACAAAAACGCGCTGATGCCACTGCGCGTGCAAGCCGCGGGCATGGTTGAGATTGACCATGACGTGCCGCTGCACCGCCACCCAATTGTGGAACTGGTCTACTACCTTCAGGGAGATGTACATTGCCGGCTGGGGGAAAGCGTCGTCGCATGCCACCCGGGAACGCTGTGCGTGGTGCCGCCGCAGGTTATTCACGGTGAAATTGGCGTGCGCTCGTTCACATGTATCTACATCTGGCTTGAAGCGCCGCTCCCCTTGCTCTGGCCTACCGTGTATGTGGATGATCGTTCCAACGCGCTGGCGCATGTGTGTCATGGACTGGTACGCGAATGGAACGGGCAGGAGCGGGATCGCGAAGAAATGCTCGACACGCTGATCAACCAGTGTGACATTCTCCTTCGGCGCGCCCATAATCGCGATCACGTGCCAACGTCAGAGCAATTGGTCCGCGACGGTGAGCATTTGATCAAAGAGCGCTTCATGACCTCCGTTACGATTAAGGAAATCGCTGAAACACTCCGCGTTTCACCCTCGCTGCTGCGCACGCAGTTTGTTCGCTTGCGGGGCTGCACCCCGATGGAGTATTTACAGGCGGTGCGCGTCGAGCATGCATTGTCACTCATTCGCAACTCTGATCTGTGCCTT
>DASTWM010000323.1:0-8335 GCA_035765855.1 Roseiflexaceae bacterium
TATTAAGGTTGAGCTAAAGGGCCGCCGCCAGTTCTACGTGCATGGCTTGCTCATCTCATCGAGCAACAACACGATTCGTGGGTTGGCGCTGTACAATTGGGATCGTCAGATTGTGATTGATGACAGCAAAGGCAGAAACAATCACATCGAAGGCAACTTCATTGGCACGAACGCGGCGCAAACCTTTAAGTCCTCCAACATGGACACGCACCACTCAGAAGGGCTGCGCATGATGCAAAAAGCATCATACAACGTGGTCGGGTGTGGCTCGTTCACGCCTGATAATCAGTTTGTCCCATGCACTGACCGCGCCATGATCAATGCGGCACGTAACATCGTTATTGGTAATGGTGATGATGGCATTCACCTTCAGGGCAATGTGTTCTACAATCGGATTGTTGGTAACTACATCGGCCTGCGGCAAGATGGCGAGACATGTGAGTTTAAGGCGGATTGGTTGACCAACCGCGATAACTGCGGGAATGGCCGCGATGCGGTCGACTTTGAGCTTGGGCCGCAGTATAACTGGCTCGGCGGCGAAACTCCGGCAGAGCGCAATGTGATCTCTGGCAACGGCTCAGACGGCATTGAGATTTCGCATGCCCGGACCACGCAGTACAACCGCGTGGTTGGCAATTACTTCGGGTTGAATGCTGCTGGAACCAGGGCCGTCCGCAATATCAACAATGGTATTTCGTACGAGGATACCGTCAATAAGAATATGTCGTACAACAATGTTGTTTCGGGCAATGCGAGCAATGGATTACGCTTCTATAACAGTGCTTCTGAGAATGAATACCGAAACAACATTGTGGGTTTTGGTGCCGATGGTGTCACCGAGATTCCCAACGGGGTGCTTAATCCGTTGCTTCCATCACGGGAGCAAAAGGGCGATAATGGCGTGCTTATCATGGGCGGTAGTCACCATAACCTGATTGTTGGCAACCATATCGCCAACCATCCCGGGCATGGCATCTACCTTACGAATAGCCCAACAACTGGCACCGAGAATCGCGATAAGCTGAAAACTGCTTACAATACCATCAGCCAGAATAGTATCTCTAACAATGGGGGCAAAGGTATCCATTGGTCCGGCACAGGGACTTCTTCGGCAAATCGTGGCTTGCAGGCACCAGTACTTGATGCCCAAAAGGCTACAACCCGCTCGGTCAGCGGTACGGCATGCGCGAACTGTGTCATCGAAGTGTTTGTCGCCGACAAAACAAAGCTGGGCGGTGCTGATGATGCGGGCGAAGGAAAAACCTTTATTGGTTCCGGTACCGCAGATTCGTCGGGTGTCTTTACTGTTCAGACAACCGAGACGACACCAGGAACTATTCTGACGGCTACCGCTACCGATCCGGATGGAAACACATCGCAGTTTAGCAAAAACGTCGCAGTAACGATTGATATTGGCGCGACTGAAACGGTGGTAGCAGCTACGGCGCAGGCCCAGGCAAGCGCGACGGCTTCGGCGGTGCAGGCTACTGCGAATGCCGAGGCGACAATTGTGGCAGCCACCGCCAATGCGCAGGCGACGATCGGCGCGCTTACCGCGGTCGCGCAGACAGCCACCGCGCAGGTGGCCGGAACACAGACTGCGATTGTGCTCGAAACCAGCCCTTCCCTGGCGCAGACCGCTACCTCGGTCGCCCAGACGGCGACGGCCCAGGTAACGCCAGCGCCATTTGAGCCGAAGTATCAGGTGCTCCTGCCGATGATTTCACGCTAGACCATGTCGTAAACGGTTGGGCAGCATGCGGGTTTGTTTCCGCTGTTGTCCAACCAGTCGTAAAACAACACTCAACTCTACGCAAGACAAGAGAGGAACACGTCCATGTCAAGTGCTCGTCTTCAACGCCGTTCATCATCTTCATCCGCGCTGGCTATCATTGCTGTGCTGGCAATTGTCGTTGTGCTGTTCTTTGGGTACAGCGCTGTGAATGCATCACAGGACACAACCGTAGAACTCGTCCCGGCTGGTAATGTGACAACAGGCGATGTCATTACCGTCAAACTCGTCGCTCACAATGTGCGCAATCTTGGCGGATTTCAGAGCACCGTTCGGTTTGATCCGGCGCACCTGCACCTGTCTGGCGCGACGCTGGCGGATGACCTCAAGCGCAGCGGGCGCGATGTGCTGCCGCTTGGCCCGGTGCTGCGCGATGACGCGGCCGTGATCGGCGCGGTCACATGCCCGGCCGGCAACTGCGCGGATGTGCAGCCGCAACGCTCATTCGTGCGCATGCTGACCGGCGTTGGCGGGGATGTAGAACTCGGCAATGTCGAATTTCTGGCGAACGCGCCCGGCACCTACAATCTGACGCTCGATAATGTTCAGCTTGTGGACCCGCAGGGCAACCGGCTTACCGTTCATGCTGTCGGTACCACGCTTACGGTGAATTAAAGCACGACGACGAGGCAGCCATTCATATCGTCGCACCACAACCTCCTGCTCAAACAACGCTGCAGGCTGTCCTTGCATAAACGCCAACTTGTAGGTACCTGCCCGCAAACATAATGAGCGCTCCCTTGCTTTCAGGAGAAGGATTGGAAGAAGTTTCTTCGGTCCTTCTCCTTCATGCAGCAACAGCATGCATTGTTGCAAAGGTGGTGCTGCGGGCTTTGAAGCCGTGTAATGATCCGTATGAGACCCATGAACACATCTGCTTGTCATGGTCTCCGCGCATGCGGGCATTACTGAGGAGGAATTTGATGCAATTGAGTTTTGCACGCTTGCTATCCTGTGGCATGGTGGCACTTGTTGTTGGCACATTGCTGTCGACGGCAGGTGCCACTTCGCATGCTTTTGCCCAGGAACCAGGCATTGTGAATAGCAAATATGATCGCACGCACAATCTTGTCGTGAATAGTTCGGATGTTTCGGACCTCCTGAGCAACTGGCTCATGGGCAGCCAATCCGATCAGTGTACCTTGCTCAGCCCTGACGACGATCTCAACGGTGACGGCTGCCTTGATGTCGCGGATATTCAGCAGCTTGCAGCGAACACCGGAACTGTGACCACGTTGCATGCGCCTTTCCTGCATGTTGCGCCGAACGCAACGGCGGCCACAGCAACGTTTACCGTCAACACCAACCGGGCTGGCAAGCCAGATAGCAGTGATATTAAAGATACCAATCCTGGTGATGGCTCCTGCCGCACGTCGAATGGCGATTGTACCCTTCAGGCTGCCGTTCAGGAAGCGAACGTGCGCGCTGGGCCTGAGCGGATCGTCTTCAGCAACAGCCTGTGCGCAGGCAGCGTGGTTATTCAGCCCGGAACAAACACCGAGAACTGGCTGCAAATCGACGATGCACGGCTCACCGAAGGCGTCACGATTGATGGCTATGCGAATGGCTGCGGCTCGCCGAACACCGACAGCAAAGGCAGCAACGCGGTTATCAGGGTCGAACTGAGCGGTGCCGTTGAGCCGGATGCCGCGCAATCCAAGGATGGTGTGAACGGTATCGAGATCAAGACGGCCAACAATGTTATTAAAGGCATTGCATTGTACAGCTGGGACCGGCAGATTGAAATGACGAACGCGCCAGCTACCCACAACCATATCGAAGGCAATATTATTGGCTCGAACGCCAGCCTGTCGCTCGGCCAGGTGAAAGGCCCAACAAACCACCGCGAGGGTGTTCGCATTGAGTTTGGCGGATCGCATAACATCATTGGATGTGGCACCTACAACGGCGATACCTATGCGCCATGCACCACGAAGTCACAGATCAATGCGGCACGAAATATTATTTCAGGCAACGGCAACGATGGCATTCACCTCGAAGGCACCTCGGTTGTGGACAATCATATTGTCGGCAACCTGATCGGCGTGAAGGGTGATGGCGAAACCCGGCTGTCGAATCAGGCCGACGCGGTTGACTTTGAGAACGGCGTGCAGAATAACTGGCTCGGCGGCGAAACAGCGGGCGAGCGCAACGTCATTTCCGGCAATGGCTCGGAAGGTATCGAGATCTCGCACACGACAACCACGCAGTACAACAAAGTTGCTGGGAATTATTTTGGGCTGAATGCAAGCGGCAACCGCGCCATTCGTAACTGCGGCAACGGCATCTCTGTTGAGGACACGCCGAATTACAACGCAATCTACAACAACGTGATCGCGGGTAATTACGGCAGTGGCGTGCGTATTTACCGCCGCTCAACCCACAACGACATTTACGGCAATAAAATAGGGCTTGGCGCAAACAACGCGAACATTCCCAACGGCCAGTCCGACAGCACATGCGAGCAGGCCGACTATGGGAAGAATGGTGTTCTCATTACCGGCGGCGGCCAGTATACCAATATTCATGACAATATCATCGCCAACCATGCTGAGCATGGCGTGAACGTCTCGGTCAATACCATCGAAGAAGGTGATATTCAGTTGTATGGCGATGCTCTGGAAACTGACTTCAACACCATTAGCCACAACAGCATTTATAACAATGCGCTCCAGGGCATTCGGCTGAAAACGGCTACCAACAGCAAGACCAAAGTCACGTACACTGGCAATCAAGGACTTAACGCGCCGCAGCTTGAGTCCGCGAACACCAGTCTCGTTTTTGGACGAGCGTGTACGAATTGTAAGATTGAAGTATTTATTGCTGACGCCAACGGGCAGGGGAAAACCTTTGTTGGATCGGCAACAGTCGGGGTTGGCAATACGTTCGCCGTGCCGGTGAGCAACGTCAACGTTGGGCAGTCGCTTACGTCCACAGCTACCGACGCTCAGGGGAACACGTCTGAGTTCTCGGCTCCGATTGTCGTTGCCAATGCCAATGTCGGCGCGACTGCAACGGCTGTCGCGGCCACGCCGATTGCCCAGATGACCAGCACTGCTGCTGTGCAGGCAACCAATACGGCACAGGCACAGACAGCCACCGCCATTGCCATTGCAACACAACCATCGCTTGGTGGCACTGCCACGGCTATTGCGGTGACGCAAACAGCCGCCGCTGCTCCGCCGGGCACTTGCACAGGCGCGCATTGTATTTCGTTGCCGCTTGTCCAACGCTGATACAAATCTTGTGGGAGGTTAGGTGAGTAACCTCCCACAGTTCATGAACAGTCCATGATCTGGTCGCAACATAATTTTCTATTCATCTTTCCTGGTCAATGAGTCATAAGCCTGTCATTTGTCTAAGGTACCCTTAACGCTATGATAATATGTTTTACTGGAATAGACGGATCGGGCAAAACGGTCCAGGCCGAAAAGCTGGTCGAACGTTTGAATGCGGCGGGTCATCCGGCAGTCTATGCGTGGACTGGCGGGCGATCTTACATTACGCGCCCGCTTATCTGGCTCGCCAAGCGGCTGCTTCGTGCTCCGAAGCTGGCATCTTCTGGCACGGCGACCGAGCCAAAAGGCGCGCCGGATAAAGGCGCGCAATACCGTTCGTATCTGTCATCTACGCGGCGACTCTTCAAAAACAAACTCGTTGCGAACATCTGGCGTCAGATTTCCCTGATCGAGCACACAGGTGAAATCCTTGTTTCCGTCGTGCCGCACGTCCTGCGCGGGCGCATTGTGGTCTGCGATCGGTACATTCATGACTCGACGATTGGCATGGCCGTGCTCGCTGGCGTTGACGCATCTGCGCTCCCGCGATTGTTGCGGCTGCCGGCGTTGTACCCGATCCCGCGGCCTGCGCAATGGTTTCTGATCGATGTTCCGGCTGACGTTGCGTTTCACCGGCGCGACGATGTTGTTGATGTTGCTTTTCTCGAACAACGGATTCCGCTGTACCACGCGGCAGCGCAGACCCTTGGCATGGATGTAATCGACGGAACACCCACGCCTGACCACATCGCCGATGTCATCTGGGAACGCGTGAAGCCACTCCTGCGGGCTGTCCCGAAGGCAGCTCTACGCAAAAGTTAGAAAAATATAGTTAGGTGGCGCTTATGAAAGTAATGGCTGAACAGAATAATACCGGCAGAAACAGTTGGGTTGAACCGCTATTTCTGGTTATTGCTGCTTTGGCAAGCCTGGCCTTTGGCTTCGTGCTTGGCGACGCAGGATCGGTTACTGTTATTGCGCTGGTGCCAATCGTGTTGCTGGCGGCATATCTGGGATTTACGAATCCTGAAATGCTGGCCGCAGTATTGATTGGTCTGAATTGGGGCTACATCTCTTCGGTGGCGGTAAAGTTCCACAACGTACCATCACCTGCCAAATTCATCGTTGCCATGCTGGTGGTCGTTCTCCTTGTGCGGCGCTTCACAGGCAAACGTACCCCGCTCGTCTACCATCCTATTCAATGGTGGATTCTTGGATACCTGGTGTTTGTAAGCGCAGGTATGTGGTACGCAGGCTGGCCTGATCGCACAATGGCTGTCGTGTTTGACCTCGTCAAGCAACTTATCTTTTTTTACATCGTTATCAACCTGGTTTCTTCTGAACGTATTCTGGAGGGTACCATCTGGGCCATGGTGCTGGTTGGCGCTATCCTCGGCTTGTTGACATTGTATCAGGAATTAACACACACCTATACAAACGAGTATGGTGGGTTCGCGCGCTCAGCCGTCGCGCAAATTTCTGAAGATGTGTCTAACCGCGCGCGGGCAGGCGGCCCGACCAGCGACCCGAATGTGTTTGGCCAGCAACTCCTGGCGCTCATTCCACTAGGGCTGTGGCTCATGCTTTCGTCTCGTTCGCTGTTCAAGCGCGCGGTCGGCGCGTTCTCCGTCGCCATGTGTCTCGCCGGAGTCGGGCTGAGCTTCTCGCGGGGTGCCTATATCGCGGTTGGTGTCATGTTTGTGTTGCTGGTGATGCATCTGCGCCTCAACCCGCGTTATCTGCTGGTTCTTCCTTTGTTGTGGCTGGTATTAACCCTGGCCCCACCAGAAATTCAGTCGCGCTTCGATACACTCGGTTTCTTGCTGCCCACCAATAACCCCACTGGCGTTGACCAGGGTGATGCCTCGATCCGTCGCCGGTCGGTGGAAATGCTCATGGCCTTTTATATGTTTCTGGATCATCCTATCATTGGCGTGGGTTCGGATAATTACAAACCAAACTACCCAACCTACATCCGTGAATACGGCGGAAACGTGCCAGATGAGCAGCGTAATGCCCACAGCTTCTACCTTGAAGTCGCAGCCGAAGGTGGCCTCGTCGGCCTGTTCCTGATGGGCGGCATTGTGCTGACGGCGTTGCGCAGCACGTTGCAGGCTCAACGCCTTTTCATGGAAATGGGCCATGCTCGCATGTACGAGCTTGCGGTCGCGCTCGGGATTGGTTTCATCGGATTTCTGACATCCGCGATCTTCTTGCACAATGATTATCCCGATTTTATCTGGACGCTTATCAGTGTGTCTGCGGCCTGTGGCCTTGTGGCCCAGCGCGTGTACAATCAGTCGCATGCCCATGTTCCACAGGAAGAGGCCGCCAGCGCGTCATTCGGTGCTTCGCCCGAGCCGCGCGCAGTGTAGCTGGAATCATCTGTATTGCATGAGAGCGGTACTTTGAACAATGTACAGTGCCTCCGCATGGAGGCATTGTTCTTTTTAACGAGAATACCCGGCTATCTTTATCACCATCGGCATGACGCCCGCCCTGTGGCATCCTTAGAATAGTTTGCAAGCAAGAACATATGCAAGACGTTGCTGAACAAACCGGAACCCAACATAAGAAAACTTCTGTTCGCATCCTCGGCTTGACCATGGAACGCGTTGCAGATTTTCGCAGCCACCCCGATGCCAAAAGCGCAGGGCTGTATGCAGCCCTGGACCGGCGCTATGAGGTGGCGGGGATCGTACGGCCCGCGCCATCGGAATTCGCGCACTATTACAACAAGGCCCGTCACTTCAATCCAAATCGTGACGTGTGGCGCGCGCGCGCGAGCTTGAATCCATGGATGTTCAGGCAGCGCACTGCGATAGCTGAGAAGCAACTGCGGCAATGGCATGGGAAATACGATGTTATCATGCAACTTCATACCATTCTCGCCCCTGGCACATGCGCGCAGCAGCGTCGTTATGTTATTCACACGGATAACACCTACATGTTGTCGGAGCGCTACTTCCCTGAATGGGCGCCCTTGCGCGGGCGGGCGCGCGCAGAATGGCTGCGGCTCGAACGTGAAACCTATCAAGGGGCAGCATTCCTGTTCCCGCGCAGCGAGTTCTTGCGGCAGTCCATGATCCAGGATTACGGCTGCGATCCCGACCGCGTTATTCGGGTTGGCGGCGGCTCCAACTTTCCGGTCGTGCCGATTGATCAGAAGCGGTACGATGCGCAGATCGCGCTGTTCGTCGGCAGCGACTTCGAGCGCAAAGGCGGCATGGCCGTGCTCCAGGCGTGGGAAAAAGTGCAGCGCGCG
>DASTWM010000324.1:0-4393 GCA_035765855.1 Roseiflexaceae bacterium
TGAACAGCACCTGCATGCGGTCGCTCCACTTCACATAGGCGACGCGCGGCTGCTTCCGGGCCGCTTCGAGGATGACCTCGGCGACGCGCTCCGATGGCACACCGCCGCCTTTGAAGCGCCGCTTTTCATGGCCGCCGCCGATCCGTCGCGCCGAGAACGACGTGCGCGTCGTGCCGGGGCGCACCAGCGTCACGGCGATGCCGCTGCCGCGTAGCTCGACCCGCAGCGATTCGACGAGCCGGTCGAGGGCCGCTTTGGTGGCCGCGTAGCCGCTCAGGTAGGGCAGCGCCCGCATGCCGACCACCGACGAGACGAAGATGATCTGGCCGGAGCCGCGCGCCCGCATGTGCGGCAACACGGCTTGCGTCAGCGCCAGCGGCCCGTACACGTTCACCGCCATGGCCCGCTCCAAATCCTCGCGCCGCATCTCCGCCACGGGCGCGGCCAGCCCTACGCCCGCGTTGTTGACCAGAATATCCACAGCGCCGCACTCGCGGACTGTTCGCTCGACCAGCGCTATGGCAGCATCATGATCCGACACATCGGTTGGCACGATCAGCGGATTGTTCGGCAGCCCGGTGGCGACCTCGTGGAGTTTGGATTCATCACGGGCGGCCAGCACAACGCGCGCACCGGCATGGGCAAAGCTGCGCGCCGTCGCCGCGCCAATGCCCGACGATGCGCCGGTGATGATCACGATTTTGTTGGTTACATTCATAGTTTAGTCTACGACAAGCACTGTCATGTTGAGCGCAGCGAAACATCTCAATGAAAATCAGCGAGATGCTTCACTTCGTTCAGCATGACAATGTTTTTAGGTTTATATGTTTACACCTTCATGCCGCAGCAACCAGCGCTTGCGCTCCAGCCCGCCGCCGTACTTGACCAGCGTGCCGTTCGCGCCGATCAGCCGGTGACATGGTACAACAATCGAGATCGGGTTCGCGCCATTCGCCGCGCCGACCGCCCGCACAGCCGCAGGTTTGCCAATTTGCGCCGCGAGCAGGCCATAGGAAAGCGTTGTGCCTGCTGGAATCGCGCGCAGCGCTGTCCAGACGGACTGCTGAAAGGCGGTGCCGCCCGTGTTAACCGGAATAGCGTCGAGCGCATGGAGATTGCTATCGAAATAGGCGCGGATGTGGCCGCTGATGCCATGCGGATCGTCGCTTTCCTCGAAGCAGGCCGCGCCATAGCGCCGCCGGAGCGACAGGAGCAATTGCTGCTCGTCGTCGAAGCCGAGCGCGCACAGCCGCCCATCGTCCACAACGATGATGACAGCGCCAATCGGCGAAGCAATGCGGTCAATGTAAAGCGTTTTCATCACCTGCCTTTACAAACCTGTCAGGTCTAACAGTTCGTACTACACATGACAGGTTTAGTTTGCAAACGCCTTGATAAACGCGCCCATGCAGCGCATCGCCAGCCAGTAATCGTCGAGGCGGATGTTTTCATTTGGCGCGTGGACCAGCGCGCCCTGGTAGCCCGTGCCGCAGCCGCTCGTCACTGGCGTGCCGATCATTTCGCAGACGGGATACATCGGCCCAGTTCCGGCCATGGTCGGGAACACGACCGGCTGCTGCCCATACGTTTCGCGCAACGCCTGCTGCATCGCCTGCACAACCGGCGCGTTCAAATCGGAACGGGCCGCGCGCTCATGGCCGAACTCAAGAATATCGATGTCGCCAAAACCATGATTATCGAGATGCGCCCGCAGCAGCCGCACGATTTCGTCGGGATCCATGTCCGGAACCAGCCGGAAGTCGATCTTGGCGCGGGCGTGCGATGGCAGCACCGTCTTGGAACCCTGGCCCGTGTAGCCCGATTCCAGCCCGCAGATCGTGCAGGTCGGGTTGAACAGCCACGCTTTAAGCCGATCCATGCCGCGCATGTCGTTCAAAAAGGCCGGAATGCCGAAGTCGTCGAGCAATTCTTCCTCATCGTTGGGAATTGTTTCGAGCGCCTTGAGATCGGCCTCGGACGGCGGGCGCACGCGGTCGTAGAAGCCGGGAATGAGCACGCGGTCGTCCGGTCCTTTCAGCGTGCTGAGCGCCCACACCAACCGCCATGCCGGGTTCGGCACCATGGGCGCATTGGCGGAATGCAGATCGTAGCGCGCGCCACGCGCCACCAGTTCGACGTAACAGATGCCCTTCGCGCCGCACATGATCGTCGGCTGCTCCAGCGCGTTGCGCCCGCCGGTTTCCCACAGGCAGCCGTCGGCCTTGAGCAGGTCGGCGTGCTGGTGGCAGATTTCATCCAGATGCACCGAGCCGATCTCCTCCTCGCCCTCAACCAGGAAGTTGATCCGCAGCGGCAACTCGCCCTGCGTCGCCAGCCACGCCTCGATCGCCTGAATGCGCAGCATGAGGTTGCCTTTGTTGTCGGCCACGCCGCGCGCGTAGATTTTGCCATCGCGGATGGTCGGCTCAAAGGCCGGGCTGGTCCATGCGTCGAGCGGCTCGGGCGGCTGCACATCGTAGTGATCGTAGATCAGCAGCGTGCGCTCGCCCTGCCCAATCGAGCCGTACACGACCGGCGCGGCGCCCGGCATGCGCAGAATCTGTGTCTGCGCGCCAAGGCGCTCCAGCCGCTGCGCCACCGCCGCCGCGGTTTCCTCGGTGCCGAGATTTTGCGCGGCCACCGATGGCTGGCGCAGCAGCGCGAAGAGTTCGTCAAGAAAGCGGTCGCGATTGGCATCAATATACGCGTTGAAGCTGTCCATGCGGGTCTCCTCTCCTGGCTATACGGCTCGTCCATGCTTGCTGAGTATAGCCGATTTTTGGAGGGAGCATGAAGCACGTATGGATCATGCCTGATCGCCGGTTGGCAGAAGTTGGGCGACCTGCGCGGTGCCGGTGCGCTCGAATTTATTCCAGCCGACCGCATGGCCGATGATCGCCGAATGGAGCGATTTCAGAATGACGTAATACATTATTTGGCGATACACGAAGCGCTGGATGAGCAGCCATGGCAGCAAACGCCAGGCATGGCCGCTATCCATCGCGATGGCAAGCAGCGCGCCGACCAATTCAAGCCCCAGCATGAGCGCAGCATACGTTAGCACCAGCGTAGCGTTGCCAGATGCCAGCGATATGATAATCATAACATCCATCACCGGCGCAATGATCTGGAAGACAATACTGTACAGCCATAGGCTTGGCAGGGCGAACCATCCAAACGCGCCATGATGGCCGATTGCGCCGCGATGCTTCCACAGGCTTTGAAGAATGCCGAACGCCCAGCGGTAACGCTGCCGCACCAAGTTAGCGAAACGCTCAGGGGCCTCGGTGAACGCGAGCGCGCGGCTCTCGTTGCGGATGTGCCAGCCCGCCCGACGGATTTTCCACGTTAGATCAGTATCCTCGGCAAGCGTGTCGTGCGTGTAGCCGCCGACCGCCGCAATCGCGATCGCCCGCCATGCACCAACCGCGCCCGGCACCACCGTGATGCAGTTCATGAGATCGTAAGCGCGCCGGTCGAAGTTCTGGCTGGTAATATATTCAAGCGACTGCCACTTCGTGAGCATATTATTGACGTTGCCGACTTTTACATTGCCAGCAACCGCGCCGACCTGTGGATCGCTGAAATGGCGCACCAGGTAGCCGATCGTGTCGGGCGCGAACAGCGTGTCGGCATCGAGGCCAATAATAATCTCGCCATGAGCGTGTGCCAGCCCATGATTGAGCGCCGAGGCTTTGCCGCCGTTGGGCTTGCGGTGGCATTGCACGCGCCGGTTGCCAGCAAAAGCATTCATGATAACATCTGTTGTCTGATCCTTGCTGCCATCGTCAACGACAATGATCTCCAGGCGCGGATACGCGCTGTCGAGAATCGTTTGAACCGTCCGCGCGATCACTTTCTCCTCATTGTACGCCGCGATAACAACTGATACCAACGGTTGATAGCTCGGATCGAACGCGCGCTCACGCCGCCGCTCGCGCTGGCGCTGAATCATTGCCAGAACCATGATCAACACCTGCCGCGATGCGCCAAGTACAATCGAGAGAACAAACAAGAATGACAATGCCGGCATGAGCAAGGAGCCAAGCTTAAGAATCAACCAGTTCACAACGACCATCACCTGTTCGCTCCCACTCACCGGCGGAAATAGCTGATCGCGCGGGATGCCCGACAGGTCGGAGAGCGATGTGAACTGGTAACCCGCCGCTTTGAATTTCTCGATAATCTGTGGCAATGCCTGTATGGTAGCCTCGCGATTGCCGCCGCCGTCATGTAGCAACATGATATTGCCCATGTCACGCTCTGCCCATGCATCGGTGACGATATCCGCGCTGGTGCGTGGCTGGGTTGTGCCATTCGGTTCCTGCGTGGTTGGTCGCCAGTCGTTTGTGTCGATCCTATCAGTCACGACGATATAATTCCAGCTTGCGGC
>DASTWM010000325.1:0-11991 GCA_035765855.1 Roseiflexaceae bacterium
GAATGATGCCATCCGGCTGCGTAATCATATCATCAGACTGCTGGAGGAGGCCGATATTTGCGACGATCCCCAGGAGCGGCAAGCGCTGCTGACGTTTGTTGCGGCAGGCGGCGGCTACGCGGGCGTTGAAGGATTGGGCCATATCATCGACCTGATCCACAAAGCGTTGCGCTATTATCCGTCAATCAAGCCCTCCGATCTGCGCTTCATTCTGGCTTCCCATGGCCCGCGCCTGCTCACCCAGATCAACGATCGACTGGGCATGTATACGGAGCATGCGCTGCGGCAGCGCGGCGTGGATGTGCGGACCGGCGTCAGCGTCACCGGAGTGACGGAGCGCAGCGCGACCCTGGATCCCGGCGGCACCGTCCCGACCCGCACGGTGGTGTGGGCCGCCGGCATCACGCTCAGCCCGTTTGTGCAGTCGCTTGATCTGCCGAAGGATACGCATGGCGCGCTGCAAGTCGATTCGTGTCTTCAGGTAGTCGGCCACCCAAATATCTTTGCGCTTGGCGATTGTGCGGCGGTGCCACAGAAAGGTGGCGGCACCTACGCGCCGACGGCCCAGAATGCGACGCGCGAAGGCAAAACGGCGGCCCGAAATGTTATAGCGGCCATGCGTGGCGGGCGCAGGCGCGCGTTTCGTTTTCAGCCGCTTGGCAGCCTGGCGAGTCTTGGACATTATGAGGCGGTCGCTCAGCTGGGGCCGGTGTCACTGGCTGGCTTCATGGCATGGTTGGCCTGGCGCAGCGTGTATCTCGTAAAGCTGCCAGAGATGGGGCGGCGCGTGCGCGTGGCGGTGGACTGGCTGGTAGACCTTCTGCTGTCGACCGATATTGTGCAGCTGCCAGTGCTGCCGAACGACGATGTGGTGGCTGACCCAACGCCTGATGATCCAAGCCGTCGGGATCAGCGCGGGTAGCAAGAGCACAGAGAATACAGAACAAAGAGGTAGAGAATAAAGAGCTGTACGCCTTTTTGGCAGACTCTTATAGTTGTTCTTTGTTCTTTGTTGCTTTGTTCTTTCCAAACGTTCTAGTTGCTAAACGCGCGATTGGCCGATGGCTGCCAGACATCGAAAAACTGATCCCAATTGTGATAGCCATAGTAGCCGAAATCGGCTTCCTGCGTCTGGGTGATATTTCCTAACGAATCGCTGATCTGCTCCAGACCGCTGCCGTCCGGGCGCACCGTCCACAGGCTCGGCTGCTGCTGGTCGTTCACGCGCACGAACACCAGATGCGCGCCATCGGCTGTCCAGCGCGGGCGCTCGTCATAAAATGTATCGCCCGTAGTAATTTGTCGGTTGTCCGATCCGTCGGCATTCATGACCCAGATGTGGCGCTGCTCCATGCCTTTCTGCGCTGCCTCGCCACCGCCAACCGAGCCGACGTCCGGCCCGGCCACATACGCGAGTTGCTTGCCATCGGGCGACCATGTCGGTGAAAAAGCGGCTACGGCGTTGCCCGTGATCTGCGTGCGCGTGCCACTCGCCATGTCCACGGTCACAATATGCTTGTTGGTCCAGGTCTGGCGGTTGCCGCCCTCGGTCGCGGCAATGCGCGTGCCGTCGGGTGAGATCGCCAGGAAGTCGGGGTGGGCCAGCATCCACGGCACGATCTCGCGCTCGCTGCCGCCTTGCGCTGGGATGCTGTGCAGCGGCACGCCATCGGCCAGCAGCGAGGCCGAAAACTGCGGGTCGCTCCAGAACAGAATGCTGTTGTTGTACCACCCGGCCAGCACAAGACCGTAGGGCGCAGGCGTGCCAGGGCTGAAAAGTTCCTGTGGCGTGCTGCCATCGGCTGCCGCGCGCCACAGGCTCGTGGTGCGCTCGGGCGCATTTGCAGTATCAAGCGCGCCGCTCAGCGCCAGGTCCACATACGCGAATGCGGTGCCGTCGGGGTTCCATGCATCGACATGATAGGCAACCGCACGCCGCCGCCCTGATGCCACATCCACAATGGTCGTGCTGCTGTCGGTCGCAAACGCAAGCTCATCGCGCGTGGGCAGCCATGTGCCGCTGCACGGCCCGAATGCCTGCGTCGCTCCACCGTCGCGCGGTACCACTTGCAGTTGCTCGTTCTGGCAAAAAGCCAGCCACGCGCCACTCGGCGACCAGCGCGGCGCGCTCGCCTCGCCGTCGGAGGACACCCGCCGTGGTGCCGCGCCGGGCAACTCGGAAATCCACACGTCGCCCGCATGCACATACGCCAGAAGCGTAACGGGTACAACCGGCTGCGTCGGCGCAAGCGCGGGCGTGGCAACCGGCGCGTGGCTCGGCATGGTAGCGGCAGTCTGGAGCAGCGGCGTGTCTGGTGTTTGTTGCGGCGCGGCGGTGGTCTGGACGCCGCATGCACTACACAGCAGTGTGATCAGCAAAGCCATAATGGATGTGAGGCGACGACGCATGACTGATGTTTTCTCCTACCGACGACGTAGTATCATATTGTACTGTTCATGGTAGGTTTGTTCATACGGCGCGCAAATGAGATAATGCTGATACGTTGCTGATGACGATTGCTGATCTGGCATGAGCAAGTCGGCTCTACACAAAGCTATGCAGGAAAAGGAACGATTCTTAGCACTTATGAACCTTTCATCAGCGCTTCACGCTGGTCTAACCCGCGCGTGGCATTATGATGTCAGGCGTTATATGTATTACGTCAATAAGGGCAAAGGGAAAATATCATGCAACGGAAAACTTCTTTATGGATTGGACTCGCGGCCATGCTTCTTATCGGTGTGCTGCTGGGCGGATTTGTTGCCGGTGGTGCAGCGTTTCTGCTGCTGCGCAGCACAGGCAGCACGCTGGCCTCCGGTCCAGTCGCATCGCTGGCGCGCTACACGCAGCAGTCGACAACGAAACGGTCAGCAACCCAGAGCGCGCAGAGCACGCAGCCAGCACAATCGCAGGCAACCCAGGCGCAAGTCCCGGCGGCTGATGCATCGGTGGTGAACGCAGTGAAGAAAACGTCCCCGGCAGTCGTCACCGTGATCAATGTCTTGCAGGCTTCATCGCAGCCAAATCAGCTTCAGCAGGATCCGTTCCAGCTCCCGCTCCCGAACGCGCCACAACAGCAACCACAGCAGCCACAGCAGCCTTCTGTGGCGTCCGGTTCGGGTGTCATTATCAGTAACGATGGCTACATTGTTACCAACAACCATGTTGTTGAGAACGAGCAATCGCTGGCGGTGATTTATGCTGACGGCAGCCGCCATGAGGCGACGCTGGTCGGCACTGATCCGGTCATGGACATCGCGGTGATTCGCGTCAAGGACGCCGTGCCGGGTGTCGCAGCGTTCGGCAACTCAGACGCGTTGCAGCCGGGTGAAACGGCCATCGCAATCGGTAGCCCGCTGGGCGATTTCCAGAACTCGGTGACAGTCGGCGTGGTGAGCGCGCTCAATCGCACGGTGGCGGGCAGCGGCATGGAAGGCCTGGTGCAGACCGACGCGGCGATTAATCATGGCAACAGCGGTGGCCCGCTGATCAATGTCAATGGCGAGGTGATTGGCATCAATACCCTGGTGGTACGCAGCGACAGCATGGCGGGCGACCAGGCGCAGGGTCTCGGCTTCGCGATCCCGAGCAACACGGTCAAGGATGTCAGCCAGCAGCTTATCAGCAACGGCAAGGTGGTGTACCCGTACCTGGGCGTGAGCTTCGGCGAAATCGATCCTGAGACGGCGGCGCTACAGAACTTGCCGGTGCAGTATGGCGCGCTGGTGGGCCAGGTGCAGCCGAATACACCGGCGGCGCAGGCGGGCTTGCAGCAGAACGACATCATCACTGCAATCGACGGCGACAAACTGGACGGCACTTCATCGCTGCGTCAGCTGCTGCTCAAGCACAAGCCCGGCGACACGGTGCAGTTGGAAGTGCAGCGCGACGGCAAGCCCATGACGGTTAATGTCAAGCTCGGCACGCGGCCCGATAATCTCGGCCAGTAATTCCATCCGCATGTCATCATGGAAAAGCACCGGAGTGTATGCGCTCCGGTGCTTTTTTGTGCATTGCCGAGCCGTCACTCGCCCCGTAACGTGCTGTAGACAACCAGATCATGCCATGCTCCCGCGCGCCATTGGGCCTTGCGCAACACGCCTTCGCGCGTGAACCCGGCTTTTTCCAATGCGCGCTGCTCGGGGATATTGGTGATGTCAGTCTCGGCTTCCACCCGCGCAATCGGAAATGTGTCGAATAAATAGCGCGCCAACGCACGCTGCGCTTCCGTTCCGTAGCCTTTGCCGCGCTGCTCCGGCAGGATACTCAGGCCGATATTGTACGCGACACTCGCGCTGTTTGGGCCGTAGCGCACCTGGTGGTAGCTCATCGAGCCGACAACGTCGCCTGCGGTAAGGACAATCAGCAGCGTGCCATGCTGGTCAGTCAGAAGGCCATTGGCGCGGAACCTGGTTTCGAGATCATGAACAGGCGTGAACCCAAACGAGTTATACGATCCGTTCTTGCCGGTGTCATTTGCCCATGCTGCTAAGAGCGGCAAATCCGCCTGCTCAACTGGTCGCAGGAAAAGCTGTTCATGCGGTGCCATGTGCTGCTTCCTTGCTGATTTTCATCGTTCCCAGTACTTCCTCGTACACTGCGCGCACTTCCGCATACTTGTGTTCCCATGTCAGTTCGCGCAACACCTTGGCATGTCCGGCTGCGCCGAGCCGCTGCGCTTCTGCGGGGTCGCTGAGCAGGCGCTCCAATACCGCCGCCAGTTCGGCCACGTCGCCGAAGCGCACCAGCATGCCATCTTGACCATCACTAATAACATCCGGCACGCCACCCGCCCGCGCGCCAACCACCGGCAGGCCGTAGCACCACGCTTCTAAATACACAATGCCAAACGAATCGGTGCGCGACGGCATGGCCAGGACGTCGGCGGCGGCCAGCGCGTCGCGCTTCACGGCATCGGGCGCGTAGGGCAGCAGACGGATACGCGCTTTATCGGCGGCGGGGAGTTGCTCGTAAAACGTGGTGAAGTGCGCCAGCGGCGCGCCGATAAGCGCCAGCGTTGCATCGCTGCCGTTCGCCCACAGCCGCTGCATGGCCTCGATCGTGTGAATCACGCCCTTGTCAAAGGCCAGCGCGCCGACGAACAGCGCCAGCGGCCCGCTGATCTGCTGCTCGGCACGGAAGCGCGCGCCATCGCCGCCCAGCACCTCGCCTGGTTCCACGCCGACGCCGACCGGGCGCAACCTGGCGCGCTCGACGCCGCGCCGGGCCAGTTCGTCGGCCTCAAGGCTGGTCATGGTAATCACGCGGTCGCTCCGGCGCAGCAGGTCGATCTGATGCGGCATGCTGTAATAGCGCAGTATTGTGCGGTCGCCCGGCTCGCCCAGGTGAACGAATGGCGTGCTGACGACTGGCACATGCTGTTGGCGCGCCCAGTCCATGGCGGGCAGAATCGCAAAATCGAGCGTGATATTGGTGGTGTGAACAAGATCAACTGGCGCGAGGCCGCGCAGCGTGGCGGCTAATGTTGGCAGGCGCGGCGTGAGCGTCGCCATGCGGCGCAGCAGCGGCACGCTGCCAGGCACGCGGCCAAACTCGACCATGAGCCGCCGCAGCACGGGATAGACAATCGGCAGGCCTGGCGCGCGGCGCACGGGCAGGCGGATGATTCGCACGCCATTGTGGATTTCTTCCGGCACATCAACGCGCCGCTTGCCGGGCGCCCAGAAGTGTTCGAGATCGTGGGCGTCGGTGGCAAGCACGGTGACGCGGTGGCCCTCGCGCGCCAGCCGCTCGCTGATTTCTTCAAAATAGCGCACCGAGCCGCTGGCGACGGGATAGTACAGTTGGGCAACATGAACAAAATGCATGATAAAAACCGAGAACCAAGAACCGAGAACCGAGAATCGAGAACCGAGCCTATCATAAAACGTAAATCGGAAAACGTAAAACGCGAGTCGCCAATCGTCCATCATGCGATTTGCACGATTTTAGAAGACATGGTATAATCCTCCTCGTTGCGGTGATGGATGGTGTCGCTGCGGTGAATCAGGTCAACGGCCCCATCGTCTAGCGGCCTAGGACGACACCCTCTCAAGGTGTAGATCGCGGGTTCGAATCCCGCTGGGGTCACCAATAATACGGGCCCGTGGTGTAGCGTTTAACATGCAGCCCTGTCAAGGCTGAGAGCGCGGGTTCAAATCCCGTCGGGCCCGCCACAAAGAACGTCGTAGCTGATGCTGCGGCGTTTTTTCTTGTGGTGAATTCATCAGCGGCGCTGTTCTTGCTGGAAAAGGATACATGTTTTCTTTGGAGGAACACCATGCCGACTTCTGTTACCATCGCGCTGTATTCCGATATCTACTGCCCCTATGCCTATCTGACGATTTTTCGGCTGCGCAAACTGCGCGACGACTATCGCGGGCGCGTCACAATTGCGTACAAGAGCCTGGCGCTTGAGTACGTCAACAAGCAGCCGACTCCGAAGCCAGTTCTTGATAATGAAATGCCTGTTCTGATGCTGGAGGAGCCGGAGATTCCGTACCAGCCCTGGCATGCGCCTGACAGCGAGTGGCCGGTGACTATGTGGCCGGCGTTTGAGGCGATTAAGTGCGCTGAGCGGCAGGGCGCAGAACAGGCCGCCGAACTCGATTGGGCCATTCGGGTGGCCTTCTTTGCGGAAAGTCGCTGCATCTCCATGCGGCATGTGCTGTTCGATCTGGCCGAGCAGACCAGGCTTGACATGCGGCAGTTTGCCGATGATTTCGACAATGGGGTGGCTAAACGACAAGTATTGCAAGAAGCTCAAGAGGGCTGGGAGCAATTGAAGGTGAATGGCAGCCCGACGTTTGTGCTGCCCTCCGGCAAGCAGGTGAGCGACCTCGCGCTGCCGGAGGTGAAGCTTGACGAACAACAGCATTATCGCGTGGTGGCGCTCGATCCAGCGCCCTGTCGCGGTGACGGGTGCCTCGACCTGATTCGCAAGCTGTTCGACGAGGCGCTTGGCTAAAGGAAGCAAGCAGAAGGGAGCGTGAGGTTATATGCTCCCTTCTGCTCTGTTCTCCCTTGTTACTTCTCCGGTTCGAGCGCGTCCTCGGTGTAGGTGTTGGCGGAATCGTATAAAATCCATCCGGCAGCCTGCCCGAAGTCGTTGGTGGCCTTGATTTGCGCGCGCACCTCCGACGCGCCGTACTCCACAATCCGGTTCTTCGGCACCCATGTTAGCGTAAAGTCTTGCAGCCATGGCCGCAGCAGCGCGCGCTTGCCCGCAACCTGCTTTGCGCCCTTCTTCAACGACTCGTACACCATTTCATATGGATGCTGCGCCGGATTGTCAAAGCCCAGCTCGCCGTCCACAAAGTGCGACGGGTAGACCATTGGGCCGATATAGTCGGTGTGTTCGGCCATGAGGCCGATGTCCTGGCCGATCAGACCGAACGGCTGCCATGCCGCATAGCCAAATACGTCAACCGACAGATATGCGCCCGCGCCGTTGATTGCCCGCTGCGCTTTGGTCAGCACTGTGGCGATGTTGTTGAAGCGTTCCTCGGCGGTTGAGGTGTCTTTGGAAAGCTGCAAACGACTTTTATCATCCGCCGAAAACTCCAGCGACGGAAAGCGGATGTAATCGTAGTTCACTTCGTCAAAACCCATCTGCGCGGCCTCGACCGACAGTTGAATGTTGTAATCCCACACATTCTGGTTCCATGGATCGAGCCAGTCATAGTGAATGTTCGGACCCGGCAGATCGGCGAAGACTCCGCCGGTGGTGCGGTCTTTCGCGGCCCATTCCGGCTTGGCTTCGGCCAGCGCATTGTCATGGCTGAACACCTGCACGCGCGCGATGGTGTAGATGCCGCGCTGTTTCGCTTCGGCCAGAATATCTTTGATGTCCATGTGCGGCCTGGACGTGCCAAGCTCCTTCACGATTGGCACCTGCGAGTCGTAATACACCGTGCCGAGATCGTCGCGCAGGTCAGACTTAATGTCGATCACAATCGCGTTCAGTTCAGTTTTGTCGATCAGATCGAAGTATTCGTCGAGCATCTTGCGGTTCGAGGCCACCGCGGCGGTGACATAGATCGACTTGATGTAGAACGGCTCCAGCCTGATCGTCGTCGGGACGCTGCCTTGCTTGAGTTCAACCACGGCCTTTTTGTAGCCAGGCGCCAGCACCTGCACAAAGCCCTGCTCAGGAATACCTTCGAGCTTGAATGCGCCATCGGCGCTGTTGTCCAGCCGCGTGTAGGCTACATCACTGCTGGCAAGCGATGTGGTTGCGATCACGGTCGCGTTGTGGACCGGCTGGTTGCTCCTGGCGTCCACAATGGTGCCTTGCAGCACATCGGGCCGCAAGGTCGCGTTGATTTGCGCCGTCTGGCTCAGCGGCTGCGAAAACTCCGCGTAGCCGTCCGCGCTGACGTTGAGCGTGCCTTCCTTTGGCACATTGTTCAAGCGGTAGCTGCCCTGCGCGTCGGTGGTGGCCGTCGCATCGCCGACCTTCACCGTCGCGCCAGCGAGCGGCTTGCCAGTGAATTGGTCCTGAATGTTGCCCGACAGCACGGTGGGCCGAATCCTGGCGTCCATGCTCGTGGCTTTGGTAACTTGCTGTTGCCATGTCTCATGATCAGGCGCGCTGATCGAGAGCGAAAAGCTTTCTGGAACGCCGCTCAGCGTGTAGCGACCGTCAGGGCCGGTCGTCGCGCTGACGGTATCGCTCGCGTGCAGGGTCGCGCCGGCGAGCGGCTTGCCGGTATATTGGTCAAGCACCGTGCCGCTCAGCGTGTTTGGGCGCAGCGCGATTGCATCAATTGCCACTGAGGGTGGCTTCGGCTGCTGAAGATCGTGCTGGCTGTTCAGCGGTACCTGCCTGGCCTCATATCCGTTGGCGTTCACTTCAAGCGTGTCGCGGGTGCTCCAATTCTGGATCTGGAAGCTGCCAGATGAACTAGTGGTCGATTGATTGCTGCCGACTGCCACGGTCGCCTGCGGCACCGGCTTGCCAGTATACTGATCCACGACCGTGCCGGTAAGCGTGACTTCTGGCCCGCCACATGCGGCTATCAGCGTGGCGAACGCCGCAACAACGGCGGGCAGAGTAAAACGTCGAGCGGGGAGCGAAAACTGCATGATACCTTCCTTGACGCCAATATCTGGGTGCCACTACCAGGACACAGCCGTGCTGTAATGAGATAGTATCGCGGTAGTGAGGTCGAAAAATGGTCGAACAGACGAATCTATTATACCGAAAGCCGCTCATGGTGACAAGGTGACGGGGACAGAAGCGAGAATAAAAGAACCAGGAACCAGAATCATCGGACAATCAGCCGGTTCCTGGCTCCTGGTTCTGGACGCTTACTGGCACACCAGCGTCGGCAACTGGCTGGCGCGGAAGATCTGATCCACGGTGCTGCCGAGCATGAATTCGAGCATGGGCTGCGAACCGTAGCCGCCCATGAGCACAAGGTCGCTGCGCTGTGCCTGGGCGGTGCGAAGAATACTCTCGGCCACCGCGCCATGTTCAGTGATATACGTGGCCTGGACATGGTGCGCGTCAAGATACTGGCGGGCCTCATCCAGGGTCGTCTGTGACGTACGGCCCGCCTCCTTCACCGTCATCACGGCCAACTCCGCCTCCCACGTTTCTGCGAGATAGGACGCGACAAAAAGCGCCTCTTTGGCTTTCGGGCTGCCATCGTAGCTCAGCAGCAGCCGCTGACAATACGACAGCGTTTGCGGTACGGCTAACACCGGGCATGGGCTATGCTGAATCACGGCGCGGAAGCCAGAGCGCAAGCGCGAACTTGGCCTGCGCCCCGGCGGATGGGCCAGGTTGAGCACGATCAGGTCGGCCAGGCGCGCCCGGTGCGCGATTCGTTCCGCGATTGTGCCGACTTCCACGCCGAGCCGCCCATCAATCGCGCCGGTTTTGCAGCGCCATGCGAACTCCTCCCGCAGTTCTTTCACGGCTGCGCTGTGCAGTTGCTGCTCGTTCGCGACGACATGCAGGCCGTAGATCACTCCTTCTTCTTTCTGTGCAAAAACAATTGCCTGCTCCAGCGCAAACCAGCCTTCTGGCTGGCCACTGATTGGCACCAACATTTCATTGAACAGATACTGTTCTGATTGATCGGCGCGCGCCTGCCGCCACTGCCCCGGCTGCGGCCCTGGCTCGAATGCTTCTGGAGTGAGCGCGTCCAGCAGCTTCCCGCCCAGGCGCACCGCAGGCTGCTGTGGCTTAAGCTCGCTCGCGACCTCGCTCACCACGGCAGCCGGATCGACATCCCAGCCGAGCGTTTCGCTAATCGCATTGCGATGCTCGATGGTCCATGCGTACAGGTCGGTTTCGGTGCGGTCGGGAAAATCGCGCAGCATGCCGCGCTCGCGGATGAATTGCACCACCGGCAGATAAATCGTGTCGTACCAGACTGCGGCAGCATCCTGAAACGAAACCTCATGCCGATGCTCGGCTTCCATGTGCTTGCGTTCCTGCTCGATCTCCTCCTCTAGCACGTAATAATGGCCCGGCGCGGTCATTTGTAAATCGCATTCGGGGCGCGTGCGATCGAGATCGGTTCGCTCCAGAAAGGTCGCGTATTCTTCCTTGATAATGAGTTCGTCAGGCGAGGCGGTGGGGCTGAATGGCACCCGGCTTTGTACCGGCGTCACATATGCCTGAATGTGGGTGGAGCCAAGCTGTTTGGCGATCGACACGCGGTGGTTGCCGTCCAACACAAAATACGCATCGCCAACCTGGTACACTTCAATCGGTGGTACGCCGCTGAGCCCTTCCATGGCACCACGCACCCCCAGCCAGCGCGTTTTGTCAGACTCATGCCGTGGCAGAAAGCCGCGCGCGAAGTCGGTGTAGCGCCCGACGCTGCCAACAATTGCGTCCAGGGGAATATCTTTGAGCACGCGCACACCGCTTTGCTGCGCCCGCAGGCGGCGGCGTACATCTTCGTACGAAAGCAGGTCGTTTGAATGCCCGGTCAGCCGCGCCACGATATCGGCCATGGACGCCTGACGGCGAGCGCGGCGGAAGTCTGCCGCGGACATCTGTGAATAGCCAGAAAGTGCCATGGTAGTGCCTCAGTGCAAGCGCATAAGCTGACTCGTGGAACAATGCCAGCTTCCGGGAGCATGAAAAAGCGCGTTTATTCGTCGAGCATGCGTTGCTGGCGCGGCGCAATGCTCGGCTCTTTGCCATGCGACGCCAGGCCATCTGCCGCGCGGATCGGCTCCGGCAGGCGATATTTCGTAAGACAGGATAAAACAATCTGAAGGGCTGTGTCAAGGCTGACGCGGTGGCCGACGGAGATAAACACCGGCTTGACGCCCACGCGCGTTCGCAGCACCGCGCCAATTTCCTCGCCGCGCTGGATCAGCGGCACATGCGCCCCACGTTCGTCTGGCACCGCGCCATGGTGGCCGACCAGCAGCGACTTGGCGCAGCCGATCGACGGCAGGCCGGTGTATACGCCGAGGTGCGCGGCGATGCCCAGGCGGCGCGGATGGGCGATTCCCTGCCCGTCGCACAGCAGCATGTCGGGTTTGACGCGCAGTTCGTCCAGCGCCGCCAGCGCGGCGGGCATCTCGCGGAACGACAGGAAGCCGGGAATATATGGAAATGGCGCGGGCCGCCGCGCAATGACATAATCAAGCGGTTCAAGCGCCGGGTAGGAGAAAACCACAATCGCCGACTTGGCCTGATCGCCCTCGTAGCCCGCATCGACGCCCGCAATCGTGCGGATCGTGCCGAAATCATCGTGCATGACAACGTCGTCGCGCAGTCGCTGCTGAATTGCCCGTGCTTCCTCAAGATCGGTCGGCCATGGGTGGGTGGTCATGCGTCATTCTCCTCACTGCAACATGTGTATTATCGCATACTATGCAATTTTGTCATATACCGCTGTTTCACTTGCTCGGTTTAGGAGTAAATGCTACACTGAAATTATCGCAGTTTTGAGCCATAGATGTTCGCTGGCGAACACACCATTATGATGGTTGCCGTACGATACGTGGCACATGCA
>DASTWM010000326.1:0-9788 GCA_035765855.1 Roseiflexaceae bacterium
ACGCCCTACATGTACAGCACCTACGCCAGCGCCGACGAGGCCGAGGTGACTGATAAGCCCAAGGCGATCATCCTGGGCGGCGGGCCGAATCGCATCGGACAGGGCATTGAGTTCGACTACTGCTGCGTCCACGCCTGCTTCGCCCTGAACGACCTCGGCTACGAGACGATCATGGTCAACTGCAACCCCGAGACCGTCTCGACCGACTACGATACCTCGGATCGGCTGTACTTCGAGCCGCTGACGCTTGAGGATGTGCTGAATATTTACGATCTGGAAAAGCCGAACGGCGTGCTGGTGCAGTTCGGCGGGCAGACGCCGCTGAATCTGGCAAAGGGTCTTGCGGCGGCGGGCGTGCCGATCTGGGGTACCTCGCAGGACGCGATTGATCTGGCGGAGGATCGCGGGCGTTTCGGCGAACTGCTGAACAAGCTCGACATTCAGCAGCCGGAAAGCGGCATGGCGCATGATTTGGAAGAAGCGCGGGCCATCGCAAAGCGCATTGGCTACCCGGTGCTGGTGCGGCCTTCCTATGTGCTGGGCGGGCGCGCCATGGCAATCGCCTACGACGACGACAACCTTGAACAGTATATCGCCGATGCAACGGCGATCTCTGAGGGCGCGCCGGTGCTGATCGATCGCTACCTGGAGGACGCCTTCGAGATCGATGTGGACGCCGTGGGCGACGGCGAGCGCGTGGTGATCGGCGGCATCATGGAGCACGTCGAGGAGGCTGGTGTTCACTCCGGCGACTCGGCGATGGTCATGCCGCCCTACAAGGTCAGCGCCTACCACCTGTCGATCATTCGCGATGAAACCATTCGGATCGGGTTGGCGCTGGGTGTGAAGGGCTTGATGAACGTCCAGTACGCCATGCGCGACGACGAAGTGTACGTGCTGGAAGTTAATCCGCGATCCTCGCGCACGGTGCCGTTTATCGCCAAGGCGACTGGCGTGCCGCTGGCGCGCATCGCGGCGCAGGTCGCGGCTGGCAAGACCCTTGAGGAACTGGGCCTGACCGAGGAGCCGCCGCTCGATGGATTTTTCGTCAAAGAGGCGGTGCTGCCGTTCGACAAGTTCCCGGGCGCAACGGTAGTGCTCAGCCCGGAGATGCGCTCGACCGGCGAGGTGATGGGCCACGCTTCGGGCTTCGGGCATGCCTTTGCCAAAGCCGAACTCGGCGCAAATCAGCGTCTGCCGCTTGGCGGCGGGGCGCTCGTGACGGTGAATGATTATGACAAGGGCGCGATCGGACGGATTGCGCGCGATCTGGTCAAGCTCGGCTTCAACCTGTACGCCACGCGCGGCACAGCGGAATGGCTCAAGCAACTCGATCTGCCAGTCGAAACGGTCAACAAGGTGTCGGAAGGTGGGCAAACGACAGCGGATCTGATCGCGTCCGGTAAAGTCAATCTGGTTATCAGCACGCCGCTCGGCTCGCGCGCCTTCAGCGACGGGCAGGCGCTCCGCACGGCGGCCATTCGCCATGGCGTCATGCTGGTCACAACGCTGACCGGCGCGGCGGCGACAGTGGCAGGCATCCGGGCGCTCAAGGCCAAGGATTTGAAGGTGCGCTCGTTGCAGGAGCACCACAGCCAGAAAGTTATGAGTTAAGAGTTTTGAGTTATGCGTTGTGCGTGTTAAGTAAAGTAATTCATGCTTCACTTAACACGCATAACTCACAGTTTATTACCTGATGCAGCGGTATCCGTCGGTAAAATACCTTCTGCCGCGCAGCGCAAAGTGTAGAGTTGTTTAACAAGCGGATACTCGGTCGTGTCAAACTGCAAGCCTTTCAGGCGACGCTTGCCTACACGCCGATCAAGCATAGCTAATGCACGGATGAGCATGTTATTTGATTGAAGCGCGCTACCGATGGATAGAGACAGATATTCTTCAAGTGCATCCGTGAAATCAAAGCGGGAGTAATCTCCTTGCTCATGTAAGTAATCACGTGTAGCATCGAAGGTGCTGCCAGAAGTATTTTGAATTTCGTGGGCAGCTTTGAGCCAGTTAATGGTCGAAAAATTAAGTACCTCCTCTCCATCCCATGTCAACCATCCACGAGTCATGGCACTACTTAACCCAGGACCATAGCGAGTAATATGAATTGCAGCATGGCCGCGAACTGAATCAGCAAACTGCTCCTCAATTCGATCTTTCAATTTACTCCACTTCATGGAGACTATCCTCATAGGTAGAGAACGGTGGAATAGCGATTTGCACATCAATTGCGCCATGCCCTCACCCGGCTGCTCGCGCAGCTTCCCTCTCCCAACGGGAGAGGGACCGAGGGTGAGGGGAAATGTGTGCGCTAACCTTCTGAACTACTACGTTTAGAAACCAATCGCTCCAGCCGCTCCACGAACATGCGAATAAACCGCGCGCTGTCGAACTCGACCACGGCGCGGACGTTTGGCTCGCGCCCGGTGACGCGCCCCCAATCCGCCACCGACTTGCCCATGGTCAACTCGCTGGTATGTTCAACGTAAATATTCACCATTTCGGTACGGCCCAGGCTCCCATCGAGCGCCAGCGCCAGCGCTGCTGGGTCGCAGATCGAGCAGCCAGCGTAATCAAAGTATTCCCGGTGAAACTCGATGTAGAACCGCGTGGCGTCGGCCACAAACTGGCTGATTGGCGAGCCGTTTGCCAGCAGCTGGTCAACATCGGCCTGCGTCAGCAGCACATCTTTGCAAATATCCCACGGCATCAGCGTGATCGGCATGCCGCTGGTCAGCACGATCTGCGCGGCGTGCGGATCGACGTAGAAGTTGAATTCGGCCAGCGGCGTGGTGTTGCCGTCCACCCGCAGCGCGCCGCCCATGATAATCACCTCGCGCACCGCCTCGACAATGCGCGGCTCCTTGCGGATAGCGAGCGCGACGTTGGTCAGCGGGGCCAGCGCCACCAGCGTGACTTCACCGGGTTGCGCCATGATCTCACGGATGAGCATATCCACGCCATGCTCGTCAGAAGGCGGCACGGGCGAGTCGGGCAGGCGCGCGTAGCCGAGGCCGGTGTCACCGTGCGTTTCTGGCGCGGTAAAGGCTGGACGCAGCAGTGGCAGCGCGACGCCTGCATGCACCGACAGGTCGCTCCGTCCGGACAGCGCCAGCACGCTCAGGGCGTTGCGCACCCCGCATGGCAGCGAGCAGTTGCCGCCGGTGACGCTTACCGCCGCCAGTTCCACTTCGGGCGACGCCAGCGCCAGCAGAATCGCGAGCGAGTCATCGATACCGGGGTCGGTGTCCATCACAATGTGTTGGGCCATAGTAATCCTTTGTCATAATACAGTACATGTTGCATATAAGAGTAAAGCGTAAAGCGTAAAACGTAAAGCGTGAAACGTACAGCATCTTGTCATCTTGTCATCTTGTCATCTTGTCACCTTGACCATGGCCCAGCATGTATGCCATAATGACGCGCGGAATATATTGGTGGAACAAATCACAAGCGCGGCGCGTCTCACCATGGCACGGATCTCGCCGCTTGCGAAGGAGCCCGGCGTGCGCGCCTACCTTGACATTGAAACAGCATTCGACGGATCGATCAGCGTGGTGGGCATTTATCGCCCTGATATCGGCACCATTCAATTAGTTGGCGGCGGCGTGCGCGACTTGCCGCTGTACGAGGCGCTTGCGGGTGTTCACACGATTGTGACCTTTAACGGCGGCTCGTTTGACTTGCCGGTTATCCGGCGGCGGATGTACGTCGATCTGAAACAGGAATACGAGCATTGCGACCTGCTCCATGTGTGCCGTCGCAAGGGCTTGCGGGGCGGTCTCAAAAAGGTTGAGGCGCTGCTCGGCATCGGGCGCGAAACGGCGGGCATCACTGGCTGGGACGCGCCGCGCCTGTGGCATCGCTATGAGTCGTATAATGATGAGGCCGCGCTGCACACGCTGCTGGCCTATAACCGCGAGGATGTCGTTAATCTAGCCGTGCTTGAGGCGCACCTGGGCCTGTCGGAACATGCCGCGCCGTGCGTCACAACGAAACATATTTTCGCCTGAAACAACGGGCGAGTGTAGATACATGCAACAGAAAACACTGAATAATCGCTACGAGCTTGAGCAGAAAATTGGCGAAGGCGGCATGGCGCGCGTGTATCGCGGGCGCGATCTGCGGCTGAACCGGCGCGTCGCCATCAAGGTGCTTCACGCGCAATATGCGGGCGACGCCAGTTTTCTCAACCGCTTTCAGCACGAGGCACAGGCCGCCGCGAATCTGCGCCATCCGAATATCGTGGATGTGTACGATGTCGGCCAGGACGGCGACATTCATTATATCGTGATGGAGTTTGTGGAGGGCGAAGACCTCAAGAACATCATCATGATGCGCGGGCCGCTGCCCGTTGACGAGGCAGTTGACATTGCCGAACAGGTGACCAACGGCTTGCAGGCCGCGCACGCGATAGGTTTGATTCACCGCGATATCAAGCCACAGAACATTATTGTCGAGCCGTCCGGGCTGGTCAAGATTACGGACTTCGGCATTGCGAAAAGCCGCCTTTCGACCGCCGCGACGGAAACCGGCGTGATCTTTGGCACCGCCGATTATATTTCGCCTGAGCAGGCGCGCGGGCTGCCAGCCACACCTGCTTCGGATATTTACTCGCTCGGCATTACGCTGTACGAAATGCTGACCGGGCGGCTGCCGTTCACCGGCGAAAACTCGATTGCCGTCGCCATGCAGCATGTGAGCGCCGAGCCGCCGCCGCCGCGCATGTACAACCCGCGCATCCCGCCGCAGCTTGAAGCGCTCGTGTTGCGCACGCTGTCCAAAGATCCGGCACAACGTCCGGCTTCGGCGCGCGAGCTTGGGGCGCTGCTGCATAACTACGCCAGCATCAACGAGCAGCAGACCGTGGTGCGGCCAGTCGTGCCGTATCCTGAGCCGCGCCCGCAGCCCCGTCCACAGCCGCGCGTCCAGCAGCAGCCGCGCGTCCAGCAGCAGCCGCGCCCGATCCGCACGACACCGCAGACAAGCACGACATCGCGCACGACACTGCCGCGCCCGGCGGTGACGACGCCGCCACCGGAACGGAGCGGCGGTGGTTTTGGTGGCTTTCTGCTGGGCTTGCTACTCATTGCAGGCGTGCTCGGCCTCGCGTATGTGCTGATCAGCACGGGCCTGTTTCAATCACTTATGACCTCTTTCGCAAGCAGCGGCCCGAGCGCCCCGCCAACGAATGTCGCCGCAACCAGCGCGCCAACTGCCGCGCCAACCGCCGCGCCAACCGCGGTTCCGACGGTTACAGTTCCGTCGATCATCGGGACTGATGAGCAGTCCGCCATCGCTGCGCTCACGGGCGCGGGGCTTAAAGCCGAGCATGATACTCGGGCAGATCGCAACAGCGCCGATGTACCAAACGGTGCTGTGTTGGATCAGTTGCCTGCCGCGGGCGCGACGATTACGGAAACTGGCACTGTCACTTACGGTCTTAGCCTTGGGCCAGCGATTGAGGCCGTGCCGGATGTGACTCGATTACGCGCGAATGTGGCGCAGGCAACGCTGCAACAGGCTGGTTTCAAGGTAGAAACCCAGCAGGAGCCAAGCCAGTCGATTGACGAAGGCTTTGTGACCCGTCAAAGCCCTTCACCCGGACTGCGCATTCAGAAGGGCCAGACCGTGACTATCTTTGTCAGCATTGGCAACAAGGTGCAGATGCCGGACGTAACAGGAATGAGCCTCGATCAAGCCAAGCAGCGAATCCAACAGGCGGGTTTAATCTTATCATATGCTGATTTACAAGGACCAGACAAAATCCCCAACTACGACCAACTTGCACCCAATACGGTGGTAAGCTCAGTGCCACGCGGCGGTGAACTTGTCGAACGTGGAACTGGTGTGACGCTGGGCGTGCGCGCGCCATGATCGAAACCTGTCAACTCTGCGACGAGATGCAGAGCTGACAGGTTTGAACGTAATTCTATTTAGCAAGTTTTTGCAGAAAGCCCGCGACGCTGCGAATCGCGGCGTAGAAGTTGGGGATGTAAAACTTTTCGTTCGGCGCATGAACGTTGTCGTCCGGCAGGCCAAAGCCCATCATAACCGCTGGCATGTCAAGGATCGTGGCAAATAGCGCCGCAATCGGGATGCTGCCACCGCTGCGCTCGTACTCCACCGGGCGGCCAAACTCGGCCTCCAGCGCTTCAGCGGCCACCTTGATCGGGCGCGCGTCCAGCGGGAACGTCACCGGGTCACCGCCATGCAGGTCGCGCACCGTGAGTGTGATGCCTGGCACCGCAAGTTCGGCCACGCGCCGCCGCACCAACTCCAACACCTTCTGCGGTTCCTGATCGGCCACGAGCCGCAAACTGACCTTGGCCGTCGCGGTGGCGGGGATCACCGTTTTCGCGCCTTCGCCCACAAATCCGCCGCGAATGCCATGGACCTCAAAGGTGGGCCGGGCGGTTGCACGCTCGATCACGCTGTACTGCGCCTCACCCGGCAATTCATGCAAGCCAGACGCCCCCATCAGTCGCTGCGCCTCCTCGGGCGAGCGGCGCTCGAAGCCCTCGCGCTCCTCGTCACTCAGCGGGCGCATCATTTCATACAAACCGGGGATGTTGATATGGCCGTCACGGTTCTTCATCTCGCCCAGCACCCAGCACAGCGCCTGAATCGGGTTGGGCGCGACCCCGCCATACGAGCCAGAATGCAGGTCAGTTGCCGCGCCGTTGGCCTCAAGCTCGAAGTAGCACATGCCGCGCAGGCCGTAGGTCAGCGTCGGCATGCCCACGTCGATCATGCCGGTGTCGAGGATCAGCGCGCAGTCAGCCTTGAGCCGCTGCGGGTTGGCCCGCACGTAGGCGTCAATTGCCGCGCCGCCCGCTTCTTCCTCGCCTTCAAGCAGCACCTTGACATTAACCGGCAGCGCGCCAGTGGTCTGCATCAGCGCCTCCAGCGCCTTGATGGTCGCGAAGGTTGGGCCTTTGTCGTCCACTGCGCCGCGCCCGCGCAGATTGTCGCCCTCGACGGTCGGCTCGAACGGCGGCGTCCGCCAGAGTTCAAGCGGATCGACCGGCTGCACGTCGTAGTGGCCGTACATCAGCACGGTCGGCTGGCCTGCGGCCTTAAGCCACTCGGCGTAGACCAGCGGGTGGCCGGCGGTGTCGATCACCTCCGCCTGTTGCATGCCAAGCTGCTGAAGCTGCGCGCGCAGCCACTCGGCGGCGCGGCACATGTCGGCGCGGTGCTCAGAAAACGTGCTAATACTGGGAATAGCGACGAGTTCTTTTAACTCGTTGAGAAAGCGGTCGGCATGGGCTTCAACATATGCGTCAATCTGCGAATCAGCCATGGTTCTGCTCCATCTCTTTACTCGTTGCCAACACAATAGCGTTTCTTAAGAAATCTAAGCCACACAGAACACAGAGGCAGATTGTGTACTTACCTCGGTGATCGCTGTGTTCTCTGTGGCTCGGTTATATTGCAGAGGCTAGGCTGTCTCAGCTTGATTGACCTCTTCACGCACGGCGTAGATCGGGCGGCCCTGGGATTCATAATACACGCGCACCACAAGTTCGCTAATCAGGCCCAGCGTGATGAATTGCACGCCAATCACAATCAGCAGCACAGCCAGCAACAGCAATGGGCGGTTGCCAATCGACTCACCATTGACAAACTTCAGCACCGACAGGTAAGCGCCTGCCAGCAAACCAAAGAACATGGAAAGTAATCCGAGCAGGCCGAACAGTTGCATGGGACGCGTGCCGTATTGCAGCAGAAACCGCACTGTGAGCAGATCCAGCAGCACCCGCGTCGTCCGCCCAATGCCGTACTTTGACTTCCCAAACTGGCGCGCCGAGTGATTGACCGGCATCTCCGTCACGGCGACACCCTGCCAGCTTGCAATTGCCGGAATAAAGCGGTGCAATTCGCCGTACAGCTTGATACCACGCAGCACCTCGGTGCGGTACGCCTTGAGCGAGCAGCCGTAATCGTGCAGGTCAACGCCAGTTACGCGCGAGATCAGGCCGTTCGCGATCATGGACGGCAGGCGGCGGTTGATAAACGGATCCTGTCGCCGCGCGCGCCAGCCGCTCACCACATCGTAGCCTTCGTCCATCTTGTCCAGCAGCTTGCCAATATCAGACGGATCGTTCTGCAAATCGGCGTCAATCGTCACCACAACATCGCCCTGCGCGCGGTCAAACCCAGCCGAAAAAGCTGCCGTTTGGCCGAAATTGCGGCGAAAGCGCACCACATGCAGGTGCGGGTCATCGATTGCAAGCTGCTTGAGCAGCGCAAAGCTGCGGTCGCGGCTGCCATCATCCACGGCAATGATCTCGTAGGGGTGACGCAACGCCGACAGCGCATCCGTCAGGCGCTGGTAGAGCGTTGGAATGCTTTCTTCTTCGTTATAAACAGGAACAACAACCGAGACAAAAGAAACGGGAACGATATTTTCAACGTAATCTCGCGCTGCTACAGCCGCCGTATCGGCATGTTCAATAATCGCAGGCATCTACATATCTCCAGTGGAACAGAGTTCAGTCTTATGGAGCTATTGTACCTGAAAAATCGCTGGTCCGTTTACCGTTGTCGTTCCTTATGATATAGATAATTTACCGACAGCGCGCCAGCACCACCGCATCACCTTCCGCGAACCGCTCGCACCATCCCGGCGTCTGGCGCAGCCGTTCCAGCAGCGCCTGTTCCCAGTCTCGGTCGAGCATCACATGCGTAATGTTCCACTGGTCGAGCATGGCGACGCTCTGCTCATCGCCGCGCGCAATATCATTGTACTGCTTCCAGATAGACGGGGGAAAAAGCTCGACGCGCAAATCGGCAAAAATCTGCTGCTCAGGCATGCGCCAGATCGTGTAACTGGTGTAGCTCATGTCGGTCCAGAAGCGCCCCTCGATCGGATGCTCCGCAAGCCATTCCGTCGCGGCAATCGGATTTTTGCTGCTCAACAGCATGCGGTATGGCCCCGTCGACGCGAAGGCACCCGCCGCCTCCGGCCCGAAGAAGCGCGCCGGCATGAACCAGGGCAGCGTGGCGATCATTATACCGCCAAGCAGCGCGCCGTACAGCAGAGTCACGGCGGGTTTACTGGACGGCTGCGCGCGCGGTCGGAACAGCGCGGCGAGTTGCTCGGCCAGCAGCGGCATGGTGATCAGCGCAAACCACATGATGTAGCGGCTCCCGCCAATCGCCAGCCAGGCCATGCCGCAGTACCACAACACATCGACCATGGATGGCCGCCGCGCGCTTTTCGCCATGAGCGCTGCCAGCCCAAGCAGCATTGCAAAAAACCAGAAGCCGGAGCGCAGCACCCCAAATGTGTTTCGCGGCGGCTGCCATTCCATGAACGAGGTTTGCAGCGATGTATTGGAAAGCATCATGCGCACGTAGGCGAAAATACCAAATCCCAGCGGATTGAGCAGCACGGCGATAAACGTTGCAAAGCCTACTGCCGTCCACACGCCAAGCTGCCGGACCGCGGCACGCCGCGCGTCAGGCGTGCTCCGCAGCACTGCCACCGCCGCGCTGAGCCACACCAGGCCCAGCAGTGCCGCGCCCATGATAAACGAGCCATGCATGTTGACCCAGAACAGCATACCAATCGGTATGGCGGCCAGCCAGCGCGCCCGCATGCGCCCATGCAGATATTCGCTCGTGACGACGACGATCACAGCGGCAGGGATCAGCGCGAGCGTTTGCGGACGCAAGGTCCAGTTATCAAGGCTGGCAAAGCTTGCTACGATCAGCGCCAGTGCCACGGCGATGCCATTGCCGCATCGTCGCAGCGCATGCCACGCCACGAAGCCGTA
>DASTWM010000327.1:0-10752 GCA_035765855.1 Roseiflexaceae bacterium
ATGTACCTGCTGGCGCTGCGCCTGGCGGAGGTCCGCGACGTGATGGACCGCGCGCAGCTGAAGCCGCCGATCTCGGACCTCAAGCGGCTGCCGCACATGATCGCCGAGCTGCTGGAGCGCGACGTGCAGGGGATCGACGCGATCGCGCGCGCGCATCATCGCGCCGACTTCTTCCTGTATCTCGGCCGCCACGTGGGGCTGCCGGTGGCGCTGGAGGGCGCGCTGAAGCTCAAGGAGATCAGCTACATCCATGCGGAAGGCTACCCTGCGGGCGAGATGAAGCACGGCCCGATCGCGCTGATTGACAGGCATCTGCCGGTGGTCTGCATTGCGCCCCGCGACGCGCTGTATGAAAAAATGCTGTCGAACATCGAGCAGGTCAGGACGCGCGGCGGGCAGGTCATCGCTATCGTCACGGAGGGCGACATGCGCGCGCGCGAACTAGCCGATGTGGCGATTGAGATACCCGAAACGCTGCCGTTGCTCACGCCGCTGCTCACCACCATCCCGCTGCAACTGCTGGCCTATCAGGTGGCGGTGCGGCGCGGCGCGGACGTGGACCAGCCGCGCAATCTGGCCAAGAGTGTGACGGTGGAGTAATATCTATCTGCTGCTACAGGGCGTCACCAGTTGCGGCTGGTGGCGCTTTTTATTTGGCAGCGTTCTGGCCCCAAAGTTGCGATGACTGATCAATATTGTGCGGAGGAGACCCACTCAATGAACGCGCCAATCGGGCAACTACAATCAATCTGGACCGACGAAGACGGCCTGCGCATGCACACCCGCGTTTCGACAGATCCCGTCGCTCCAGAACTCATGCCAATCGTCTGCGTGCATGGCCTCAGCGTTTCGAGCCGCTACATGGTTCCTATTGCCAAACGCCTCGCGCCGTTTCGCCGCGTCTACGCGCCGGATCTGCCGGGCTTTGGCCTGAGTGACCATCCAGCGCAGATCTTAGATATTCCCGAACTGACCGACGCGCTCGTGCGCCGCATGGATGCTTTTCATATTGACACAGCGATCATGATCGGCAACTCGATGGGCTGCCAGATCATCGCTGATCTTGCGCTGCGCTACCCGGAACGCCTCGCGTGCGCGGTGCTGCTTGGCCCGACCATGGATCGCTGCGCGCGAACGCCGAGCGCGCAGGCATGGCGCTTGTTCCGCACCGTGCTGCACGAGCCAATCTCGTCCATTCTCACCCAGTCGCGTGATTATTGGGCATGCGGCTTGCGGCGCACCATCGGCACGCTGCATTACGCGCTGGCAGACCGAATCGAACGGAAGCTGCCGCACATGCGCGTACCCACGTTGATTGTGCGCGGGTCAGAGGATCGCGTTGTGCCGCAGCGCTGGGTCGAGGAACTTGCCGCGCTGCTGCCGAATGGCCGCATTGCCATCATTCCGGATGCGCCGCATGCCATAAACTACGACGCGCCCGCTCAACTCGCGCAGATTATACTGCCGTTTCTCGCAGAACAAACACCAATCCACCCAGCGGCGCAGGAGCCACAGCCGTGAATAGCAACCGCCCCGTCTGGCACCGCTTGCAGATTGATACAGTCACAACCGCCTTTCAGGTCGTTGGCGATGGCGCGCCGGTGCTGCTGCTTCACGGCCTTTCCGGCTCGTCGCGCTGGTGGCGCTACAACATCGGGCCATTGGCGGAGCATTTTCGTGTTTACGTGGTCGATCTGACTGGCTTTGGCGCGAGCCGTGGCTACCGTTTCGCGCTGCGGGAGGCTGCCGGGCATCTCGTCAAGCTGATCGATCAACTTGGCATCGCGCGCGCAAGCGTGGTGGGGCATTCCATGGGCGGGCATATCGCCGCCGATCTGGCTGCCGAGTACCCTGAGCGCGTTGAACGCCTGGTGCTGGTGGATGCGGCAGTGCTGCCGTTTGGCCTGAGCTATGTTCAGCATGCGCGCAGCCTGGCCCGCGAGGTCCGCCGTGTACGACCTGATTTTCTCCCGATCCTCGTCACGGATGCGCTGCGCGCTGGCCCGCGCACCGTTTGGCGCGCCGCCAACGACCTGCTGCATGCCGATCTCAGCCCAAAATTGGAACGCATCGGCGCGCCGACGCTGATGATCTGGGGCGAGCATGACGCGCTGGTGCCTGTGACGTTTGGGCGCTTGCTCCGCGCTGCAATGCCAAAGACTGAGTTGGTAATCATTGCCGGAGCCGGACACAACGCCATGTGGGATTGCCCGGCTCCCTTCAACCGCGAAGTTATTGCGTTTCTTGATGGAAAAGCGCCTGTAGCTGGCGAGCGGTGGGTGGGGTGTGAAGCTAGATAGGGCGAACGTGATGTTCGCCCTGATGCGATTAGCCAGTGCGCCGCTTCCGCTTCTTCGGCGGCGCGCCAAGCGTTTGTATGGATGGCGACACGACATGCTCGCCGAGCCACGCGACGGTCGCGGAAATATCGACCGCATCGGCATACTTGATCAGAATATCTACCTTCTGATAGCAGTCCAACGGGATCACCTCATCCAATATGCAGGAAAGGCGATGATAGCGCGAGTCCAGAATTTGCGCGCATTCATAATCGGCCACGCCCATGCCGCCATCCATCATCAGGCTGATGATCGGCCTGGCCCACTGCGCCACGCCCCAATCGTGATTGTCGCCCGCAATGAATGTTGGATTCGTGCCGGTGCCCAGCGAAAGCATGCAGACATCGCCCACCTGCTGCTTGCCGGTTTTGTCGTTGAGCGCCTGCGCCAATGCCGCCATAGATGGGTTATTCGCCACAACACCGCCGTCGATGAAGCGCCCGTATGACGGAAAATAGGTCGGCGCGGCGCTCGTTCGCATGGCGACATCCACAATCCGTTCTGCGCCATCCGAGTCAGCGCCGGGATAGTTGTGAAAGAATTTTGGCTTCCAGGTGCGCGGCTTATCGGCCTTGCGGCGCGGATCCTGCCCGTCGTCCAGGTCGAAGGACGGAATCAGCACGCGCTTCGGCAAATCATCAAGCGTCACGACATTACGCTTCGCGAAAATGTCGCTCAGCACGCGCGTAAGATTGGTGTTGCTGTATTGCGCGCCCGCTACGTTGCCAAGATCTTTCAGGTTGTCGAGCCACGAATCGTCGAAGATGGCAGCGCCGTTGTCACGGTACAGATCGACAAGCTCATCGGGCGAAAGGCCCGCCGCCAGACCGAGCGCGAGAATGCCGCCAGTCGAGGTGCCGGCAAAAAGATCGAAGCGCTGCAAAAACCCCGGCAGTGCGCCATCAAGCCGGGCAAGCAAGCGCGCCGTGAATGCGCCGCGAATACCGCCACCGTCAAGGCTGAGAATACGATATGCTGGCATATGCTCCTCCCATCATGTCCAAAACGCTGAACTTTGGACATGATCCACGTACCGCCACACAAGCCGCGCGAACACGGTTCGGTGCAATGTATCGCCACATGTGTTATATAAACGAATCTTTCCAAAAGATTGGTGAACTATACCATGATCTCCCATGGTGAGGTCAGGCATAGTACAATGACCACATGAAAACAGCCGAGGAATCTAAAGAACCATTACGCTGCCGCGCTGGCTGCGGGGCGTGCTGCATCGCTCCATCGATTTCGTCGCCGATTCCGGGCATGCCGCACGGCAAGCCTGCCGGAGTGCGCTGCGTGCAACTCACTGCGGATAACCGCTGCAAGCTGTTTGGCATGCCCGAGCGCCCGGCGGTGTGCGGAAGTCTGCGCCCCATGGCAGACATGTGCGGGCAAAGCGCCGAGGAAGCCATGGCAACCCTCACTTTTCTGGAACAGGCCACCGCACCTTTTGTGCATTAACGACATCATTGCGTTGGCAGCACGGGAAATTCCTATCCTCATGCCTGCTCATTTCCAAGAAGAAGTGTATACAACACGATCTATTTCTGGTATCATGAAAGCGAGTTCGCTTTGGCGCTCGATTGCGCCATGCCCCACACTTCCATTCAGCGTTGTATAGCTGCACACTGCCCGACATGTGCCGGTGGTTTGCTGATTGTTTCGATCTAACCGCACGCCAGGCTGGGTACGAGTCCTGAAGGTACGTGCAAGGAGGCTAGCATGGGCCAGGAACAGACAAGTACTGAAGCGTTGCAGCGCGAGGTAAGCGATCTGCGCCAGCAATTGCAAGCGCTTCAGGAACAGCAGCAGCAGACCAGGGCGGCACTCACGGATGCTGTTCAGCAACTGGAACGCGAGCGGGCACAGTTTAATGCCATTATTCAAAGCATGCCAGATGCGGTTTACGTCGGCAACGAATCAGGCATATGGACGGTGAATGAAGCTGGCGTGCGGATGCTCGGCTATAGCAACGCCGACGATCTGAAGCATGCCATTCAGGCACTTGGGGAACAGCTGCAAAACCGTTATCTCGATACCGGCGAGCGCATACCTGCCGATGAGGAGGCGTTCGCGCGGGCGCTCCACGGCACGCCGTGCGTTCGTGAAGTGCTGGTGCGGCAAGTGCAAACCGGCAATGATATCGTGGTGCGCAGCGCCGCCGCGCCGGTTCGGCTGAATGATAAAATCGTCGGCGCGGTGGCGATCAATACGGACATTACCGAGTTCAAACGTGACGCCCAGGAGCATCAGCGCCTGCTTCAAGCTGAACACCAGGCGCGCGAACAAGCCGAAGCTGCCTTGCAAACCCGCGATGCTTTTCTGGCCGTTGCCGCCCATGAGCTTAAGAATCCTGTTACGGCCCTGGTCGGCTACATCCAGCTTCTGAGCCAGCGATTTACTCGCGCAGGTAATCCTGATCTTCAGCAGAAACGCATGCTCGACACGCTGATGATGCAGGCCAATCGCCTGCGCCGCCTCACCGACGCACTGCTCGACGTGTCACAACTGCACATGGGGCGCTTTATCATTCACCACGCGCCCGTGAACTTCACCGCTGTTGTCAGTTCCGTAACTGATGAGATACAGTTTGCCCTCAGGCAGCATACGCTCACCCGCCACACGCCTGACACGCCGCTGATCGTGTGCGGCGACCAGTTGCGTCTTGAGCAACTCGTGTACAACCTGCTGCAAAATGCGATCAAGTACAGCCCGAATGGCGGCCATATCGATGTGCGCGCGGAGGCCGAACAGCAAAACGTGTTGCTCACCGTGGCTGACGAGGGCATGGGCATTCCGGCAGCAGCACTGCCAAACCTGTTTACGCAGTTCTATCGCGGAAGCAACGCGCAATCAGAACAAATCACCGGCATGGGCCTGGGGTTGTTCGTAGTTCACCAGATTGTGCAGGCGCACGGCGGCACGATCGCAGTGACAAGCGAAGAAGGGCGCGGCAGCACGTTCAGCATTCGCCTGCCACTTCATCACGCGCCGCATGACACAACCCGCGAACCGCCGCAGCGCGAGGAGCACGCATCGTAAACGCGTTTTGGCAAAAGTACAGGAGCCATGCCAGCGCACGGCTCCTTCATATGTGCGCTAATCGCGATTGACAAGTTTGAAGAACGTGCTGTCGCTGCCGTCGGCCTTTTCTTCCTGGTATAAAAAGGCCAGCTTGTTTTCGTCGAACTTCGTGAACCACTCGTCCCACGAAAGCTCATCAAAGCTCTCGCTGCCCGCGCCGCCCGGAAAGTCGATCCGCAACACGCCGGGATCGTTCTTGCGGCCCGTGTCTTTCACGGCAACCGGGCGGCCGTTATGCGCATCAACCCATTTACGAATCTCGTCATGGTTCGTTGTTGTTTTTGAATGGCTAGCCATGCATTGCTCCTTTCCGCATGCCTGTGCCGCATGCGCTCCTCGATCACCACCTGTCTCCATGTCTTTTCAGCAAATCACGTACCATCCCGAATTCCTTCCTCAATGCTCGTCGTAATTCTGGCATGTGTCAACCTGTCGCTCACATGGCGGTGGCGGAATGGCAGCCCAATTTACACACCACTACGATCCTGCTGCGGATGTTGCACATCCTGGGCAGCGTGCGCCTGCTGGTTCAGGTGCGCTGCCCACTCACCGACCAGCCGCAGCGCCGCCGGCGTCAGCACCAGCGTCAGGTGACTGGCCCACCGCACCAGCGCGTATGTTGTGGCGGGCGGCGCTGCCCGGCGCGCCTGTTCCGCCTGGCGCGGCTTCACAATCGCGTCACTCCCGCCGTACAGCAGCAGCAGCGGCACATGAATACGCGACAGGCTGCCGAGCAGATCGAGCGCGGCGATCAGGTCGTGGGTACCAATGCGGGCGCGGATCGGCGTGGTGATCCATGCGCCGAGCATGTGCTCGACGGTGCAGTCGTTGAACAGATCGAGCAGGTTTGGGCGAACCAGCGCGGCTGCCTCGCGCCACACGTCGCGCTGGGTGTAATGCAGCAGCGGCGGCGCTTCAAGCAAGGCCAGCCGGTCCACTTCCACGCCGTCGGCCACAGCGCGGGCGGCGATGCAGCCACCGAGACTAATGCCAAGCAACCCGACGCGCTCGTAGCGTTCGCGCAGCCAGCCCACTGCTGTAGCGACATCCTCGGTGATCTCTGGGAAACTCTGCGGGCGCGGGTTCTCGCCATGCCCGTCGAGATCAACCAGCAACACGGCGATGCTTTGCTCCATCAGCATGTCGATCATGCGCCAGATGTACGATGTTTTGTCGCAACCAGAGCCGTGCAGAATGCACATGGCAGTCTGCGTTTCGCCCTGCGGGACAACATGGAGCGCGGGCAGGTAGCCGTCAAGCATGGGAATGTCGAAGCGCGAAATCGTATACATTGGATACTGGCCGGGGTGCAAGCGCAGCAAGGGATTCAGCATCTTGTTGCGGCGGCTGCTCGCTTTGATCTGAATCCAAACCGCAACAGGCAGGGTCAGCAGGAGGCTCACAAGCAGCCACCCGCGTCGCGCGCGCATGCCCGGCAGCGCCAGCACCGGCAGCGCCCACCTGAACGCAGACGGAACTGAGCGACCAAGCCACGACAGCCCCCACCATTTCCGCGCGCCAGCCAGCGACTCGAACATGCCGAGCCAGAACGCAAGGGTACGTAAAAATGTTGTTATCACTGTCATACGATTCATCTTGTCACCGTGTCATCTTGTCACTTCATCGCTTCCGTTGTATGATAGCGCGCAATCTCATCCATGCCAACAATCCGCGCGGAAAAGCACTGCGCCAAATGAATAGACATAAAGGAGTTTCCAATGGGTTTGCTAGACGGCAAAAAAGCGCTGATCATGGGCGTAGCCAATGACCATTCGATTGCATGGGGCATCGCGCAGGCATTGCATGCCGAGGGCGCGGAGCTAGGTTTCACCTACGTCGGTGAGGCGCTGGAGCGGCGCGTGCGCCCGCTGGCCGAGAGTGTTGGCTCGAAGTTAATCGAGCCGTGCGATGTGCAAAGCGACGAGGCGATTGACGCGCTCATGAGCCGCGTTCGGGATGTTTATGGCTCGCTCGACATCATCATTCATGCGATTGGCTTTGCAAAGCGGGAAGAACTCAGCGGCCCGTATCTGAACACCACGCGCGAAGGCTTTCTCCTCGCGCTGGACGTGAGCGCCTATTCGCTCACCGCCGTCGTTAAAGCCGCGCAGGATCTGCTCAACCCCGGCGCGTCGATCCTGACGCTGACCTACCACGGCTCGCAACAGGTCATGCAAAACTACAACGCCATGGGCGTCGCCAAAGCCGCGCTTGAGGCCAGCGTGCGCTACCTCGCCGCCGATCTCGGCCCGCGCAACATCCGCGTCAACGCGATCAGCGCCGGCCCGATTCGTACGCTGGCGGCCAGCGGCATTTCTGACTTCCGTACCATGCACCGCAACTTCGCCAGTGTCGCGCCGCTGCGCCGCAATGTTACCATCGAGGATGTGGGCAAAACAGCTGTGTGGCTGTGCAGCGACTGGGCAAGCGCCGTGACAAGCGAGACGATCTATGTTGACGCTGGCTTCCACAACATTGGCTTCTCGCTGCCTGAAGAATAAAGTTGTAAAAACAAGCCATGCATACGAAACAAGCACCCCGCTGTGGGTGCTTGTTTAGCTTTCAGAAGGCTGACGGTGGTGATGCGCGCTCAGGCCGGATTGCGAAGCGACCGGGCGCGCTGCTGGCTTCTCAGTGGCGCTGCTTTGCACTGGCTTCACCTGCGGCGGCGAGGTATCGATCGGCGGCTCAGGCGCATCGACCAATTTGCGATACAGGTAGCGCAGCAGCAACTGAATGACTGCCACAAGTGGAATAGCGATCAGCAAGCCAAACGCGCCGCCGATTGCGCCGCCCGCCAGAATGGCGAACAGCACCAGCACCGGGTGCAGCTTGACGGCATGCCCGACCACCTGCGGAATAATAAAATTATCTTCGACCATGCGCAGCACGAAGTACGACAAGCCGACAACCCCGGCCAGCAGCCAGTGATCCCAGCCGAACGGCGTGGTCGATTGGAACATTGCTACCGCCATGGCCGTGCCAGCCGCCGTCCATGGACCGATGAGCGGAATAATTTCGAGACAGCCAGTTGCGATAGCGATAATGGCCGCGTATTGGACGCCAAGAATTATGAGTACAATGTACGTACACAATGCCATGATCGGAATCAGCAGCAGCGTGCCACGCACATACCCCATCAGCACGGCGTCGATTTGCCGCCCAAGGCTGCGAATTTCTGCCCGATATGGAGCAGGCACCAGCCTGTATGCGCCTTCAGTAATCTGATCAGCTTGCAGGAGGAAGTAAAACGTTACCATGAGGTAAGTGATAAAGAGCAGCAGCGCTTCGATCGCCGTCAGGAACAGGTGCGGCACACGATCCGGCAGCGAGCGGCCAAGCTCTTGCACCAACTCCAGCACTGGCGCTTCCAGAGAGCCAATATCGACATTCACCCCAGCAATATCGACGACCTGATGCGATGCCACCTGGTATTCGATTGCCGAACGAATAGCGGGTACTTGCCCGCGCAACTCGCTGTACTGCGACGTAATCAGCGGCCCGACGAACCGCACCAGCAAGTAAATCAACGCGCCGATCATGACGTACAGCACAAGAATCCAGAACGCGCGGCTGATCCGTGTCCGGTGATGCAGCCCGCGAATGATTGGATTAAACAGGTATGCCGTAATCGCCGCCGCAATGAACGGCATCATCACGCCATATGCTGCCTGGATAAGCAGAATGGCGAGGGCGACAATGATGGCAATCGTGATAAATTTTCCCGCCGGTGAAAGGCGAATCGGGCGCGATTCAGCGCTCATGCTACCCTCTACGAACGACAGCGCAGCGCCAACCAGAAATACATTGGCTGGCGCTCGCATAGCAGCCTGTTAGTGGTGCTGCACCTTCGTCAATCGCCTCGACATTCGAATGGTAGAGCGTTCTTGATATAAACTGTACCACAAACACGAAGGGGTAGCAACCCTTATGATGAACAATGAGTGAATGTTAATTTGTGGTGCGGCGCAGCGGAATGTCAGCTTTAAGGTGGTCTGCTGCTTCGCCCGGCAGCAGGGTGACTTCGATAGCGTCCGGGTCCGCATTGGGAACATAGCGCGCAATGACTTCGGATAGCTCAGCTTTGAGGCTGGCCATCACATCTGGCGTCAGCTTCACACGATCATGCACCAGCACGGTTAAGAGGCGATCGCGTGCGACATCCGAGCTACGGTCACGCTTGCCGAATAAATTACTCAAAAAGCTCACGCGTCTCTCCTTGTTGAGCAAACGAGCCACACATGTGCAGCGTGATTACGGGGGCCAGTTACCGTGCGCTGCCGCGCTGCCGCAGACCAAGCAACTCAAAGAAGCGATCCAGCATGCCTTGATTATCGTCAAGCGCCATGAATGGCACCTGTTCGCCTTTCAAACGGCGGGCAATATCGATGTAGGCGCGGCCCGCCCGCGAGGCACGGTCGAGCACGGCAACTTCGCCACGATTCGTTGCGGTGACAATCGACTCGTCATCTGGCACTACGCCAATCAGGTCGATCGCCAGGATTTGCAGCACATCCTCGATGCTCATCATCTCGCCGCGGCTGACCATGCGGGGCTTGATACGATTCAGAACGAGACGCGGGTGGCCCTTCTCGAACGCTTCCACCAGGCCAATGATTCGGTCAGCATCGCGCACTGCCGAGACTTCCGGCGTGGTCACAATTAACACTTCGTCCGCGCCAGCAATCGCGTTACGAAAGCCGGACTCAATACCCGCCGGGCAGTCGATCAACACGTAATCGAACTCGGCGCGCAACTGATTGGCCAGCATAAGCATGTCGTCACGACCCACCGCGTCCTTGTCGCGCGTCTGGGCGGCGGGCAACAAGCAGAGATCAGGAAAGCGCTTATCTTTAATCAGCGCCTGGCGCAACCGCGCGCGCCCTTCAATCACGTCAACAAGGTCATAGACGATGCGGTTTTCGAGGCCAAGCACAATATCAAGGTTACGGAGGCCAATGTCCGCGTCCACAACCGCCACGCGCGCCCCTTGCATCGCCAGCGCAGTGCCAAGATTTGCGGTTGTGGTTGTTTTACCAACGCCACCTTTGCCGGAGCTTATTGTGATTACGCGTGACATAGCTCCCCCATGTAAGTTATGAATAATGAATGATGAGTTATGAGTTCAGTTTTGAAAGAAGCGCAATTCAATACTCAACACGCATAACTCATTTTCGATATGCTTCCCACGATTCAACACTGATCTGGTCAGCCTCGACATGCGCAATTTCGGGCATGCGGCCAGCGCCGCCTTCGGGCGTGCGGGCAATCAGATCGGCAATACGGAGCTGCATGGGCGCAAGCTCGATGGCACAGATCACCGCATTAC
>DASTWM010000328.1:0-27033 GCA_035765855.1 Roseiflexaceae bacterium
TTAGTGTAGCCATGCCATGAGGCAGTGATTTCGGCAAGCGACGCGCCGCGCGTAATTGCAGCGCGGATGGAGGCCGAGCCAGCCAAGCGATCAAAGTGCGCGGCATGCCATCCGAGAAGGCTGGGATACAAGCGCCAGATCGTTTGCACCAGCGCCACGCCCAGCGCGACGGGACGCAACGCGCGCGAGTCAACGACATGCGCTTGCACGCCAGCGCAGATTTCGCCAGTATATGGCTCGGCCAGCGGCTGAAACACCACGGGACGCCAGCGCACGCCCGGCAGATCGAGCGCGTTAAGCTCCTCGGCCAGCGCCGCGCCATTGATCCACGGCGCGCCAACCCACTCGAACGGCCTGGCCGTGCCGCGCCCAGGCGAAACGTTGACACCTTCGATCAGACAGGTGCCGGGGTACAGGAGCGCAGTTTCGGCGGTCGGCATGTTGGGCGACGGCGGAACCCACGGCAGGCCCGTTGCGCGGAAATCCATCGACCGGCTCCATCCAGCGCACGGCACAACAGTCAGATCGCAACCAAGCCGCGCTTCCTCATTGACCAGCCGCGCGAGTTCGCCAATCGTCAGGCCATGGCGCACCGGCACGTCGTGCAAGCCAACCAACGATTGCCGGGATTGTTCCACGCCCGGCCCTTCGCTTGTGCCGCCAAGCGGATTGGGCCGGTCCGCAATGATTATGGCGACATGCCGGCGTGCTGCCGCCTGCATGACCTTCACCAGCGTCCATACATACGTGTAAAAGCGGCAGCCAATATCCTGCACATCACAAATGACGGCGTCGATTCCCGAAAGCTGCTCTGGCGACGGTTCCACATGCGCGCCGTACAGGCTATGCACCGGCACATGCCGGTACGTGCTGTCGGTCACATGCGCGCCGGGTGCCGCAACACCGTAGAAGCCGTGCTCCGGGCTGAAGATCGCGCGCACATCGGCGGCGCGCATGAGTGCATCCAGGCTGCTCGAAAGATCGGGCAGCACGCCGGTGTGATTCGTGAGCACGGCCATGCGGCGGCCAGCGAGCAGATCGCCGCGCTCGGTGAGCAACACATTGATGCCAGGCTGAATCATGGTATGTTATGCTCCCCTTTCAGCGCGACTCCGCGCCAATCACATCAATGTCAGAAGTCACACACTCACCTTACGCATATAAAGGTGTGACATGCACATTCCTATCGGGTGTAGCGCGGGTTTGCAACCCGCGTTCATGGATGGCGCGCAGACCGCAAACCCGCGCAGCAGAGCGCCCGTTTATTTCGGCTGCGTAAGGTGAGTTAGGCAGTGCGGCATTGTCATGCTTCACTTCGTTCAGCATGACCTGGCAGTGCAAAGGGGTGAATTCCCAACAGCGTAACTCCTGAATGTATTCACCTCGGACATGCAGACTCCTTGTTCATGACGTATCATGAAAATATAGTGTATACCATAGCAGGAGAATATCAGCCATGACGCAACCATCAATTCCCGCCGACACGCGCATCGGCCATGTCCACCTCAAAGTCGCCGATCTCGACCGCGCCATTCACTTTTATCACGATGTGATGGGCTTCGATCTGCTTTTCAACCTTGGCACAGCGGCCTTTCTCTCGGCAGGCGGCTACCACCACCACATCGGGCTGAACACATGGGAAAGCCAGGGCGGATCACCGCCCGCGCCCGGCACGACCGGCCTGTACCACTTTGCGATCAATTATCCGACGCGGCGCGATCTGGCCGTCGCGCTCAGGCGGCTGCTGGATGGCGGCTGGGGCATCGACGGCGCGTCCGACCACGGCACCCATGAAGCGATTTACCTGCACGATCCCGACTTCAACGGCATCGAACTGGCATGGGACCGCGCGCCTGAGGAATGGCCGCGCCAGAACGGGCAGATCGCGTTTCTGCGCAAGCCGCTCGATTTTGCCAGCCTGATGGCCGAACTTGAGGAGCCAGACCAAAACGAGTACGTGGCGGCCTTGTCACAATACAAGTAGGAAAGTGTCCGCGCTTCCGAAAAATACATCATAGGAATGAGCAACAACTCGCCGGTCAATGGTACAATAGGTAGCACAGGTGTTCAAAGCCTGTGCTTTGCTCCTGCAATGTCGCACTGGAGGCACATGCCTTGCTTCCAGCGACTGGCAGGAGTTTTGCATGTTTGTGGGTACATAGTAGTGGAAAGAGGATGTATGCGTTCGGAAGCTGTTGCCGTAGGGAATCCATCTGCGCCGAAAACATCCCAGCGTGAAATGGGAATTATTTTTATCATGCTCGTGGCGACGTTTGTGGTCATCCTGAATGAGACGATCATGAATGTCGCCCTGCCGAAGCTGATGGCCGAGTTCCAGGTGAGTGCCAGCACCGCCCAGTGGCTCGCGACCGCATATATGCTGACAATGGCCGTGCTGATCCCGACCACCGGCTTTCTGATGCAGCGGTTTACCACCCGCACCCTGTTTCTTACCGCAATCGGTTTGTTCTCGGCAGGGACGTTTATTGCGGGCAGCGCGCCGATTTTTGCCGTGCTGCTGCTTGGCCGCATCGTGCAGGCGTCGGGAACGGCGATCATGCTGCCGCTGCTCACCACCACGATTCTGGCGTTGATTCCGACTGAGCGGCGCGGCGCGATCATGGGCACGGTCAGCATCGTTATTTCGGTCGCGCCCGCGATTGGCCCAACGATTTCTGGCCTGATTGTCGAGTCGCTGTCATGGCGCTTTTTATTCTTTGTGGTTCTGCCGATCGCGCTTGGCGTGCTGGTCTACGGTGCGCGCAATCTCGGAAACATTGGCGAAACGCGCCCGACGACGCTCGATGTGCCGTCGGTCATCCTGTCCGCGCTGGGCTTTGGCGGCATTGTGTATGGATTCAGCAGCGCGAGCCAGGGCGGCGGCTGGACCAGCGCGCCAGTCTATGTTTCCCTGTTCGTCGGCGCGGTCAGCATGATCATCTTTACATGGCGGCAATTGGCGCTGCCGTCGCCGCTGCTCGATCTGCGCGCCTTCCGCTATCCCATGTTCGCGCTCAGCGTGGCGCTGATCATGCTGATCATGATGGCCTTGTTCGCCTCGGCGATCCTGTTGCCGATCTATCTCCAGAACGTGCGCCAGTTCACGCCGCTCCAGACCGGCTTGCTGCTGCTGCCGGGCGGCGTGCTGATGGGCGTTGCCGCGCCGTTCGTCGGGCGCATCTTCGACCGTTACGGCCCGACCGCGCTGGTGAGTGCTGGCTCTGCGCTTTTGGCGCTCATTCTGTGGCGTTTCACGACGCTGACGGCTAGCACGCCGGTCGCCATGCTGCTGCTGCTGCATGTCAGCTTCAATTTCGCGCTGGCGCTGCTGTTCACGCCGATCTTTACCACCGGGCTCAACCAGTTACCGCGCGCGCTGTACGGGCATGGCAGCGCGATCTCCAGCACGTTGCAGCAGGTTGCGGGCGCGGTTGGCACGGCGTTGCTGGTGACGATTATGACGAACGGCACGCAGATGTATTTGCGCACCGCAAGCAATCCTGCCGCGCCCGGCACGCAGGTCGACGCGCTGAACGCTGGCTTGCATCTCGCCTTCGCCGTCGCAAGCGGTATCGCCGTGCTTGGGCTCATTCTGGCGCTGTTCTTGCGGCGCGCCAGCCCGCCTGCCGAGATAGAGGACGAGCAGCCGCAGCCTGCCTTTTCAATGCACTAATCCATGACCAGCACCGCCAGTCTTGATGCGCTTCTGCGTGAAGTGCTGACACCCTGCGCCCATCCCGGCGGCCCGGGCGCGAGCGCTGCGGTCGTGCGGGATGGGCGCATCCTGGCGAGCTACGGGTGTGGCCTGGCCGATGTCGAGCGGCATGTTCCCGCCGCGCTGCATACGAATTACCGGCTCGCGTCGCTCTCAAAAGCGTTTACGGCGATGGCGATCATGCTGCTGACCGACAAGCGGCAGTTGAATATTGACGACTGCGCGCGCCAATTCTTGCCTGCGCTCCCCGCCTGCGCCAACGACATCCGCGTGCGTCATCTGCTCAACCACACATCCGGGCTGTGGGATTACGAAGATTTTGTTCCAGCCGACCAGCCAGCGCAAGTGCATGACCATGATGCGCTTGCGCTGCTGACCGTTCATGAGCAATTATATTTTTCGCCTGGCGCGGCATACCGCTATAGCAATTCCGGCTATGTCCTGCTGGGCCTGATCGTTGAGGCGGTGAGCGGCGTGTCGTTCGCGCGCTTTCTGCACGAGCATATCTTTGCCTCGCTCGGCATGCGCGCCACGGTTGCGCATGCCGAAGGCATCTCCACTGTGCCGGAGCGCGCATGGGGCTACACGGTCATGTCACACGGCGCGCAACGAACCGACCAAAGCCCGACCAGCGCCACGCTGGGCGACGGTGGCATCTACAGTTCGGTTGCTGATCTCGCCGCATGGACGCACGCGCTGGCGACGCATGCCCTCGTTCGCCCAACGACATGGCGCGACGCTGTCACGCCGCCGCTGCTCGCGGATGGCGGGCGGGGGCCGTACGGCTTCGGCTGGTTCGTGGAGCACGACGACGCGGGCATGTGGCTGTGGCACCACGGCGAGACAATGGGGTTCACCAACGGTATTGCATGCGATCCGGCGCGCGATCTCGCAGTGATTGTGCTGACCAACCGCACGGGCGGCGCGCCCTGGCAGAGCGCGCAACGTGTGCTGCACACGCTGCGCACCTCGCCGGCCTGAGTAACCTATTGCTCAAACAACGTGTGGTTTACTCGCAACATAAAGCGGCTGCGAGCCATTTTATCTCGCGACAGCAATGGTATACTGGAGGGAAACAGCTTCTTCTCCAGTCAGGCTATTGCATAAAATCATGCCATCGTTCTTAAGAGATTGATCAATGAGCCAGCGCGTCACCATGGAAGATATTGCGCGTAAGAGCGGCGTTTCGCTCGCGACAGTATCGCTCGTTCTGCGCGACAAACCAGGCATTAACGACGATACGCGTCAGCGCGTGCTCGATGTTGCGCGCGTGCTGGGCTATCGTAAGCGCCCGCAGATCGAGTTTGCGTCCAGCCAACCGCTTCAGCAAGTTGGCATGCTGATCAAGGGCCGCATGTGCGATCAGCCGCAGGCCAATCACTTCTATGCCACTGTGATGGCGGGCATTGATGCCGCGTGTCGTCGGCAGCAGATCAATCTGCTGTTCGCCACGCTGGAAGTTGACTGCGCTAACCACCCGCAAGAGCTGCCGCGCATGCTGCTGGAAGATGAACTGGATGGGCTGCTGCTGGTCGGCGCATTCGTTGATTCCACGATCGCGCGGCTGATGCAGCGGCGCACCATGCCGACCGTGCTGGTGGACGCCTACGCTGCCGAAAAAAGCTATGATTCGGTGGTTTCAGACAATGTTCGGGGTGCATACGATGCCACCGCGTACCTGATTGCGCATGGGCATCGCCAGATTGGGCTGGTAGGCAGCCTTCCAGACGCCTACCCCAGCATCGAGGAGCGGCGGCGCGGCTACCTGCAAGCTCTGCACGATCATGGCATCACAACGCCGTATTTCGCTGATAGCCACATCGAGAAACCAGAGGCCGCGGCGGCAGCCGTCGAGCTGCTGCGGCGCGCACCGCAGATCACGGCCTTGTTTTGCTGCAATGACAGCATGGCTATTGCCGTGATGCAGGCGGTGCAGGCAATCGGGCGCAGCGTACCAGATAATCTGTCGATCATCGGCTTCGACGACATCGATCTGGCGCAGCATGTCAGCCCCGGGCTGACGACCATGCAGGTCGATAAAATCGCAATGGGGCGGCTGGCAGTGCAACTCCTCATTACCCGGGCGGAGTTCCCGTCGAGCAATTGCATCACCTCGGTGTTGCGCCCGACGCTGATCGAGCGACAGTCGGTGCGAACGGTCACGGCTGATTCATGACGCCATGTCTTCTCAGCGCCACACCGAGGCGGCATGCTGGCGAAAGGGCCGGATGCGTGGAGCAAGTACGCCTACCACGCCGCGCTGCCGGAACTGATCGAGCGGGTGCGGCGGATGGAGCAGATTTGCCAGCAGTTCAACGTTCCGCTGGCCGCCGCCGCGCTCCAATACTCACTGCGCGAACCGCGAATCACGTCCACAATCGTGGGCATGACGCATCCCGAACGCGTGGCGCAGACGCTGGCACTGGCCGCCCATCGTATCTCAGATGAACTATGGTCAGTGCTTAGTGCCATAACAGACGCCGCCGATGCCGCTCCTACGGCCAAGTAATTGCTACACCGCTACCCGTGTGGTGGAACGTCACAGAAATGTAGAGAAGGAGCATGACCATGGAATATCGTCGTTTAGGCAAAGCAGGGCTCAAGGTCAGCGCGCTGTCGCTCGGTGCGTGGGTTACGTACGGCGGACAGGTTGGCGGGGACACCGCCCGCGAGTGCATGGCCGCCGCGTATGACGCGGGTGTGAACTTTTTCGACAATGCCGAGGGCTACGCCGGCGGCAACGCCGAAACGGTCATGGGCAACGCGATCAAGCAGTTGGGTTGGCGGCGCGAGGATCTGGTTGTGTCGACCAAGATCTTCTGGGGTGGCGAAGGGCCGAACGACACCGGCCTGTCGCACAAGCACGTCATCGAAGGCGTGAACAATGCCTTGCGCCGCTTCCAGATGGAGTATGTGGACCTGGTCTTCTGCCATCGCCCCGATCCAAACACGCCAATCGAGGAGACAGTGCGGGCGATGGACATCGTGATCAGGCAGGGCAAGGCATTTTACTGGGGCACGTCGGAATGGAGCGCCGCCGAGATCATGGAAGCCTACGCGGTCGCGCGGCAGTATGGCCTGACGCCGCCGACCATGGAGCAGCCGCAGTACAACATGTTCACGCGCGAGCGTTTCGAGAAGGAATACGCGCCGCTGTACCGCGATATTGGCCTCGGCACGACCATCTGGAGCCCGCTCGCATCAGGGTTGCTGACTGGCAAGTACAACGAAGGCATTCCCGCCGACAGCCGGGCCGCGCTGCAAGGTTATGAATGGCTTCAGCGCGGCATTACGCCGGAGCGGATCGAGAAAGTGAAGCAGCTCCAGCCGATTGCCGATGAGCTTGGCGCATCGCTGGCTCAATTGGCGCTGGCGTGGTGCCTGAAGAACCCGCATGTGAGCACGGTTATCACGGGCGCAAGCCGGCCCGCGCAGGTGACTGAGAACATGAAAGCGCTGGATGTCGCGGCGAAGCTGACGCCCGACATCATGGAACGAATCGAGACAATCCTGGACAACAATCCGAATGCAGACTGAGTTCCTGCGAAGGGCTGGAGAAGTATCGGATGGCGGCGGAGCATGCTCGTTCCGTGGCGCAGCAGCAGGCATCATGCTGTAAGTAGTGTGGAGTGTGTGATGAAAGTCCTCTTTATCGGCGGCACTGGCCTGATCAGCATCGCCAGTACCCGGCTGGCGGTTGCGAAGGGCATCGATCTGTTTCTTCTCAATCGTGGTAATCGTCAAGATATTCCGGCGGGCGCGACGAGCCTGGTCGCGGATATTCACGACCTGGAGGCGACCAAACAGGCGCTCGCCGACCACCAGTTCGATGTCGTGGTCGATTGGGTGGCATACACGCCCGAAGATGTCGAGCGCGATATTGCGCTGTTCCGCGACCGCATCAGGCAGTACATCTTTATCAGTTCCGCCAGCGCGTACCAGCGGCCCGTCAGTTCCTACCTGATCACGGAAGCCACGCCGCTCGCCAACCCCTACTGGGAATATTCGCGGAACAAGCTTGCCTGTGAGGAGCGCCTGATGCGCGCGTACCGCGAGGAAGGCTTTCCCTTCACGGTCGTGCGGCCATCGCTCACCTACGGCGACACCCAGATCCCGCTGGTAATCAATAGCTGGCAAAAGCCCTACACCGCTATCGCGCGCATGCGGCAGGGCAAGCCGCTGATCGTGCCGGGCGATGGCACATCGCTGTGGCCGATCACGCACAATACCGATTTTGCCAAAGGGTTCGTGGGGCTGCTCGGCCACCAGCAGGCGATCGGGCATGCCTTCCACATCACCACCGACGAAGTGCTGACATGGAACCAACTGTACGAAGCGGTCGCCGACGCGGCGGGCGTCAAGCTCAACATCGTTCACATCGCGTCCGACTTCATCACCGCATGCATGCCGGACATGACCGGCAGCCTGATTGGCGATAAAGTTGTCAGCGTGGTGTTTGATAACAGCAAAATCAAGCGCTTTGTACCCGATTTCTGCGCGACGACCACCTTCGCGCAGGGCATTAAGCAGACGCTGGCATGGTTCGAGGCCGATCCGGACCGCCAGCAGATCGACACCGCCGCCGACCAGCGCTGGGATCGCCTGATCAGCCTGTACGAACAAGGCTTGCAGAACGCGGTGAGGGCATTTCAAGCGTAATCCGCATATTCACTACGCAATTTCCGCCTTCATCACGTCGATCATGAGGCGCAGGAGTGGGAATGCATGGCCGATATCTGGCGCGAATGGAAAGACATGCGCGCATTAACTACCTCCTAATACACGCTCACCCGCGACGCCGCTCCTCATAGAAGCAGCATCATAGAAGCAGCATTGCGGGTGAGCACACCACTTGACATCCAGCCGAGATCCACTATACTAGCCCCACCAGATTGGTATCATACCAGCGAGTACCAAACATTTGTGAAACCTGTCCGCCGAACCCACAATCTGGTCACTGATCTGCGCAGAGCAATCGCGCAAGGCGTCTATGATGCTGGTCAGCCGCTGCCGTCGGAGCGCGAATTGTCCATCAGCAGAGGGCTTTCGCGGACCACGGTGCGGCGGGCGATTCAGTTGCTCGTGGACGAAGGCGTGGTCTACCGTGTACCGGGGTCTGGTACCTATGTGGGCCGGCCCAGAACATTCGCAACTGAGCCACTTCAGGAACATGCGACAATTGGCCTCATCCTTCCAAGTCTGGCAAATCCCTATTTTGGCGAATTGGCGACCGCTATCGAGCGTGAAAGCACGCGCGCTGGTTATCAGCTTTTGTTGGGCCAATCCCATTTGAGCGGCCACAGCGAAGCGCCGCACCTCGCGCGCTACGCCGAGAACCCGGCGGTGAAAGGCGTCATTGTCGCGTTGTCGGGTGACGACGAATCAGTCGCTTCGTACGAGCGCCTCACGCAGAGTGGGAAGCCGTTTCTGTTTGTCGTGCGGCATGCCGAGCGCGTGGGTGCTGACTCGGTTTCGACTGACCATGTGGGCGGCGCGCGCGAACTGATGCAGCACCTGATTGGTCTTGGTCATCGCCGGATTGCATTTATCGGCGCGGCACGCACGCGCATTGTTCGCCATTATCAGGGTTATCTGGAGGACTTGCATGAGGCTGGCATTCCCGCAGATCCCGCGTTGCAGGTGCAGATCAACGCGGATAATCTCGAACAGATTGGCGAAGCGGGCACGCGCGCGCTGATCGAGCGCAAGGTGCCGTTCACCGCCATTTTCGCGCAGATCGATCTGGTTGCAATTGGCGTGCTGCGCGCGCTACGAGCCGCCGGTATCCGCATTCCCGAAGATGTCTCGGTTGTTGGATTCGACAATATTCCGAGCGCGGAGCATCTCCAGCCACCGCTGACGACCGTGGATCATACAGTCGGTGAGATCGGGCGACTGGCAGTGGTGCTGCTGCAGGATCGCATGGTGGGCCGCTACAACGGCCCCGCGCGGCGGGTCATTATCCAGCCGCAGCTTATCATCCGTGCTTCATGCGCGCCATGTCGGGACAATGAAGTTGCGTGATACGCCGTTGATTGGTGGCTTATTCGCGCTTTCTACCTGAGTTATCAAAACGTATTCCGTCTTTGTATCATAACGCATTAGATTGGAGCATCCCATGATCGAAATTGCTGAAGTCATCCCGCCGGTTCCTTCAACTGTATGGAAACTTGCGAAGCAGGCCGGCGTCGACCACGCGGTCGGCGGGCTGCCGTTCAACGACCCCATGAACGGAGCCGATGCGCCGTGGGATTACATGCCGCTGCTGCGCATGAAGCAGCGCTACGAGAGCGGCGGCTTTTCGCTGGACGTGATCGAGGCGCGCCCGCCGCTGAACAAGGCCAAGCGCGGGCTGGAAGGCCGCGACGAAGAGATCGCCACGGTTTGCACGCTGCTGGAGAACATGGGCAAGCTTGGCGTCCCGGTGTGGTGCTACGAGTGGATGACAGACTTCAACTGGATGCGCACCAACACCAGCACGCCTTCGCGCGGCGGCTCGTTCGTCACCAGCTACGACCACGCGCTCATGCAGAACGCCCCGCCGACCGAACTTGGGCCGATCAGCGAGGACGAGCTTTGGACGAACTTGCAGTACTTCCTGCAAAAGGTGCTGCCGGTCGCTGAGAAGGCCGGTGTCAAGCTGGCCATGCACCCCGACGACCCGCCGATCTCGCCGATTCGCGGCGTGAGCCGGATCATGCGGAGCGTGGAGAATTATCAGCGCTTGCTCGACATGGCGCCGAGTCCCATGAACGGCATCACCATGTGCCAGGGCAACTTCACGCTCATGACCGACGACCTGCCGAGCGTTATCCGCAAGTTCGGCCAGCAGGGCAAAATCTTTTTCGTCCACTTCCGCGACGTAAGCGGCACGCCCGAAAAGTTCGAGGAAACATGGCACGACGCGGGCAAAACCAACATGCTCGAATGCCTGAAAGCCTACCGCGACATCGATTTCAACGGCGTGCTGCGGCCCGATCATGTGCCGACGGTGGAAGGCGACAGCAACGACAATGCCGGTTATTCCGCTTTTGGCCGCCTGTATGCGATTGGTTACATTCGCGGCCTGCGCGAAGCAGTGTACGCGAACTAGAACGACAACGACACCGTTAAGCCACAGAGGACGCAGAGGACACGGAGAATAAATTTTATGCTACCTCTGTGATCTCTGTGTCCCCTGTGGCTAGAAAATAGTTCATTATGCAAATTGCACTCACCGGTGGCAGTGGCCGCATTGGCCGCGCCATCACCGCGCTGGCGCTGGAACAAGGCCACCGCGTCGTCAGCATCGACCGCGTCGCGCCAGCCGATGCGCCGTCGCGGCCAGAGTTGAGCTTCGTTCAGGCCGATATCGCCCAGTACGAGGAGCTGGAGCGCGCGTTTCAGGGCTGCGATGCGCTGATTCACATGGCCGCGATCCCTTCGCCGCGCGGTCACCCCGATCATGTGGTGCATAACAACAACGTGGTTGGCAGCTACAACGCGCTGCGCGCGGCGGCGGAGTTGGGCATCATGCGCGTGTGCCAGGCGTCCAGCATCAACGCCACCGGCGCGGCATACAGCCGCTGGCCGCACTACGACTATTTTCCGCTCGACGAGCAGCACCCAACCTACAACGAAGACCCGTACAGCCTGTCGAAATGGATTTGCGAGCAACAGGGCGATTCGTTTGCCCGCCGCTATGAAAATATGACAATTGCCAGCATGCGCTTCCATGGCATCGCGCCTGATCGTGCCACAGCCATGCAGCGCGTGCGCGAGCCGGGCGGCGTGAACGCAAAGCATTTGTGGGGCTACACCCGCCTGGATGCCGCCGCGCAGGCCTGCATGAACTCCATCACCGCCGACTTCAGCGGGCATGAGGTGTTTTACATCGTCGCGCCCGATACGGTGATGGAGACGCCATCGCGCGAGCTGGCGCGGCAGTTCTACCCAGACGTGCCGGTGCGCGACGACCTGAACGGCACGCACGGCTTCTACGATTGCTCGAAAGCGGAACGCCTGTTACATTGGACCCATGACGACAAGTAGTGTTTATGCATATTCTGAAGCCACAGAGTACACGGAGACCACAGAGATTGGGGTCCTTACCTCGGTGCGCTCTGTGACCTCTGTGGCAACGAATTATGAATCAAGTTAAGTAAAGGAAACCACATTATGCGTGTTCAACCATCGCGCGAGGACATCCTCCAACTCACCAGCCAGTACACCGGCGAGCGCTTTGAAGACGGTCGCCCGCGCGTGTCGGACGATCTGCTGGAGCGGATGAAGCTGGTCACGACCGAAGAAGCATGGGGCGTGTTGCGCCGCAATGGCTATCATCGCCAGTTTGAAGGCAATTGGATGGAAACCCACCCCAACACGATCATGGTCGGGCGCGCAGTGACAGCGCAGTTCGTGCCGCACCGCCCCGACTACCACGACGCTGTGCAGCAAACCGGCCTTGGCGAAGGGCGCGGCGCGATCGGCGGCCAGAACTCGTGGGTGATCGAGACGTTGCAACTTGGCGATGTCATGGTGGTCGATATCTTCGGCAAGGTCAAGGACGGCACCGTGGTCGGTGATAACCTTGGCACCTCGGTGCGCAGCCGCACCCGCGCCGGCGCAGTGATCGACGGCGGCATCCGCGATTATCAGGGGCTGGTCGAACTGGAAGATGTGAACTTCTACGTGCGCGGCGTGGACCCGACCGCAATTGCCGACGTGACGCTGGCTGGCATGAATATTCCGATCCGGATCGGCGGCGTGACCGTCCTACCGGGCGACGTGGTGCTCGGCACGCCCACCGGCGTGATCTTCATTCCGCCGCACCTCGCGCAAGAAGTTGTCGAGCGCAGTGAAGACATTCGCGTGCGCGATGAGTTTGGCAAGATGCGGCTGGCCGAAGGCACATACACCAGTGGCGAGATCGACGTACCGACATGGCGCGAGGATATTCAGGCTGATTTTGAAGCGTGGAAGCAGACACGCTGACAAGCTGACAAGCTGAGGGGGTGACAAGCTGACAACATCATATGTGCCTGCGTTTCACCAGCTTGTCATCGCGCCATCTTGTCATGTTGCAGCCTTATTATTTCATCAGAGCAGAGGAACAAATGACTGACAATACACCACGACCAGAAGATCATGCGCGCACCGGATCGCGCCCGAGTGAGCTAAAGATCACCGACCTGCGCACGGCGACAGTTGGCTGGAACAACTGGCACTTCACGATTGTGCGTATTGACACCAATCAGGGACTGAGCGGCTATGGCGAGGTGCGCGACTTCGCCAGCAAAAACTACGCGCTGGCTCTCAAGAGCCGCCTGCTGGGCGAAAATCCGTGCAATGTCGACAAGCTGTTCCGCAAGATCAAGCAGTTCGGCGGCCATGGGCGGCAGGGCGGCGGCGTGTGCGGCGTCGAGATGGCGCTGATGGACCTGGCCGGCAAGGCGTACGGCATTCCGGCCTACGTGCTGGCGGGCGGCAAGTTCCGCGACCGGGTGCGCATGTATTGCGACACGCCAAACGAGGATACCGGCGCGGCGATGGGCAAGAAGCTGCAAGAGCGGCTCGACCGCGGCTTCACCATGCTCAAGATGGACGTCGGCGTGCAGCCGCTGATCGGCAAAAAAGGCATGCTCTCGTGGCCGCAGGGCATGCTGCCCGGCGACCCGGAAGACAAGCTCGACCGCATGCTGAACATTCACCAGCTTCAGCACCCGTTCACGCATGTACGCCTCACGCCCAAGGGCCTCGACTCGATCTGCGAGTATGTCGCCGAGGTGCGCGAGGTGGTGGGCGACGAGGTGCCGATTGCCGCCGACCACTTCGGCCATATCGGCATTGATGACTGCATCCGACTGGGGCAGGCGCTGGAGCCGTACAACCTGGCATGGCTGGAAGACCTGGTGCCGTGGCAGTACACCGATATGTGGGTGCAGCTTGAGCGCTCGCTCAACACGCCGGTCTGCACGGGCGAAGACATCTACCTGAAAGAAGGCTTCAAGCCGCTGCTCGAAGCGCGCGCGGTCAACATCATCCACCCCGACATGGCGACCAGCGGTGGCATCCTTGAAACCAAGAAGATCGGCGACATGGCGCAGGACTACGGCATCAGCATGGCGATGCACATGGCTGGCACGCCGATCAGCACCATGGCCAGCGTCCACTGCGCGGCGGCGACCGAGAACTTCATCGCGCTGGAGCATCACTTCACCGAGGTGCCGTTCTGGAATGACTTCATCGCTATCAATGGCGAAACCAAGCCGATTATTCAGAAGGGCTACATTCCCGTTCCTGAAGGGCCAGGACTCGGATTCACGCTGAATGAAGAGGTTGTCAAGGAGCACCTGGTGGACTGGGACAAGGGTTTCTTCGAGCCGACAACCGAGTGGGACAACGCGCCGAGCCATGATCGGCTGTGGTCGTAGCGCCGCACGGCTGAGGATATGTTCTAAACGTCGGGGAGGCCGTAGCGGCACCTCTTGTGGGTGCCGCCCGACGCCCACAAGCCGCCCGACGCCCACAAGGGGCGTCGCTACGATATGACGATTTCAGATTAACACAGAGGATATGTTCTAAACGTCGATGATACCGTAGCGGCACCCCTCGTGGGTGCCGCCCGACGCCCAAGGCATTCTGCTGGCGCAGCGCGGCGAGTACACCGGCGGGCGCTATGCGTACATGGATGGAGTTGGGCAGATCGGAACCATCCTGGAGTTGCTGGAAAACGACTGATATTAGCCGTGCATGATCACGCGGCACTGAGTTGCTGCCAGACCTGCCGCAGCAGCGCTTCGTCGCCGTCGCGCAGCAGTTCGTCGGCCATGGCGGCGGACACACCGTTCGCCGCGTCGCCAGTGATCTCGCCCGCCGAAATGCCGAGCAACAGGATGAGGAAGCGCGCGCCGTCATGCTGCTGCGGGCCGGGTTGCCGGTCATAATAGAAGGCGGTTGGCGCGACAAACTGGCCCTGCGCGCGCTTGAACAGCGCATATTGCGCCATGCCGCGCCACCAGCGCCGCTCGTCCAGCAGGTACAGGATCAGGTTGCGAATACCTTCTCGGTAATCCGGCTCGCCAAGCTGCCGCGCCAGCGTGAGCGCGACCCGGCAGCGCGCGAACGAATCGGCGGCCTGAATAGAGGCCAGGCGCTGCTCGCGCACCAGATCGGCCAGCGCGGGCGACGTAAGACAGGCGAGCACCGCGTGCGTGAATGACTGCATATCGTCATAGATGTGCATGTCGATCAACGGCATGAGCATGGAGCCGACCGCTTCCTGCGCGACGGCAGATGTCAGCGTTTCGCGCAGCAGAAAGTCATATTCGGGCATGCGGTCGGCCCATTCAAACAGCTTGACACGCACATTCGTTAAATCGCGCGCGACCTGCACCTGCGTCAGTCCATGCCGGGCGCGCAATTGTTGTATGTAGGGCGCGTCGAGCGCGTCGAGGCTGACTTTCTGCGTAGGTGCTTCCGGCGCGGGCATATCGACACCGTAGAACGCCGCCAGCCGTTTCAGCCAGGTACGGCGCGCCGCTGCAACAGCTCTGGTGATTTGCATGTCGCTACGTACATCAGCAGGTGTTGGCGTACCATCCTGGTTGCTCGACCGAGTGGAATTGGACATGGGGCGCTCCAAGCTTGCTCAAAGACACGCTGTGCGTGGATACATACAGCGCATTGTAGCACAGGCGCAGCCAGGCATGACACGTTACAATGGGGTTTCGTCGTTCGTTATCAGGTGAAAGGACACCGATGTGAAGATTACACGTATCCGTTGCTACCGACCGAAACGCTTCAACCCGAACTTCAGCCAGAGCGACATGGTGGTGACGATTGAAACAGATGAGGGCATCACCGGCATTGGCGAAGGCGGCACCCGCGACATCGTGGAGCAGTGCGCGGGCATGCTGATCGGCGAAGATCCGTCGCGCATTCAGCATCTCTGGCAAATGATGTATCGCGGCTACTTTTATCCTGCCGGGCGCGAAAAGCTGCACGGCCTCGGCGCGCTCGACCTGGCGCTGTGGGACATCAAGGGCAAGGCGCTGGGTGTGCCGGTGTACGAGCTATTGGGCGGCCAAACGCGCAATTACGTCGAGTGTTATTCGACTTCTTTTCCTTCGCAGGGCACGCTGGCCGAGACCGCGCGGGCGTGCATGGAGGCCGGTTTCCGCGCGTTCCGCACCTCCGTGGCCGACCCCAAGAACGGCATTTTCCACTCCCGCCATATGGTCGAAGAAACCTATCGCCGCTGTCAGGAAATTCGCGAAGGCGTCGGGGCGGCAGGCGAATGGGCGATTGACTTTCACACGCGCCTGGACATGGCCGACGCGGTGCGGCTCGCTACGCTGATCGAGGACTTGAATCCATTGTTTGTGGAAGATCCGGTGCGCTCGGAAAATCCCGGCGCGCTGGCCGCGTTCCGCAGCCAGGTCAAAGCGCCAATTGCCGCTGGCGAGCAGTACGGCGACCGCTGGGACAGCAACGAATTGATCGAGCGGCATGTGATCGATTACGCACGCATGACGCTGCCGAATGTCGGCGGCATCACGGAATGGATGAAGATCGCGGCGATCTGCGAGACGCATTATGTCGCGTTAGTGCCGCATTTCACCGGCCCGATTGCGCTGGCGGCGCTGGTGCAAACCTTGTGCGCGCTGCCCACGCCGGCGGTCCAGGAAATTGCCGGTGCCGCGCCGAAACAGCCGCCGCACCTGCCGCAGGGCTGCACGTTCCGCGACGGCAAACTGTGGCCGGAGAAACATCCCGGCCTGGGCGTGGAGTTCGACCCGGCAGGCGCTGACATGCTCGCGGAGATTACCGAACACTACGCGCCGACGCCGCAATTTCGGCGACCAGACGGCTCGTACACCAACTGGTAAATAGAGCGGCCAGTGCATAAGAATTATTTGACCTGCGCCTCATGCGGTAAGATAATGATACACAGTGCTGCGGCGGAGCGGCCCATGTGCGCGGGCGAACAGGAGCCGCCGAGCATGCGCATGAGCGCGACGCCGCAGCTACTCCCTTACCAAGCGGAGTCTTACTGGATGAGGAGTTGCCCGGCATGGAACATGTGAATCCACAACCACAGGCCGATGAGCACGGTATCGCGCGCTTTTTTCGATTCGCGGAGCGCCGCACCACGCTCCGTACCGAGGTTCTCGCAGGCGTCACCACGTTTTTTGTGATGGCGTACATTATTTTTGTCAACCCGTCGATTCTCTCCAGCGGGACACTCGAAGGCAAAGGACCGCCGTTTGCAGCGACGCTGACCGCAACATGCCTGGCCGCCGGGCTGATGACAATTGCCATGGGGCTGTACACCAATTATCCCTTCGCGCTCGCGCCGGGGCTGGGGCTGAACGCGGTCGTCGCGTTCCAGCTTATTCTGGGGCTGGGGCTGCCATGGCAGGCTGCCATGGGTGTCATCTTCCTGGAAGGCGTGCTGATCACCATTCTGGTGCTGACAGGCGTGCGGACAGCCGTCATGCGTGCCATTCCGCTTTCGCTGAAACACGCGATCAGCGTTGGCATCGGGTTATTTATCCTCTTTATCGGCCTCAACAACGCCGGGCTGGTGCAGCGCGGCCAGGGCACGCCCATGGCGCTCGGCAATCTGACGACCTTTCCGGTGCTGCTCGCCGTGATCGGGCTGCTGCTGACCATGATTTTCATTGTCCGCCGGCTCAAAGCCGCGCTGCTGCTGGGCGTGGTGCTGACGACGCTGCTGGGCATCGTGGCGCATTACGCCTTTGGCTCCGACATCACCAACGCGGTGCCGGGTGTGCAGGGCGCGCTGCCGACTGACTTTCCGCCGCCAAGTTTCGCAACCATCGGGCAGGGCCTGAATGTGTCGATTTTTAGCCTGGTTGGACCAATCACCGCCAGCGTGTTTATTTTTTCACTCATGCTGTCGGATTTTTTCGATACTATGGGGACAATCATCGGCGTGGGTGAACAGGCGGGCTTTGTGGATCAGCAGGGCGAGCTTCCCGGTTCGCAGCGCGTGCTGCTCATCGACTCGATTGCCGCAGCCGTCGGCGGCATTTTTGGCACCTCATCGGTCACAACTTACATCGAGAGCGCGGCGGGCGTGGCCGAAGGCGGGCGCACCGGCCTGACGGCGGTGATCACCGGGCTGCTGTTTCTGGTGAGCATGATTCTCGCGCCGATTGCCGGGGTGGTGCCATCCGAGGCAACCGCGCCCGCGCTTATTCTGGTTGGATTCCTGATGTGCAGCAGCATCCGCGAGATCAATTTCACGGAGTTTGAGGAAGGCTTCCCGGCGCTGCTGACCATGACGCTGATGCCGTTTACGTACAGCATCACCAACGGCATTGGAGCGGGCTTCGTCGCCTATGCGTTTATCTGCGCCGTCACCGGCAAGCACCGCGAGATTCACCCGATTTTCTGGTTCATCGCGCTGGCGTTCATGATCTATTTCCTGCTTCCGCTGCTCCAGCAATGATATGAAAAGGGCGGGCGCTCTCAGCTGAGAACGCCCGCCCACGCACCTCTCAGATTGTATGCCGCGCACGCACCAGCAGCAGCGGCGTGATGGTCGCATGCAGCACCTTGTCGGCGACGCTGCCGAGCGTCCAGCGCCGCAAGCCGCCGCGCCCATGGGTCGCCATCACCACCAGATCGGCTTTGCAGTGGTGCGCCTCCGCGATGATAGCATCGGCTGCGATCGCTGACTCAACCACGGTGTTGACCCGCAGCCCCTGCGCGCTAAGATCGTCGGCAATCGCCTCAAGCTCGCTGCGGGCCTGCGTATGCAGCGCCTCGTACACATCATCGTACGGAATCGGCGGCAGGCCCGCCAGCCCCGTTCCAGCCCACACATCTGCCGTTGGCGAGATCGCCCGCACCAGCGTGAGCAATGCGCCATTGGCCTTCGCTAATTCGACGGCGAGTGGTAGCGCCTGCTGGGACAATTCCGATCCGTCGAGCGGCACCAGGATGTTGCGGAACCGCACCATGGCGGGCGGCGCGACCGGGCTGCTGCGCACGATCAGCACCGGAACCGAGGCGGCCTGCACGACTTTGTCGGTCACGCTGCCGAGCGTCCAGCGCCGCAAGCCGCTGTATCCATGCGTCGCCATGACCACCCATGCTGCTGGCTTGGTTTCAGCAATTTCAACAATCATTTCCGCCGGATCACCAATATATGTCTCTATGTCAACAGTGATAGCGTTTGTGCGAAGCGCCTGCGCCTGTTCCGCAAGATACATCGCCGCCTGGCTCTGCAACGTAGCCATCACAGGCATGTGATTGTGTTCCAGCGCTTCCGACGGGTCGCTGCCTGCCGCATACGCTTCCGCGAGCATGGGCGTATACACGCTCGCAACACGCTGCTCGGGAATGGCCTGCATCAGGTGAATCTGCGCGCCGGTCAGCGCGGCAAGCGCCCGCGCATATGGAAGTGCCTGCTCTGCCAGCGCAGAGCCGTCAAGTGGAACAATGATGGTTTTCATGATTGTATCTCCTTCTGGGTAATGACTAACTATCTCAAGTATATGTTTCTGGCTTTCACCCAGCGGAAACAATTGACTACAGCGGGTGATCATCTCGCAACCGACCGCGCCCGTCGCTATCGCAAGCACATATCTGTTCTCGGATCTACGCAGACTGTTCATGATCATGGCTGGTTGTCGAATCTTCACACACAGTGGCAAATACATTCCTTAAGCGCCGGTTCGGTCGCCTTACACTCACATCAGTGAATGGTTGTGACCACGCGGCGAACAGCGCGAGAAAGAGATACAAGCTATGCGTGATGTGATTGTGATTGGTGGCGGCGCGGCGGGACTTTCTGCCACGGTGTTCCTGCTGGGCAAGGAATGTGATGTCCTGCTGATCGCCGAAGTATTGGGCGGCAAGGCCGGAACGCGCCAGTACCTCGCCGACGAGCCTACCGAGGAATACATCGCGGGCGAGGAAGTGACAAGCATGTTCGCGCGCCGGGTCAGCACGCATATTGATCACCTGCTGCGCGACGGTGTCACGGCTGTCACGAAAGAGCGCAATATTTTCTCGGTCACGACGGAGCGCAACGGCACCCATGAAGCCGGGGCGGTTATTCTGGCGACCGGCGTCACGCCAATCCTGCTGGATGTGCCCGGCGCGGAACAATTCGCCGGGTACGGTATTGGCTACTCGGTGACCACGCATGCGCAGCTCATCGCGGGCAAGCGCGTGGCGGTCGTCGGGAACACGCAGCGCGCCTTGCGTGGCGTGCTCGAATTAGCCCAGACCGCTGAAAATGTGAGCCTGATTGCGCCCAACACAAGCATCATGCAATCGTCGCTGGGGCTGGCGCTGCCCTACCGTTACAACGTAGACGTGTACGAAGGCGCGCAGGTCGTGGCGGTGGAAGGTTCGACCGCTGTGGAGCAACTCGTCATCACGCAGGCAGGCAAGCAAATACATCTGCCAGTTGATGCGGTGTTTGTCGATCTGGGATTGCGACCGAATACGCAGATGGTCCGGCGAATTGCCGCGCTGGATGGCGACGATTTCGTGCGCGTGAACGCGCAACTCGCCACCAGCGTGAACGGGTTGTTCGCGGCAGGTGATGTCACCACCATCCCAAGTGAGAATGTGCTGATAGGCATGGGCGACGGCGCCCGCGCGGCTCGCAGCGCGTATGACTATGTGCTGGCGCACCCATCGCTGCGCGCGCGCTCGTTGAAATAGAGCCTTATCTCCATACCAATGCTCGATGTCGAGGTTCAATTATCCTTCCGATAATTGAACCTTCATTATGCCACTGATCATGGAAGCCAGGCGGGAGGAACAATCATGATACAAATTCTCGTCGATAACCCGCTCCTAACGCTGGCGATCGTCGCCGCGCTAGGCTATGCGGTCGGACAAATCAGGATCGCCGGAACCAGCCTCGGCGTTGCGGCGGTGCTGTTTGTCGGTCTCTTTTTCGGTGCAATCGATCCGCGATTGAAGCTGCCGGACATTATCTATTTGATTGGCCTGGTCGTATTTGTGTACATGATCGGCCTCAGCAGCGGGCCTACCTTCTTTCGGTCGTTGCGTCGGCAGGGTGTGCGCGACAATCTCTTGTGCGTCGGTATGCTGCTGGCAGGCGCGGCCCTGCTGGTGGTGCTTCAGCGCGTATTGGGCATGCGCCCGGCGCTCGTTGCGGGCATGTTCGCGGGCAGCTTCACCAACACGCCTGCACTCGCCAGCATTCTGGATTACATCCGCTCCTCTGCGACCGCCGGGCGCGAACAACTGCTGGCTGAGCCAGTCGTCGGCTACTCGGCCACCTACATCATCGGCGTGATCGGCCCAATGCTGGCCATGCTGGTCGCGCGGCGCATCTGGCACGTCGATTATGCCCGGGAAGCGGATACGTTACGGGCGGAAGGCTTCATCAGCGACCGCATTGTGCAGCGCACTGTCCGCATTACGCACGACGAGATCACGCGCAAGCCAGTTGAGCAGCTTACCATGGCCAATCAATGGGACGTGGTGTTTGGACGGGTGCAGCGACACGACCGCCTCATGCTGGCGAGCGGCCAGACCAGCTTCGAGCCAGGCGATGTAGTTTCGGTGATCGGCAGCGCCACCACGCTCGACCTCGTCACGGCAGCCCTGGGCTAGCCAGTCGCCGAGCGGCTCGACAGTGATCGGCATGAACTGGACAATCGACGCATCTTTGTCTCCGATCCGCGCGTGGCCGGGCAACGGATCAAGGATCTGCACCTGATGGAGCGTTTCGGCGCGGTGGTCACACGCGTGCGGCGCGGCGACAGCGACGAACTGGCCCATGGCGACACAATTTTGGAACTGGGCGACCGGGTGCGCGTCGTCGCCACGCCGGAGCAGATGGATGCGGTTAGCTCGTTCTTTGGCGACTCGTACCGCGCGATCAGCGAGGTCAACATTCTGACGCTCAGCATGGGATTGACACTCGGCCTGCTGATCGGCCTCATTCCAATCACGTTGCCGGGCGGCGTGCGCTTCTCGCTGGGCTACGCTGGCGGCCCGCTGCTGGTCGCGCTGATCCTGAGCACGCTCGCGCGCACTGGCCCGTTTGTGTGGACGCTGCCCTACAGTGCCAACCTGACGCTGCGCCAGATCGGCCTGATCCTGTTCCTGGCTGGCATCGGCACGCGTGCTGGCTCCGCGCTTCTGACGACGTTTACCAGCGGCAATGGGCTGGAGATCGTGCTCATCGGCGCGGTGGCGACATGTACGGTCATGCTGATGGCATTATGGATCGGCTACAAGCTGCTGCGCATTCCCATGAGCATCCTGATCGGCATGGCGGCGGGCATGCAAACCCACCCGGCGCTGCTGAGTTTCGCCAGCGAGCAGACCGGCAACGACGTGCCGACGATCGGGTACACCTCGGTCTATCCGGTTGCCATCATCGTCAAAATTATCATCGCGCAGCTCATGCTGGCCTGGATGTGGGGAATGTGAGCGGTTGTTGTTTCACAACCGCAGGTTGTGAATCCTTGCCATGCCAGTAGCAACAAACAACCTATACTCATGGAAGAAGGGCATGCAGTGACGCATGCTGATGATCTGGAGCCAGCGTCGTCTCCAAACTTCGAGGAAGAATGTCTCATAATCGCTGCATCCGCAGGCACGTAGCCGCCGGCAGCATTGAAGCCAAAGAGGTAGATCATGACAGTTGCAACCTCACCTATGGAGCGCGACGCACGCACCACAAAGACCAACGGCAATTTGGTTCCAGCGTATGTCAAGAGCGCTCAACTCATCAGCTGGGTGCAGGACATGGCCGCGCTCTGCACGCCCGATCAGGTTCACTGGTGCGACGGCTCGCAGCAGGAATACGAGCGCATGTGCGATCTGCTGGTGCAGTCCGGCACATTCATCAAGCTGAATGAGGCCAGGCGGCCAAACAGCTTCCTGGCTCGCTCGGACCCCGGCGACGTAGCGCGCGTCGAGGACCGCACCTTCATTTGCAGCGTCAGCAAGGGCGACGCCGGCCCGACAAATAACTGGATGGCACCCAAGGAGATGAAGGAAACGCTGCGAAACCTGTTCGACGGCTGTATGCGCGGGCGGACGATGTACGTGGTGCCGTTCAGCATGGGGCCGCTCGGCTCGCCCATCGCGCAGATCGGCGTGGAACTGACCGATTCGCCATATGTCGTTGTGAACATGAAGATCATGACCCGCATGGGCCGAGCCGTGCTCGATGTGCTGGGGAACGGCGATTTCGTGCCGTGTATGCACTCGGTTGGCGTGCCGCTCGAACCCGGCCAGCAGGACGTGCCATGGCCGTGCAACAAAGATCAGAAATACATCGTTCACTTCCCTGAAGAACGGTCAATCTGGTCGTTCGGCAGCGGCTACGGCGGGAACGCGCTGCTGGGCAAGAAGTGCCTGGCGCTCCGCATCGCGTCCGTCATGGCGCGCGACGAAGGCTGGCTGGCCGAGCACATGCTGATTTTGGGCGTCCAGGCACCATGGGGCCAGAAAACGTATGTGGCGGCAGCGTTCCCGAGCGCGTGCGGCAAAACCAATTTCGCCATGATGATCCCGCCCGCCGCATTCCAGGAAGAAGGCTGGAAGGTGACGACCGTCGGCGACGACATTGCCTGGATCAAGCCGGGGCCGGACGGGCAGATCTACGCGATCAACCCGGAAGCGGGCTACTTTGGCGTCGCGCCCGGCACCTCCGAAAAGTCGAACCCGAACGCCATGGCCGCGTGCAGCCGCAATACAATCTTTACCAACGTCGCGCTGACCGACGACGGCGATGTGTGGTGGGAAGGCATGACGAAAGAGCCGCCCGCGCACCTGATCGACTGGACCGGGCAGGACTGGAAGCCGGACTGCGGGCGCAAGGCCGCGCACCCAAATGCGCGCTTCACCGCGCCAGCCAACCAGTGCCCCGTGATCGACGAGGATTGGGAAAATCCGCAGGGCGTGCCGATCAAGGCGTTTATCTTCGGTGGGCGGCGCAGCAACATCGTACCGCTGGTGGTGCAGGCCTTCAACTGGACCTACGGGGTGTACCTGGCGGCGACCATGGGATCGGAGACGACCGCCGCCGCGACCGGGAAGGTTGGCATGGTGCGGCGCGACCCGTTCGCGATGCTGCCGTTCGCGGGCTACCATATGGCGGATTACTTCAACCACTGGCTCGACTTTGGCCGGCAAATCCCGAACCCGCCGCGCATTTTCAGCGTGAACTGGTTCCGCACCGACGAGAACGGCAACTTCATGTGGCCCGGCTTCGGCGAGAACATGCGCGTGCTGAAGTGGATCGTCGCGCGCGCCAACGGGCAGGCGGTCGGCACGGAGGGACCGCTCGGCTGGATGCCGCGTTACGAGGATCTCGACTGGCGGGGGATGGAAGATTTCACGCCCGAGCAGTTCCATGCGCTCATGTCGATCAACCGTGAAGCGTGGATCGGCGAAATTCAGGCGCACGACGAGCTATTCGCGAAGCTGTACGACCGGCTGCCGAAGGAATTGATTTTCACCCGCGAGCTGATTCTGTCGAGCCTGTGGCGCTCGCCGGAGCACTGGGAGATTTAGTCGATAATTTTATCTCATGCTGCTATGGCAGCAGCACGTTTGGCAGATCGCCCGGGCATTGGCAGCGATGGCGCTGTTAGCTACCCGGGCGATTTGTTTCTCAGGAAAACGCCGAAATGCTTACAACAATAATCGGATAGCAGCAATTAGCGTCAATCCCAGCGCGAGCCGCTCGAACAGCTTCTGATCGATCACATGAATGATCCGCCGGCCAAACAGCGCGCCAATAATTGCGAACGGAATCAGGCGCAGACTCACGCCAACTGATGTGGGCGTGATCAGGCCGAGGCTCAGGCTGAACGGCACTTTGAACAAGTTCACCGCGAAAAAGAACCATGCCGCCGTGCCGATGAACAGCAATTTTGGCAGACGCAGCGCCAGCAGATACATCACCATGATCGGGCCGGATGCGTTGGCGACCATGGTCGTGAAACCTGCCAGCAATCCGGTGAGGCCGACCAGCCATGGGCGCTGCGCAAATGCGGTGGAAACATCAGCATTCGCATCACGCCGGTATTGACGCACCACATACACCACCAGCAGCACGATCAGAATCACGCCGATCAATGTTCGCACGCCGCTATCGTTGATGCGGTTGAGCGCGAGCGCGCCGATGATGACACCTGCCGCTGTCCATGGAAACAAGCGCCACAGGTGCGACCAACTAACTTCGCGCCGATAGGACGAAACCGCGACGAGATCGGCAGAGATCAGCGTCAGAAGCACCGCGCCAACCGACTCGCGCGCAGGCAGCACGCTGGCGAAGATCGCCACCGCCAGAATGCCAATGCCAGCAATTCCCGTTTTCGAAAGACCCACCAGAAAGGCTCCCAGAGCAACCAGGAGCCATTGCCACCAAAGCAACATGAATGACCTCAATACTAAAGCGCGGCGACGTTGTTTTCTTTCAGTTTTCGGTATGCACACGGTCGGACAGACGGCCACCAATGCGGGCGAAGCGCGGCAGGCGACCATCGCCGAAGATAAAGGCGAACTTTTCGCCTTCGGCCTGCCCGGCGCTGTCGATCATGAACGTGTGGTTGCCAACCGGGTGGGCATGGAGCGGTGGTAGTTCGCGCTGCTGGCCGGTGAGCGCGCTGATATTGCGCTCGACCATTTCAAGCCCGCCATCCACAACGCGCATGGTGACAGTCGCGAGCGGCTGCGTATAGGTTCCGGCGTAGCGCGCCAGTTCCTCGTCCGACAGTGTGACGGGCGCAGGCTCCGGCTGCTTGAGGCCACAGAAGTGCTGAAGCGCCCATGGAGCGATCCGCTGGTACGCCGCCGCGCCGCGCCCGCTGTTGGTCAGGATCGCAAGAGCAAACTGCCGCTCCGGCACAAGTGTCAGGCGGGCGTTGAAGCCGTTGGTCGCGCCGCCATGCCCGACAATCTGCACGCCGTCGCTGGTCTTGATCTCCCAGCCAATGCCCCATGTTTCGGCGCGGCTGCCCGCGCTCACCTGCGGCTGCCGCATGGCGCGAATGGATTCTGACGTAAGCAGCCGTGTGTCGCCTGCGCGGCCATCGCCCATGTGGAACGCGGCGAAGCGCAGCAGATCGCCGACATTCGAAATGATGCCGCCCGCCGGATTGGAACTGCGCGGCAGCGGATATTTGCGGGCGACTTCGTGCGCGTCGCCGAACACCTCGACCTGCGTGTGGCCGACCGCCGCCGGGTAGGCAATTGCTTCGTGCGCGAAGTAGAACGAGTGGTCCATGCCCAGCGGCGCGAAGATGCGCTCGCGCACCGCCTGCTCGAATGGCATGTCCAGCACGCGCTCGATCACCAGCCCGGCCATGCCAAACCCGCTGTTGCAATACGTCCACAGTTCACCCGGCGCGGTGATCTGGCGCAGCTTGTGGAAGCTGGCGACGAAGTTGGTGAGCGCGTCATCGCCCCATCCATGATCGTCAAAGCAATCGCCGTACAGGCCGCTGGTGTGCGTCAACAGGTGGCGCAATGTGATCGTCTGCTGCGCGCCGGCGTCGGCAAGGCGCAGATCAGGCAGGTAAGTGACGATTGGCGCGTCGAGCTCAACACGGCCCTGCTCGACCAGTTGCATGATCATGGTGGCGACGAACAGTTTCGATATGGAGCCGACCTGAAACAGCGTGTCGGGGCGCACCGGAAAGCCGGTTTCCAGACTGGCGACCCCGTAGCCGAACGTGCTCGTCTCGCCATTGTGCAGCACGCCGACCGCTATGCCTGGCACCGTCCAGCGCGCCATCTCGGTCCGCACGCACGCGTCAGGATTCTCATCGTGTTCTGTCATCGAATGCTCTTGCCTGCTTCTGAGTGGGGTTGCCATGGATGCCCTTTCCTCCGATACGGAATGCCACGCGCTTCATTGCCAGGTGAGAGTGTAGCACATCATGTAGCCATGCGATGCGGAAAGCAGCACTGCTAAATCAGGAAATACTGCTTGAGTCTATTGACGTGCAGTGATTATTCTTCTAAGATAAAAAGAGGCGTACGGGATACAATCGCACACGTCTGAACTATCGCCTTCGTGCTGCGTCGCGCAACATATAAGGATTCCATGCATGGGTTTGCAGCCAAAATCGCTTATTCGGACGCTGATTGTTGACGATCATACGCTGTTCAGGGACGCGATTCGCTATCTGTTACGCGAGGAGCCTGCCATCAGCATTGTTGCTGAAGTCGGCAGTGTCGATGATGCGCTTGCATGCGCTGAACAGCACGAGATCGATGTCATCCTGCTCGATGTTGACCTTCAGGGGACAAATGCGCTGGACCGCCTTCCAGAGCTCCAGCGCAGCATGCCC